>CAJOLA010000042.1 GCA_905235275.1 uncultured Lachnospiraceae bacterium
TGTATGTATGGCCCCTTCTTGTGGCGATAACTATGCTTACAAGAAAAAGAAATTCTTATGCGCTTTACTGTGTGGAGGCGGGGGCGTTCGGATTTTTATTCGGTGCCCTTTGCGCAATCACCACATTTGCCATATCGGGACCGGCGACGGCTCTCGGATGGTGGATATCCGGCATTCCTTTTGATATAATACACGGAATCAGCAATTTTATTGTATTTCTTGTCCTGTACAAGCCTGTTAAGGCGGTCATGGACAGAGTGGCTTTGAGGGAGGGGAGTGCCATGAGTAAGAAGAGATATAAGGGTATATTTTTTGACCTGGACGGTACTTTGATTAATACGTCTGCGGATCTGACCGATGCGGTTAACCACACGCTTGAGTATGCGGGACAGTCGCCCGTGACCGAAAGCGACGTTATACCGAATCTCGGAGGAGGAGTTGTTAATCTTTTAAAGACGTTTTTGCCACAGGATATAAGCGAAGATGATTTTATTAAAGCTTACGGGGAATTCGTGGAATACTATAACGCGAACTCCGAAAATAACACCAGGCCCTACGACGGGATGAATAAGCTGCTTGAAGGCCTTAAGGAAAAGGGGTATCGCCTCGCGGTCGTTACCAATAAAAACGACGATGCGGCGAAGCGCCTGACGGAGAGATTTTTCCCCGGGCTTACGGAGCATACCATCGGCAGGACTGATGAGATACCAAAAAAGCCCGACCCTACGATGATGAATATGATGCTCGATCATACGGGGCTTAAAGCAGGCGAAGTGCTCTTTGTCGGAGATTCCGAGGTTGACGGGCAGCTCGGCGCAAATGCGGGCGTAGATACGGTGCTTGTAAGCTGGGGATTCAGACCGAGGAGCGAGCTGGAAAAGATCGCACCTGCGGATAAGATAATCGATAAGCCTGAAGAACTTTACGCATATTTGTAACAGGAGGCGGCCATGGCCGGTAACAGGAGAAAAAAGGGCATGTCCCATGCTCAGATAATGGCCCTGGGATTCATAATGGTAATACTTGCGGGAACCTTCCTTCTGATGCTGCCGATAGCATCAAAAGACGGGAATGTTACCCATTTTTTTGATTGCCTCTTTACGGCCGTAAGCTCAACCTGTGTGACGGGGCTTATCGTGGTTGATACGTTCAACCATTGGACGATATTCGGACAGATTGTCATTCTTGCCATGATTCAGATTGGCGGTCTTGGAATCATCACCATCAGCGCGATAGTTTATTCGATATTTCGAAGGCGACTCGGGCTTAATATGCGAAACATGCTCCAGGAAAGCATATATTCGTTCCAGCTCGACGGGATTACGGGTACCTTAAAGAGGATATTCAGAAGAACGATAATTATCGAGATGATAGGTGCCGCCATCCTGTGTACGCAGTTTATACCGATGCTTGGAGTGGGTAAGGGTATCTGGTACGGTATATTCCACTCGATATCGGCATTTTGTAATGCGGGATTCGACCTTATGGGCAGGTACGGCGAATATTCGTCGCTTACGACGGTCTGGAATAATCCCGTTATCCTAATAACCGTTATGGTGCTTGTTATTGTCGGCGGACTCGGATTTATAGTATGGGACGATATTATCGACAAGAAGTTTAACATCAGGAAATACAGTCTTCATTCCAAGGTTGTGCTTCTTATGACGGGGATTCTTGTGGTCGGAGGAACGATACTGTTTCTTATATTCGAGCATGATAATCTTTTTGCCGATATGAATCCGGGCGAGAGGATTCTTTCTGCCACATTCGCATCGGTTACACCTAGAACCGCAGGATTTAACACGCTTGATGTCGAGAACATGACTCAGGCAAGTAAGCTCCTTACCTGCATGTTCATGTTTATCGGAGGAAACTCAGGCTCCACCGCGGGCGGTGTTAAGACGACAACCGTTCTCGTGATGGCATCGTATATTTTCTCAAATCTTGCACGTGCCACGGGAACGCGTATCTTTAAACGCCGCATAAGCGATGAGAATATCAAGATGACATCCATGGTATTCGGACTTAACGTAAGTATTATCGTGGCAGCGCTGCTTATCATTTCCTGCATACAGAGGCTGCCGCTTGACGACGTGCTGCTTGAGGTATTTTCCGCAATGGGCACCGTCGGGCTGTCGGCGGGCATAACACGAAGTCTGCTGCCGGTGTCCAAGATAATATTAATGATAATGATGTTCTCCGGACGAATAGGAACGGTGACATTTGCCATAACATTTAAGAGTAACAAGAGACAGGCATACATCAGATATCCGGAAGAGCGGATTAATGTCGGATAGCGGAGGGTTAAGATATGAAGTCAATATTAATTATCGGCATGGGAAAGTTCGGTCAGCATCTCTGCAACAAATTGCTTGAATTTGACAATGAGATCATGATTATCGACCAGAGCGAGGAACAGATCAGGGATTACTTCACGGAAGTAACGAGTGCCCGTATCGGAGACTGTACGAATCCGGACGTGCTGCAGGCCCTGGGACTTAACAACTTCGACATTGTAATAGTTGCGATAAGGGAGAGCTTCCAGAATTCTCTGGAGATTACCAATCTCGCAAAGGAGTTCGGTGCCAAGTACGTAATAAGTGCGGCAAACCGTGACATTCAGGCGAAGTTCCTTCTGAAAAACGGCGCGGACGAGGTCGTATATCCCGACAGGGACGTGGCATACAAGCTTGCCGCCAAATGCTCGGCAAACCATGTGTTCGACTATATCGAGCTTGACGAGGAATATTCGATATACGAGGTACCGGTTCTTCCGTCATGGGTAGGAAAAAGCATCCGCGAGACGGACGCAAGAGCAAAGCACGGCATTAATATCATAGGCATTGCCTCAGGCGGCACAATCAATATCATGCCAAGCCCCGATGATAAGTTCAAAGCGGGAGATCACGTGCGACTTATCAGCGATAAGGAGGCTGCGGAGAAGCTGTTTAAGGAGCTCGACAGAAACAGATAATGTGAAACAAAATTTGGCGCGGAAGACATTTGCGTCCTGTATTATCCCCCGCAACAGGTTTGAAAGCCCCTTATTTACTGGCTTTAGACCAATATATAGATTAAAAGTTGACAACGACCACAATATATAGTATTATTTTGCCAATGAGAAAGAAAGTCCCATTTTACGGGCTTTCCTCCTTATCGGCAATTTTTTTATTTAAAAAAGTTGTTCATCGTATAAATTTTTAAAAATTGTTAGGAGGGTGACCGAATTGAAGATTATAAAAAGAAGCGGTTCAGAGATGATTTTTGACGGCGGAAAGATAGTTGCTGCCGTTGAAAAGGCAAACGAAGAAGTTATCCCAAAGGAGAGGCTCACTGACGAGCAGGTGCATACGATTGCAAAGAATGTCGAGAATATATGCGCTGACATGGGAAGATCTCTGAACGTGGAAGAGATACAGGATCTTGTGGAGAATCAGATAATGCAATACAGAGCATTCTCCGTAGCAAGAAAATACATTACATACAGATACAAAAGAGCGCTTGTTCGTAAGTCAAACTCAACGGATGAGCAGATTTTAAGCCTTCTTGAGTGTAATAACGAGGAGGTTAAGCAGGAGAATTCCAACAAGAACCCGACCGTTAACAGTGTTCAGAGAGACTACATGGCAGGCGAGGTAAGTAAGGATATCACAAAGAGACTCCTTTTACCGGAGGATATCGTGGAGGCGCATGAGCAGGGTATCATTCATTTCCATGATTCCGATTATTTCGCTCAGCACATGCACAACTGCTGCCTCGTAAACCTCGAGGATATGCTTCAGAACGGAACGGTCATCAGCGAGACGATGATTGAAAAGCCTCACAGCTTCTCAACCGCCTGCAACATAGCAACACAGGCAATCGCACAGATTGCAAGCTCACAGTACGGCGGACAGAGCATTTCCCTTGCTCACCTTGCTCCTTTCGTACAGGTAAGCCGCGAGAAGTTCATCGCTCAGGTTAAGGAAGAGTTCGAGGCAACGGGTATTCCCGCTGACGAGGAGAAGATCAGAGAAGTTGCCGAGCTTCGCGTTCGTGACGAGATTAAGCGCGGCGTTCAGATGATTCAGTATCAGGTAATCACTCTCATGACAACAAACGGCCAGGCACCTTTCGTTACGGTTTATATGTACCTTGACGAGGTTCCCGAGGGACGCACGAGAGATGACCTTGCTATGGTTATCGAGGAAGTTCTTAACCAGAGAATCAAGGGCGTTAAGAACGAGAAGGGCGTATATATCACACCGGCATTTCCTAAGCTTATCTATGTTCTTGATGAGGACAATGTGCGCGAGGGCTCACAGTACTGGGATTTAACCGTACTTGCCGCTAAATGTACGGCTAAGCGCATGGTTCCCGATTATATATCTGCAAAGAAGATGCGTGAGCTCAAAAACGGCGATGTATACGCATGTATGGGATGCCGTTCGTTCCTCACACCCGATATCACGGGTCTTGAGAAAGACGGGTCCCATAAATACTACGGAAGGTTTAACCAGGGTGTTGTAACCCTTAACCTCGTAGACGTGGCATGCTCATCCGGCGGAGACGAAGAGAAATTCTGGGAGCTCCTCGAGGAACGTACCGAGTTATGCCACAGGGCACTTATGTGCAGACATGACCGCCTGAAGGGCACACCGTCTGATGTAGCGCCAATCCTTTGGCAAAACGGCGCACTTGCCCGCCTTAAGAAGGGTGAGAAGATTGACAAGCTCCTCTACGGTAACTATTCAACCATTTCATTGGGATACGCAGGACTCAACGAGTGTACACAGTACATGAAGGGAGTTTCCCATACTGATGAGGACGGAAAAGATTTCGCGCTTAAGGTTATGCAGTTTATGAATGACAAATGCGCGGCATGGAGAGCAGAATCCGACATTTCTTTCAGCCTTTACGGTACGCCTTTGGAATCAACCACCTATAAATTTGCAAAGGCTCTTCAGAAGAGATTCGGAATCATTCCGGGAGTTACCGACAAGAACTACATTACGAACAGCTATCATGTTCATGTTCAGGAAGAGATTGACGCTTTCACCAAGCTTAAGTTCGAATCCGAGTTCCAGGCATTAAGCCCGGGCGGAGCCATAAGCTACGTTGAAGTACCCAATATGTCCCAAAATATTGAAGCGGTACTGGGAGTTATGCAGTATATCTATGAGAATATCATGTATGCGGAGCTTAACACCAAGAGCGACTACTGCCAGGTATGCGGATTTGACGGCGAGATTAAGATTGTTGAGGATGAGGACGGCAAGCTCGTTTGGGAATGTCCGAACTGCGGAAACCGCGATCAGAACAAGCTTAACGTCGCAAGAAGAACATGCGGTTATATCGGGACACAGTTCTGGAACCAGGGAAGAACCCAGGAGATTCAGGACAGAGTATTACACCTTTAATAATTTACTTGGGCTGCAGGCTTTATGCCTGCAGTTTTTTTGTATACAAAAAATGCCGAATTTTTGTATTTTTGTAGAAACATTGCTTATTGACTTTAATCTTGTGATGTCCCATAATAGATGTAATTTTATAAAATTTTTAAAAGATTTACGGGGAGTTTATTATGTTGTGGATATTCCTATGGATTGCCTGGGTTATATTTAACGGTAAATTTACAATAGAGATAGCCATATTCGGAGCGGGTCTTGCCACGCTTTTGTATATTTTTACGTGCAAAGCGCTCGGTTATAGTGCCAAGCAGGACGCGATCGTATTCAAGAACTTCGGACGTATTTTAAAATATCTGGCGATTCTTATATGGGAGATTATTAAGGCGAACATCGGAGTGATGAAGTTCGTCATGACGCCGGGTGATAAGATTGAGCCAAAGCTTGTTTACTTTAAGACCGATTTGAAGAGTGAAGTATCCAAGACGGCGCTTGCCAATTCCATAACGCTTACGCCGGGAACAATCACTGTTGATATAGAAGAAGGAGTTTTCTGCGTTCATGCGCTGGATAAGAGCATGGCATACGGCATGGGAGATTCGGTATTCGTTAAGCAGCTGGAGCGCATGGAAGAAGTAAGTTACGTTGACAAGGTAGGAGAAAAATAATGTTTGAGGGGACATCCTATTCTCATATATTTTTCATAATATGCATGATAGCCTTATCGGTTATCGTGTTCTTTTGTCTTATAAGAGCAATTCTGGGACCGAGATTCACCGACAGAATCGTTGCCGCGAATATGATAAGCACAAAGGTTATAGCTTTTATTTGCGTACTTTCAGTATTCTTAAGGGAAGATTTCCTTATAGATGTGGGTCTTATCTATGCGTTGCTCGGATTCGTCGCGATTGTCGTTTTATCCAAGATTATTCAGGTAAGAGAGAAAGCGGCGAAATTAAGACACGAACGCGAGATGAAGCCCGGAACGGTTGAGATCGTGGACAAGAGTGATGAGGAGGCGAAGTGATGATGGCAAGATTTATCATAGCGGCAGTTCTTATCGCCCTTGGAATATTTATATTTGCAATGGCCACCTTCGGTATTTTTAAGTTCAGATATGTTCTTAACCGTATGCATGTGGCGGCACAGTCCGATACGCTCGGTCTGCTTTGCGTCCTTGTCGGCGTGGGAATCCTTACGGGATTTACATTTGCCACACTTAAGCTTGTGGCCATCATCGTATTCTTCTGGATGTCGAGTCCGATATCGAGTCACATGGTGGCGAAGATGGAGATTGCTTCCCAGGAGAAGGACGATGCCGATGAGTTTGAGACCATCGTAGATGAAGAAGAGGAGGCGAAAAGGGATGTTTGATGCACAGACGATACTTATCTGGATATTGCTTAGCTTCCTTATAGTCTGCGCCATAGCGACGACGGTAACAAAGAACCTGCTTGTCACGGTTTTGATATTCATGTCGTACAGCGTGGTGATGTCCGTTATATGGATATTTCTCGAGTCTCCCGATCTTGCGGGAACGGAAGCGGCGGTAGGAGCCGGAGTAACGAGTATACTCTTCTTTATAGTCTTGAAGAAGATAGGAGCGCTTGACACCTCTAAGCGCAAGAAAAAAGACAAAGATTCCAAAGAGGGTGAGGATAATGAGTGATTCCACAAATCATGAAAATCATGAAAATCACGGGAATGCTTTTGTGGCATGGGTAAACGGCGAGCCGAAACCCGAGGTTGAAAAGAAAGAACCAAAGCCAAAAGTAAAAAAGCAAAAAAAGCCTTTCGACAGTGCCGAGGCTTACGCAAAATTTCATAAATTATATAAGCCTGCCTGCGTGATTCTTTGTTTGGCATTCATAGCGGTACTTGTATATGTAAGTATTAAGACTCCGCTGTTCGGTGTGACCGATGCGCCCACGAATAACGAAGTGGCGGCCAAGTATATCGAAGAAGGTCTTGAGGATACGGGAGCTACGAATATCGTTGCCGGAATGATTCTTGACTACAGGGCATTCGATACATTGGGCGAGTCGACGGTTCTGTTTACCGCGGTCATGGCGGTAATCATCCTGCTGAAAGTAGACAAGGATAAGAAAAAGAAGCAGGATATGTCTGCGGCCGAGCTTAAGGAAGAGGCGATACTTCAGCACGAAGAGGAGCTAAACGATAAGCACAGAGACGTGATTCTAAAGAAGACGGCGGGCGTCATCGCACCGTTCATCCTGATGTTCGGTATATATGTGGTGCTTAACGGTCACATTTCACCCGGTGGAGGTTTCTCGGGAGGCGCCATCATAGGAGCGGGGCTGATACTTATTTCCCAGGCATTCGGCTCCAAGATTACAAAAAGATTTTTTAACTTTAAGGTATTTACGATAATTACCAGTGGGGCGCTTCTGACCTATGCGGCGCTAAAGACGTATTCGTTTTACACGGGTGCGCACCACATGGAGACCGGTATTCCGAAAGGTATAGCCGGAGCGATACTAAGCGGCGGATTCATACTTCCGCTGAATATATGCGTAGGTTTGATAGTTGCATGTACAATGTTTGGTTTCTACTCTTTATTCTCGAAAGGAGAGATATAAGATGTTTTTTCTGAATCATTATTATGAGATAGCGGCCGTGATACTCTTCGGAGTAGGATTTATGGGTCTGCTTCTTCATAACAATCTGATAAAGAAAGCAGTCGGTCTTAATATTATGGATACTGCCGTATATCTTTTCCTTGCACAGAGAGGATTCGTCTGGGGAAGAGTGGCACCCGTCATGGGTGACGACAGGGTTGCAACCGTTGAGGAATATATCAACCCAATCCCTGCCGGTCTTGTTCTTACGGGTATCGTTGTATCCGTAAGTGTCACGGCATTTTCCCTGGCGCTTATCCTTATGTTGTATAAGAAGTACCATACATTGAACCTGGATGAGATTCTTCTTAAAGCAAAAGAAGAAAAAGCAGCCAAGAAAGCTTTGGAGGAAAGTGAAGATGCATGAGATGCCATTTGTGTATAACTTCCCTTTCTTTAGCATAATCCTGACACTTGTCGGCGGGATGTGCATGCCATTCTTTCGAAACGGGAAGGTTGCTCAAAAGATTAATATGGGTATAATCACGGCGACGGGAGTCTTAAACTTCATTTTGCTGTGTTACCTTGTAAGCACGGGCGAGAGCTTTACCTACATGATGGGTCACTGGCCCGCGCCATGGGGTAATGAGATTAAGGCCGGACCATTCGAGGCCCTGATGGGTACGATGTTTTGTTTTGTCATGGCCTTCTCAATACTCGGCGGGCTTGAGAACATATTCGGGGATGTCCCCAAGAAGAAGCAGTACCTTTATTTCCTTATGATGAATCTGCTTCTGTGCTCGATGCTCGCGCTCATTTATACAAACGATATGTTCACGGCATACGTGTTCATAGAGATTAATACGATTGCCGCGTGCGCCATAGTCATGTCCAAGGAAGGCGGAGAGACGATAGTCGCCACGATCAGATATCTGATAATGAGTCTGCTGGGGTCGGGTCTCTTCCTTATGGGAATAGCTCTTCTTTATAACATAACCGGTCAGCTTCTTATGGAAAGCCTCCATCCGGTTATCATGGATATGGTGGCGACCGGACAGTACACGCTTCCGCTTACCGCGGTTTGTGCGATAACGACACTCGGACTTTGCGTTAAGAGTGCTCTTTATCCGTTCCATTCGTGGCTGCCCAATGCTCACGGTTCGGCGACCACGTCGTCATCTGCCATTCTTTCGGGATTGGTGCTTAAGGGATATATCATTCTCTACATTAAGATGATGTACAGGGTTTACTCACCGGAGCTTCTCGCGCAGCTCCACATTACGGACGCGCTTCTTGTTCTGGGTGTCCTTGCCATGATCATCGGATCTCTTAAGGCATTAAAGGAGCGACACATCAAGAGAATGACGGCTTACTCATCCGTTGCCCAGATCGGTTACATCTTCATGGGTCTCGGACTGAATTCCGAAATCGGTGTGCTTGCAGCCTGCCTGCATATCATGGCACACGGAATCACGAAGCCGATGCTCTTCCTTTCTGCGGGCGCTCTTGCAAATGTTTCTCATCACAGTTATGAGTTTAAGGATTTGCGGGGGTCCGCTCACAGGAATAAGCTCGCGGGCGTTGCGTTCGTAGTCGGATCGCTGTCGATGATAGGTATTCCGCTTTTTGCGGGATTCCCGTCGAAGATGTTTTTCTCGACGGCGGCGATTCATTCGGACATTTTCAGACTGCCGGTGGTGCTTGCGGCGCTTGCGATAAGTACGGCGCTTAATGCTCTTTATTATCTTCCGGTTTGTATCAATATCTGGAGGATGAAGGATGACCCGCATGCGCACGGAGCTCATGATGCACATGGCGCACACGACGAACATGCGGCTCATGAAGATGCGCATTTCTATTACAGGATCTGGCAGTATTACAGGAGCCTTGTTCAGATGTACCGTCCCGTATTGGACGACTGCGCTTTTTTTCAATGACACCGTGCAGAAATT
>CAJOLA010000043.1 GCA_905235275.1 uncultured Lachnospiraceae bacterium
ATATCCGGCTGTCGGAATATCATATTTTTTCATGAGATCCTTTGAAAAAGATTTGGAGCCCTCAAGGATTGCAGCCTTCTTGTCAGGTCCGAACACCCTTAAGCCCTCTTTTTCAAATACGTCAACGATACCGCCGACTAACGGATCATCCATTCCGATTACGGTAAGGTCTATCTCCTTTTCCTTTGCAAATGCAGCGAGCTTTTCAAACTCCATGGCGCCGATATCAACGCACTCTGCAACCGATGCTATACCGGCATTACCCGGTGCACAGTAAATCTTATCCGCCTTTGGGCTCTGAGAAATCTTATAACATATGGCATGCTCTCTTCCGCCGCTTCCCACTACTAATATCTTCATTTTCGAAAACTTCCTCTCTTAACCTATCTTAATATCGCCTTTTGCAATCTTACCAATCACCTCGGGAAGTATAACCCACTCGGCTTCTTCCATAACCCTCTTCTGTAATACCTCAGGCGTATCACCGGGTCTGACCTCAACCGCTTTCTGGGCGATTATCTCTCCGTTATCAAGTATCTCATCCACAAAATGAACGGTCGCCCCGGTAATCTTTACACCGCGCTTCAGTGCCTCTTCATGAACCTTAAGACCGTAAAAGCCTTTTCCGGAAAATGCCGGAATAAGGGCGGGATGAATATTGATAATACGTCTGTTGTATTTATGAATTATCTCGTCGGGAATCTTAAGCAGACATCCGGCAAGAACTATAAGGTCCGGACTTAATTCATCAAGCTTTGCCACAAGCGCTTTATTAAAATCATCACGGCTGTCAAAATCTTTAGGAGATACACAAAAGCCCGGTACCCCGTGATTCTTTGCACGTTCCAGTGCATATACGCCCTCGTTATTACTGATTACGCCGACAATCTGCGTATCAGGTATCTCTCCGCCCTCAACAGCCTTAAGTATGGCTTCCAGATTCGTACCGCCGCCGGATACCAATACCGCAACTTTTAACACGATAAATCCCCTTTCACATTACACAAGGTCTACGCCTTTGTCTCCGGCTGCAACCTCACCCACAACAAATGCCTTTTCTCCGGCAGACTCTATAGCCGAAACAGCTTTGTCAGCATCCTCGGGTCTTACTGCAAGTACCATACCGAGTCCCATGTTGAAGGTGTTATACATCATTTCTTCTGCAATATCACCTTCACGGGCAATCATCTCAAATAATGCAGGCAGCTCGTAGCTGTCCTTTCTGATAACCGCACGGACACCGTCATGCAGCATTCTCGGAACATTCTCATAAAAACCGCCGCCCGTTATATGGCTGCATCCCAGGATCTTAACGCCCGCATCCTTAACGGATTTTAAGGCTTTTACGTAAATCTTTGTCGGAGCGATAAGCGCCTCACCCAAAGTTTTACCAAGGTTGTCATGGAATCTGTCCAAATTCTCGGCAGTAATATTAAAAACCTTTCTTACAAGAGAAAATCCGTTGGAATGAACACCGCTTGAAGCAATTCCTACAAGTGTATCACCGGCCTGAATGTCATCTCCCGTAATCATATCCTTTTTATCGACAACGCCAACCGCAAAGCCTGCCATGTCATATTCGTCTTCCGGATAAAATCCCGGCATCTCGGCAGTCTCACCGCCGATAAGTGCGGCTCCCGCCTGAACGCAGCCTTCAGATACTCCCTCTACGATTGAAGCAATCCTTTCGGGCACGTTCTTGCCGCATGCAATATAATCAAGAAAATAAAGCGGTTCTCCGCCCGCACATGCAATATCATTTACGCACATTGCAACGCAGTCAATGCCAACCGTATTATGTTTATTCATCTCAAATGCAAGCTTAAGCTTCGTTCCGACACCGTCAGTCCCGGAAAGAAGTACGGGTTCATCCATCCCCTTAATTGCAGAAAGATCGAAAGCACCGGCAAAACCGCCAAGTCCTCCGAGAACCTCAGGACGGGTGGTCTTTGCCACATGCTTCTTCATAAGCTCTACCGCTTTGTATCCGGCCTCTATATCAACACCTGAATCTTTATAATCCATAATTACCCTCTTATTTTTTATAATTCTTATATCCGACCTGCTGTAACTTTTCGTCCTTAGCCTGTACCTCAGACTTCATGGACTCGGTAAATTCCTTCAGCTTTGCAAGAAGTGTATCGTCAGACATGGCAAGCATCTTTGCAGCAAGAATACCGGCATTCTTACCGCCGTTAACGGCAACCGTTGCCACGGGAATTCCGGGCGGCATCTGAACTATTGAATAAAGCGCGTCTTCTCCCGCAAGAATATCATTCCCCATCGGGATACCGATAACAGGCATCGGAAAAATCGCGGCACACATTCCCGGCAGATGCGCAGCCATACCGGCGCCCGCGATTATAACCTTAAAACCCTTCTCTTCAGCTTCTTTTGCATATTCAAAAAATACATCCGGCTCTCTGTGCGCTGATATGATTCGCATATCAAACGAAATGCCAAACTGCTCAAGGACATCGGCTGCCTTTGACATAACCGGCATATCCGAGTCACTTCCCATAACTATTCCAACCTGTGCCATACTTATCCTCCTGATAATCAAATGCTGTCCAATGCTTCGTTTAACATCTCCGTGCCCGGAAGAACAAATCTTCCGTCCTTTATGATATCCGTATATACTCCGTCGGCATCCACTGCAGCGAGACGCCCTATTTCCTCATACGGAATCGTTATATCCGTATGACAGTTAAAATATGCACTGCCCGGATCTTCCAGTCTCTTAATGGAAAACGAATTATCCTTTGCAATTACTTCCTTTTTGTTGGGATTATAAATCTTTACGTCTTCATAATATGAATAACATGTATCTCCCAATGCAAAATGCGGTCCCGTCTTTTCGGCGATAAGTATCGTCATTACATTTTCAATTCCGTATTTGCGTGCCATCGCAAAAGCTTTGGTATTGGTTCCGATTGCGAACTCTCCCATTGGAAGCGTATCGTGATTGCAAAGCACATTCCTTCTGAAGTAATCCTTGCTCTTAAATTCCTGTTCAAAATTGGAACAGATGAAATCCTTGACATATCCGTTCTCGAATACGATATCCAAATCCCTGTACTCAAAGCCGTTCAAAAACACCTTCTTAACGAAGAGCGTACCTTCCGTACCTTCAAGAACGGGCGTGGTAAATACTTCTCCAAGCGGTATATTAACGTCGGCAAGACAGTTTTCGAAATTCTCCTGAGTCTGCGGATCTTCGACCTGTTGCAGGGCAACCCGAAGATTGGTCTTATTACCGTTTGCACCCTCAATCACCACATGCGTCGAGTAATTAAGAACATCAATCATTGCCTGCTGAACCTTCATGTACTCATTAACATCGAGGCAGTTTATCTCTACCGTCTCATCAAAAATCTCTTTGAAATTATCGCCGATATCCGGTGTCGGATAAGAAATTATCGTAAATGAACGTTCTTCGCCCTTTATGTATTCGTTGGACATATTGGAAAGCTCAGTTTTATACCTTACCTCCATCCGTCTCTGTGATTCGGCCGCTTTCATGGCAAAGGACTGCTCATCATAGTCAAAAGGCTTCTCACCGAACACCTCAATGACGGCCGGTCCTCCGTATACGTCAGCCTCCTGCTTGAATTCCTCGTAGGCATTTCTCATGGCATCAAGCTTCTTAGCAATCAGAGCTTCATCATAGAAGAATGCGGCATCCTTGTCGTGATCGTAATCTGCCTGTTTATTTGCTGATGAACCGAAGAATCCGCTCTTTCCGATATTGCTTCCAAGTACGGCGCTTTTCGGTGCCCTAAAAAGCGTTGTCTCAAGACCCATCTGTCTGAAATGGTCCATCGCAGCCTTGACGAGACGCTCAAAACCGATCTTGTAAACAATACCTACGCTTCTTTTCTTATCGAACGGTTTACCCGTAGCCTCGAATCCGCGCCTGTAGCCCATGGTAAATACCTCGGCCATTTTATTAATCCGGTCCGGAGTCTGGACGTTTAAGAAACGGGCAAGCTTAATATCATTATCCGTTACGTAATCACCGTATCTGTACATATAACGAACATCCCCGAGGCTTCCGGATATTATCTTTCTTGCGACGGAATCCCTGGGTGTGAGCATGTCTCTTATTCTGTCACGCGCAAACATCTCACATGAGTCAAAAAGATATTTGTAGATACGGTCAAAGAAAGAATCATACGATAAAGAACCGGTATCGAACATTTCCCTGATATCGGCATACATCTGCATGAAAGGCTCCATCATGGAAGCCTTTTTATCAAACTTTAATCCGATCATGGCAAAGCATTCACCCGAAACGAATGAGCAAAGCTTTCCGTATCCTCCTCCGAGCATATAATCCGCAAACTTGGGATTAACAAAAGATGAGCTGTAATTTTCGCCTATTATCTCAGCATACAGCTCGGCATTCTTTTCGCCCATATTAACTGATGAGGTATTCATGGATTTGAATGCCGCATCAAGTCTTTCAAAAAATCTGTCAATATTATCAAACCAACGTATAAAATTACTGTTCATCCGAGCACCTCATCTAAACACCAATTACAAACAACGCAATAACAAAAACGCAAATACAACCGCACATGATTATACCAATCTTACATGGCAAATGTGCCCTTTCTTCCTCTCTCAGTCCCCTAAAACCCAGATATACTCCGAATCCCGAGACTATGAACGCGGTAAAAGCCAGACTTCCGACAACCGTTCCCGCATGCCCGCCCGCACCATAGGACAGGCATATGGCAATGATAATCATCGCAATGGAAGCTCCGCCGAAAACAAGCGATAAAACTCCCCCGACGGCAGGCTTCAGACTGAAGAACATATATTTATGAAAAACCTTGTCTTTAATCTTGTTCATGTCTGCCATCTTTAAGACTTCTTAACCCCGTATTTATCATAATAATCATCGAGTGACTTTTTTATCTCATCGTCGATGATGACTTTGCCTTTTATCTCTCTGTTATAAAGATACTCCTGTACCTCATTCATATCCACGATGGATGCAGTCGGAAAACCGTACTCGCTGCTTACAAGACTCAGAGCCGTCGCCGACGTATCATCAAGCCCGTGCTCCATACGGTTAAGCGAAACCATCATGCCGACTATATTAATATCGGCCTGGGACGTAATTATCGGAAATGTCTCCTGAATGGACTTCCCGGAAGTCGTCACATCTTCCAATATGATAACCCTGTCTCCGTCCTTTAGAGGACTTCCCAGCATGATTCCGGCATCACCGTGGTCTTTTATTTCTTTTCTGTTGGAACAATATCTTATCTCCTTACCGTAAAGCCTGCTGTAGGCTATGGCAGTCGCTACGGAAATGGGAATCCCCTTATAGGCCGGTCCGAAAAATACGTCAAAATCATCACCGAAATTCTCATGAACCGCCGTCGCGTAATATTCGCCAAGCTTCATAAGCTGGCTCCCCGTAACATACAATCCCGCATTCATAAAAAACGGAGACTTCCTGCCGCTCTTTAAGGTGAACTCACCGAATCTTAAAACATCGCAATCCACCATAAAATCAATAAAATCTTTCTTGTATTGTTCCATGCTTACCTCCGTATGTTCCTTTTTAACTAATTATATATAATACCAAAAAATCTTACGGAAATAAACAAAAAAGAAACCTGCAAATGCAGATTTCCATTAAATGTCATAGTTAAGCTACCGACCGGACTTGAACCGGTGACCTGCTGATTACGAATCAGCTGCTCTACCAACTGAGCCACGGTAGCACGCGACCTGAATAATATATTATACAGGCCGTAAAAAGTCAATCTAAATCAGAACTCTTCATACTCTTTTGTGCCGTCTGAATAAACTATCTCGTAATATCCGTGATCGGAACCGTCACAATTGTAAACCGGTGTCTTGGAAACCACTTCTCTGCCCTTAGTTGTTGTCTGAGCAGCTGAAGTCTGAGCCGCAGTAGTTGTCGGGGCAGCCGTTGTTGTCGGAGCTGCCGTAGTGGTTGCTTCTGTTGACTGTGTGGCAGTTGCCTCAGTTGCAGCTGTCGTAGTTGCGGAAGATTCCGTAACTGCCGGAGTTGTGGTTTCTGTCTCTGCTTTCTCTCCGCCGCCACATGCCGCCAAAGAAACACCCATTACCGGGATTACTGCCAAAGCACCTAATTTTTTTAAATTAAACATTTTTTTCTCCCTTCACTTACAAGTTTCATTCCGTATCTTCAATATTAAACGTTTTTACATCAACCGGATATGTTGAAGGTCCCGAAACGAACACCTTAACTTCGGCCGGGAATGAAACGTTGTCTTTTTTGAGATAAATCACAAAACTTTTCTCTCCTGTATGATACGCTTTGTAGATTGTATCATTCACCTGTACCAGTATGTCAGATTTGGTATCAGGCAAACCTTGCTCGATTTCTCCCGAAATCTCAAAGTAATTATAATCCAAATTAAGAGATTTTATAAGAGTTTTTGTCTCTAATTTTTCCTTTATTTCGGTATTTTTTAAGGCAGCCGCATCTTGTCCGTCATAAAGGGGAGCCGGTATAACGGGTGGCATCTCCATGAACTGTCCCACATTTCTTTCGGCCTTTTCAAAAATCACTATATCCTGATTACCGCTTTCCATTTGTTTCTCAAGCGAATATGCCGTTTCCTTTGTAAACCTGCATTCCTTAAACTGATTTGCAATAATCGGAATCAGCGTATTACCGAAAGAATCGCGAAACATAAGAAGTGAACCGTTTACGCCGCTGCTTTTCGTCTCAAGGCGCATATCCTCAACATCATTGCCCTCACCTACGTATTCAAAGCTTTGCGGAATGTTGTAATAATAATTTTCTTCCCTTGCGCCGTAAAACGTATACATCATTTTACTTAAATCGCCCTGCTCTCTTCTTTCCTTTTTCACTTCGACATTTGAATAGTCGTCGTGCTCAAGCCCGAGAGAGTCCATAAGAAAATTATAAGCAAGGACTGCACCCTTATTACTCCAATGCGAATCAGTCTTTAAGTAAAGCACATCTTCTTCACCTTTAAATTCATTTATAAGATCCGCATAAGGTACTCCCATTTCTTTTAGCATCGGCCCCAGGAGATCCATATTATGAGTCTCGTCTACTTTATAAGAATCGTAATACGGCATATATTTGCCGTAGAGCGTATTCTTATTGGCCGGTGCCGTCACAAGGAGTCTGCTTCCATTTTCTTTGACATAATCGTTGGCAAGGGAAAGGTTATGAGCAATATTATAAATCTCCCTTGCAGAGAGTCTCTGTGTTCCCAGATAATCATTTAATGTGGATTTATAAAACATCCAGCCGTCATTTCCGGAGATTACGCCTTCTACGTTGGAAACCTTAAATACGTCGTTTTGAATCCTTGCATCGGCATATATAAGTTCATTTCTGAACGCAAAATGATCGGCAAACCATGATTCGAATCCGGAAAAAAACTCACCGTTTAGCGATCCGTCAGGTTTTGCAATGTTTGGGAATTCGGCAAGCTTTCTGTTGTCAGTGGTTTCCGTCGTCGGACGAAAAATCATTGATACAAACGGAATGCTTAATCCGGCTATGCATATTGATGTAATTATAATCAGAAATTTTTTCATTTAACACAGCACCTTTATATCAGAATCTGAAATAGATAAACGGATTATAAACACCGCTTGAAAGTCTTATAACGCACCAGCAAAGAAGAGCCATTGATGCGATATATACGACAACCTGTGCAACGGCCTGACCTCGTGTGGCCACACCGTTATCGGATACTTCACGCAGCTTAATCACGAGGTTTCTGAGCGGCCCGCAGGCAACGATTGCAACAACAAGCATAATTATGAAATGCGGCGTCAGCTGTTGGATTGCAATCGTCATGGACATGTCGGTAAATGTAAATCCGGTAAACATCCTTGCGATTATTCCTAAGCCTTCACCGATGGTGTCCGCTCTAAATACCACAAATCCGACGATTACCGCCACCATAAGATAGATATGCGCGATTATCCTCGGCAGCTTCTTTATGGCGGGCACCCCTTCTTCCAGGAAGCTGAGCGCCCCGTGATATAATCCCCAGACTACAAATGTCCAGTTCGCACCGTGCCATAAGCCCGTCAGGAAGAAAACTATAATCTTATTAATTATGGTTCGCGCTTTCCCTTTACGGTTACCGCCAAGGGGAATGTAAACATATTCCTTAAACCATGATGATAAAGAAATATGCCACCTTCGCCAGAAATCCTGAATATTAAGCGAGACGTAAGGGAAGTTAAAGTTTTCCTTAAAATGGAATCCGAACATTTTGCCCATACCGATGGCCATATCGCTGTATCCGCTGAAATCAAAATATATCTGCATAACATAAGCGACGGCACCGATCCAGGCACCTAAAATATTAATATTTGCCAAATCCTGCGCAAATATAGCATCAGCACAGTAAGCCATGGTATTTGCGATTATTACCTTTTTTCCGAGTCCGGCAATAAATCGTCGAAGACCGGGAGCTATCTGGCTGATGCTTACTCTTCTGTTATCAATCTCTTCAACGATATCTTTATACTTAACAATGGGTCCCGCGATAAGCTGCGGGAAGAATGATATGTATAAAAGAATTTTCGCAAAATTGGTTTGCGCCTTTACATTTCCGCGGTATACGTCTATTACGTAGGATAACGCCTGGAAAGTAAAAAATGATATACCGATTGGAAGCATTATTTGCGGAACGGGAATATTCGCCCCGGATATGCCGTTAATCGTCTCAACAAAAAATCCTGCATATTTAAAAACGCAAAGCGTTCCGATGTTAATAATAACCGATATAACAAGAACGGCTTTACGATTAAACTTACCCATCGCAAGTGCGCATATATAATTTGCAAGAGCACTCGCAACCATAAGGATTACGTAAACAGGCTCCCCAAACGAATAAAATAAAAGACTTGCTATTATAAGCAGTATATTTCTTGCTTTGATCGGTTTTACGATACAATGCAGCGTAAAAACAATCGGCAAAAATATACACAGGAACACTAAGGAACTAAAAACCATTATTTACAACTCCACACAGATTCTATTTTCACTTATGGGAAACAAATCCATTAAAATTTACAGTCTGACTCTTGCATAAGGATTGGAAGAATTAAATATGGATTTGTAATTCGGCTTACCGCCGGAAGTATCATCATAGCTTAAATTATAAAAGCTGCCGGCATTATGTCTTTCCCACTCCGCATCATAAACACGGTTATTAATCTCAGCCCAACCGTGACCGGTACTGTTTACGGCATAAACATTATCAAATCCTATAGCCTTTGCCATATATGCAACTGCGGCAGCAACACTTAAACAATTACCGCCTTTGTTTATGAAAATGTCATTGGCATAAGTGACATTCCATCCTTCTCCGGAATAATGCGGGATTCTGGGATTATATTCAGGATAATTATCTCTTATGTGATTGTAGGATGCCCTGAGTTTTTGTTCTTTGGTCATTCCGTTATTTGTCACCTTATCAACAAGCTGATATGCCCTGACAAGCGTCTTATCGGACTCGGATACGGCCTGTCTTGCCCAGCCCCTGTTGTCTGCAATACATTGTGCATTCCCGTAAGTAAACACCTTGTTTTCGACAAGCCAGCCGTTACTGCCAAAATATGACTGATGTCTCGTATTTTTACCGTCAGGGTTTTCGGATGTACCCATATTCTGAAGCCCCGTTCTGAGCCACCCGTTAGGACCGAAGTATGACATATGGCTGTTTGAATTCTCATTGTAGGAATTCTTTGTGCCTTTACCCATTGCCTGCCAGCCCGTGCGAAGCGTCTCCGCCGAAGTATGACATGTGAGCGGCACTGTTTCCGTCAGGGTTTGCCGTGCCTTTTCCCATCTTCTGCCAACCGGTGCGAAGCCATCCGTTATCGCCGAAGTAGGATGTGTGCTTTTCCTGACCTTCGCCGTAGGAGTTTTTCGTACCCTTACCCATTGTCTGCCAGCCTGTACGAAGCCAGCCGTCTGCTCCGAAGTATGAGTAATGAACGGCACTGTTCCCGTCGGGATTTGCCGTACCTTTTCCCATCTTTTGCCATCCCGTGCGAAGCCAGCCGTCTTCTCCGAAGTAGGATGTGTGCTTTTCCTGACTCTCGCCGTAGGAATTTTTCGTACCCTTACCCATTGTCTGCCATCCCGTACGAAGCCAGCCGTCTCCGCCAAAGTAAGACATATGCTCCTGCTTTTCTCCCTGGGCCTTACCCATCTTGCGCCAGCCGGTATAGATACGTCCGTTATCTTTATCAAAGAATGAATAATGAGTTGTATTTTCCCCGTCTGCTTTTGTAAATTTATACCAGCCTTTAATGAGCTTTCCGTCCTTTACGAAATGCAAAGCTCCGTTTACCCTTACCCATTTATATCCTTTAACGGGCACGGTAACAGCCTGGTTTTCAATAACGATATTCTTTGTATCTTCTGCAGCGGACACTTCAGTCA
>CAJOLA010000044.1 GCA_905235275.1 uncultured Lachnospiraceae bacterium
ATAATTGATGATTCCTTCAACATGATATCAGTTGACGGAGACACATCGACAAATGATACCGCAATCGTTTTAGCAAACGGCATGGCGGAAAATGAAATCATTGATTCAGAAGGCGAGAGCTACGAAGCATTTAAAGAGGCATTAAGATATGTCGCGACAGAGCTTGCAAAAAAGATTGCGGGAGACGGCGAAGGCTGTACATGTCTTTTTGAGGCGAAGGTAAAGAATGCGAAAACCAAAAAGGACGCAAAGATTCTTGCCAAGTCCGTTATAACTTCAAGTCTTACCAAGGCCGCAATATTCGGGCATGACGCCAACTGGGGAAGAGTGCTTTGTGCGCTCGGTTATTCGGGGGCGAACTTTAATCCCGACAAGGTGGATCTTAGCTTCGTAAGTGAGGCGGGTGACATCGACATCATGAAGGGCGGCCGCGCACTTGAGTACAGTGAAGAAAAAGCGACCGAGATACTTTCATGTAACCCGGTGCAGGCATTGATTAACGTAAACGACGGAGATGCCGAGGCTGTTGCATGGGGATGCGATCTGACCATTGATTATGTAAAGATAAATGCTGACTATCGCAGTTAAGTGACAGAGATGAGAAATCATCTTCATAAATGAGGTAAACAAAAATGAGTGTTATATATCGTGGAGAAAATGAAATGAGCGGAGAAAAATTATGTCCGGCAGATGTACGCGCACAGGTTCTCATAGAGGCCCTGCCTTACATCCGTCGTTTTCATGAGAAAACAATAGTCGTAAAATACGGCGGTAACGTTATTAATGATGAGGAGCTTGCAAAAACCGTAATCGAAGACATCGTCCTTTTAAAGCTTGTGGGATTTCGTCCGATTATAGTTCACGGCGGCGGTTCTGAGATTACCAAGTGGGTTGAGCTTAGCGGTAAGAAGGCAACATTTGTCGACGGACTCAGGGTGACCGACAAGGACACCATGGAAGTGGCGCAGATGGTGCTTAACCGCCTCAATAAAAATCTCGTTCGCGAGGTTGAAAAGCTGGGGGTTAAGGCGTGCGGTTTAAGCGGCGCTGACGGCGGAATGCTTTTAGTTGAGAAGAAAAAGCCGGGCGGCCGTGACATCGGATTTGTCGGTGAGATTAAGGAAGTAAATACCGACATTTTGGAGAAGATGATAAATGACGATTATATCCCGATTGTTTGTCCGATAGGAATTGACGCTGAATATAATCCTTACAATATCAACGCCGATGATGCCGCATATGAAATCGCAACTGCGGTAAAGGCAGAAAAGCTTGCATTCCTTACGGACGTTGAAGGTCTTTATAAGGACTATCACGACAAGAATACTTTAATATCCGAGATAACGGCTGACTCCGCAAAAGAGCTTCTGTATTCCGGAGACATAACGGGCGGAATGTTTCCAAAGCTTTCAAACTGCATTCATGCGGTTGAAAACGGCGTAAACAGAGTGCACATTCTTGACGGCCGCATACCTCACAGTCTCATTCTTGAGATATTTACCGATAAGGGTGTCGGAACCGCCATCATTGGTGAGGAACAGGAGAAGTTCTTCAAGGAAGATGAAGTCTGATTTTGATTAGTGAGGAATATGAAATGAAAAGTGACGACATAATGCGGATGGCAGAGGATCATCTGATTCATACATATAACAGATATCCGATCGTGCTCGACCACGGTGAAGGCGTATATCTTTACGATGTGGAAGGTAAAAAATATCTTGATTTCGGAGCGGGAATTGCGGTCTTTGCTCTCGGTTATAATAACAAAGAATTCAATGACGCAATTAAAGCCCAGGTAGACAAGCTCGTGCATACCTCCAACCTTTTCTACAACGAGCCGACGGCGGAGGCCGCAGAGGCGCTTACCGAAGCCTGCGGTATGGACAAAGTCTTTTTTACAAACAGCGGTACCGAGGCGATAGAAGGAGCGTTAAAGCTTGCCAAGAAGTTCGGTTTTGAGAGAGACGGACGTACGGACCACGAGATAATTGCCATGGATCATTCGTTCCACGGCCGTTCAATGGGCGCGCTTGCGCTTACAGGAAATAAGCATTATCAGGAAGCGTTCGGTCCCATGATTCCGGGCATTAAATTTGCCAAATACAATGACCTTGAGAGCGTAAAAGAGCTTATCAATGAGAAAACGGTTGCGATAATTATGGAGACCGTTCAGGGTGAGGGCGGAATATATCCCGCAAATCGGGAATTTATCGAAGGTGTCAGGGCATTGTGCGATGAGAAAGACATGCTTTTAATCTTTGATGAGATTCAGTGCGGTATGGGACGTACGGGTAAGCTTTATGCATTTGAACACTACGGTGTAGTGCCGGATGTCATGACGACTGCAAAGGCACTCGGACAGGGTATACCTGTCGGTGCATTTCTTGCACGAGGTAAAGCCGCCGATGTACTGGTGCCGGGAGATCACGGTTCAACATACGGAGGAAATCCGCTTGCGGGAACCGCCGTTTGCACGACGTTAAGGATGTTTAAGGAGCGAAAGCTGACGGAACACGTAACGGAGATTGCGCCGTACCTGGAAGAAAAGCTTGATGAACTGGTAAGTAAGTACGACTGCGTGACTGCGCGCAGAGGCAAGGGCCTTATTCAGGGAATCGTGGTTAATGTGACACCGTCCGACATTATAAAAAAGTGTCTTGATAAAGGACTCATTCTTTTTACGGCGGGAGCAGACGTTATCCGCTTCGTTCCGCCTCTTATCATAGAGAAGGAGCACGTGGATGAGATGATTGATAAGCTCTCTGAAGCAATAGAAGAGTTGTAATTTTATATATGAGAGTTTAATGCTTGTTTAGAATCATTTTGCATAGTAAAATATCCCCCGGAAAGGTTTGGATTATGTTTGATTTAAATGAGATTAGAAAAAATATAGACGCAACGGATAAAGAAATAATTAAGCTTCTTGAGAAAAGAATAGGTTTCTCAAAAGAAGTGGCTGCCCACAAGAAGGATGTCGGAAAGAAGGTTTACGACGGCGACCGCGAGAAGCAAAAGCTTGAAGCGCTGGCAAATGATATCGAAAACCCGGAGAATCTGCCCGACATCAGGAAGATTTTTGAACAGATAATGCTGGACAGCCGTAAGATTCAGTACCGCGAGCTTGAAAAGAACGGCATGTCGATGCTTGACCCTTATGAGACATTTGATAAAGTGCCGACAAAAGGGGTAAATGTCGTATATCAGGGCGTTCCCGGTGCATATGCGTATATCGCCATGAAAAGATTCTTCGGCTCGGATGCGAATGAGATAAGCGCCCCTACGTGGAGTGAAGCGCTTACTATGGTTGTGGAAGGCAAGGCTGATTTTGCGGTACTTCCTCTTGAGAATTCGACGGCGGGAAGCGTTACTGAAGTTTACGACCTGCTTAATGAATTTCCCGTTTATATCGTTGCGGAAGAGTTTGTTGAAATCGATCATAATCTTTTGGGACTTCCGGGAACAAAGCTTTGCGACATTAAGAAAGTATATTCCCATGCGCAGGCGCTTTATCAGTGCGCGGAATTTCTTGATGAGCATCCCGACTGGGAAAAGATAAGTATGCCTAACACCGCGGCAAGTGCCAAAAAGGTAAGCGAAGACAATGACAGGACATGCGCTGCCGTTGCAAGTGTTGAGGCAGGAGAGCTTTACGGACTTGAGGTCTTAAAAGAAAAGATTAACGACTTAAAGGGTAATACCACAAGATTTATCATCGTATCAAAAGAGAGAAAATTCTTAAAAGACGCAAAAAAGGTCAGCGTGATATTCGAGACGCCGAATGAAACGGGAACCCTTTACAACCTTTTAAGTCCGATTGTCTATAATGACTTAAACATGATGAAAATAGAATCAAGACCTCTGCGAAGCAAGAAGTGGGATTCGAGATTCTTCGTGGAATTCGAGGGTAATCTCGCAGACCCGGGAGTTAAATATGCGCTTCGCGGCATATATGAAGAGGCTAAGAGCATGAGACTGCTCGGTAATTATTGATTATAAGAGAAGAAGTAAAGGGCAGGCGACTGTCCCGATTTGAGTAAAAAATTTTTGTTTGCAGGAGAAGTTATGAAGAGTATAAAAGAAGAGTTATCAGCAACAACGTATCCGGGAAGAGGGATTGTCATCGGTCTTTCACCGGACGGAAAAAAGGCGGTTACGGCGTATTTTATAATGGGAAGAAGTTCCAACAGCCGTAATCGTATTTTTGTGGAGGACGGCGAAGGTATCAGGACGGAAGCCTTTGATCCGGCGCTTCTTGAGGACCCGAGCCTTATTATTTATTCACCGGTCAGGGTTCTTGCGGATACGACAATCGTAACAAACGGCGACCAGACCGATACAATTTATGATTATTTAAAAGACGGAAAGACATTTGAAGAAGCGCTTTACGCAAGGGAGTTCGAGCCGGACGCACCGAACTTCACGCCGCGAATTTCAGGTGTGATGAACATAAAAAACGGTGAATATACTTATAAACTCTCAATCCTTAAGAGCGCGGACGGTAATCCCGAAAGCTGCGAGAGATTCGTATATCACTATAATCAGCCGATAAAAGGAAAAGCGCATTTCATTCATACGTATATGCAGGACGGCAATCCCCTGCCGAGTTTCTCGGGTGAGCCTGTGGCGATTGAGAGCATGGATGACATTGATGAATTTACAAAGGCATGCTGGGACAGTTTAAATGATGACAACAAGGTGTCTCTGTTTACGAGATTTATCGATCTTGAAACGGGTGACGTGCAGACAAAGATAATAAATAAAAATCAATAATCAGACAGGAAAATAATCAACAATATTTACGGAGAAAATTTATGAAAGAGATATCTTTAAAATACGGTTGCAACCCGAATCAAAAGCCCGCAAGCATTTACATGGCGGACGGCAGCGAGCTTCCCGTTACCGTGTTAAACGGCAAGCCCGGATACATTAACTTTCTTGACGCACTTAACGGATGGCAGCTTGTCAGAGATTTAAAGGAAGCAACGGGCGTGCCCGCGGCAACCTCCTTTAAGCACGTATCACCGGCAGGCGCCGCAATCGGAAGACCGCTTGATTCGACTCTCAGAAGGATTTACAGAGTGGACGACAGTATTACCGAGCTTACGCCGATTGCCTCCGCATATGCGAGAGCAAGAGGCGCAGACAGGATGTCTTCTTTCGGGGATTTTATTGCATTATCCGATAAATGCGACGAGATAACCGCAAGACTCATTCAGCATGAGGTATCTGACGGAATCATCGCTCCGGGATATACGCCCGAGGCATTTGAGATATTAAAGGCAAAGAAAAAGGGTAATTACAATATCATTCAAATCGACACCTCATACGTTCCGGAGATGATCGAGGAGAAGCAGGTGTTCGGTGTTAACTTCGAGCAGGGACGAAACGAGATCCCGATTAATAAAGATCTTCTTGATAACATCGTGACCAAAAATAAAGACCTTCCCGACTCCGTTAAGGAAGATATGCTCGTTGCAATGATTACGCTTAAATATACGCAGTCCAATTCGGTGTGCTACGTAAAGGACGGCCAGGCAATCGGTATCGGTGCGGGGCAGCAGTCGAGAATCCATTGTACAAGACTTGCCGGAAGCAAGGCTGACAACTGGTTCTTAAGACAAAATCCGAAGGTTATGGAATTACCGTTTAAGGACGGACTTGCAAGAGCCGAGGTTGATAATGCAATCGATCTTTATATAAGTGAGTATGATGATGATGTGCTTGCTGACGGCGAGTGGGAGAGAGTCTTTAGCGTGAAGCCGGAGAGATTTACGGTAGAAGAAAAGAAAGAATGGTTAAAGCAAAATACCGATGTGGTTCTTGGGTCCGACGCATTCTTCCCGTTCGGAGATAACATCGAGCGCGCAGCCAAAAGCGGAGTTAAATACGTTGTACAGCCGGGCGGTTCCATACGCGATGACAACGTTATCGAAACCTGCGACAAGTACAACATGGTTATGTGCTTCACTGACGTGCGCCTGTTCCATCATTAATTAAGACATTGCGCTTAAAAAAACGCTATCAAAAAACGAAGTGAACAAAAATGGGTTCACTTCGTTTTTTAAATGCAAGTGTTACTCTGAAGCATCAACCTTCCCTGCCGCAGCCCGAATTGGGGGTAGCAGTTTGTCGGGGACTCTCAGTCCGCCCATGCCGGTGCCGACATTGATAAGGGGCTTCGTTCGCCCATGGTAGTCGGATCCGCCGGAGGCAAGGAGTCCGTACTTACGTGTCAGATGCAGGGATCTGTCCGTGAAGGAAGCGGAGTTGGTGGAATAGTAGACCTCCATCCCCTCAAGGCCGTTCATTTTAAGATAATAAATCAGTTCTTCAAGCTCGGAGTTTGTCAATTTATAAGCCACGGGATGTGCGAGGATGGGTACGCCGCCCACGGACTTTATAAGATCGATTCCGTGTTTTGCCGTAATTTTCTCCCAACGGATATGTGCCGGGCATCCGGAACCGATATATTTGTCAAAGGCTTCTTTACGGTCATTTATGATTCCGTTATTAACCATGTAATCGGCAATATGCGAACGGGTGATGGTCTTACTTCCGTAAATCTCAATAAGATTATCATAATCTATATCCACGCCCATGATGTTAAGCTTCGCGCACATTTTGCGGTTTCGCTCTTCACGAATAAATGAAATATGGTTAAGCTCTTTAAGAAATTCCTTATTATCGCAGTCGACAAAAAGACCCACAATATGAACCTCGCCACGCTTATAAAATGTGCTAAGTTCTATCCCGGGTATCACTTCAAGGTCGGAGCCTTCGGCTGCTTCGATGGCATGCTTCACACCGCGTATCGTATCGTGATCGGTGAGTGCGATGGCACTTAAGCCTGCTTTTTGGGCAAGCCGGACAAGCTGCTCAGGGGTATCCGACCCGTCTGAATATAGAGAATGTGTGTGTAAATCTATCATACTTCAATAATATATTTTAAAAGGGCTGTAGTCAAACGTAATAGTGCCGGTATTTTGGGAAAATATTACGGTCTCACGGAATTATTATGTAAAAGATTACATGGGGTATATTTTTATGTACCTGATATGCGGAAACGGCTTTAGTGAAAATTTTTTCCGTATATCAAAAAAAACGAAAAGCACTAAACCCCTTAGGGGGGTTATTTTTAAAAAATTTTGTGATAGAATGAAAAGGCTATTTTAGCAGACGGAGGTAATAATATGACGGAAAGTAAATCGTCGAATGACAAAGATATGACAGGAGAGACTCTGTCTGAAAAAGAACATGAGGAGATGCACAAGAAGAATCTTGCGCATGTTCATATCCGAAATCACGGTCAGGTCCAGGTAAGGATTGCGACTGAAGAAGAAAAAGAAAAGAATATACGATTCATCGATAAGGATCATGACCACACAGATCACTGTCATTCACATGACCATGACCATGCTCATACACATACACATACGCATGATGCAGAGCATACCAAGAAGATTGTGAACAGACTCAGTCGTGCCATAGGACATATGGAACATATTAAGGTTATGGTTGAAAAAGGAGATGACTGTTCGAATGTACTCATACAGTTATCGGCCGTTAAATCTGCCGTTAATAATATCGGACGGGAGCTTCTTAAAGAGCATGTGACGCATTGTATAGTTGACGCTGTCGAAGAGGGGGACGAGAGCGCCATCGAGATGCTTAATACCGCACTGGATCAGTTCATGAAATAATAACCGGATGATACGTGAGAGGTTAGGATGAAGTATTGTATGGTAATCGTTACGTTTGCGGGTAACGATGAAGCGGAGAGGATAATAAGCGGGCTTTTTGAAAAGGGGCTTATTGCGTGTGCACAATTGCAGGATGTCAGGAGTCGGTACATTTGGAAGGGCGAGTTGGTAAGAGATGAAGAGGTGACCGCTTTCCTAAAGACAAGGGCTGACATGTTCGAAAAGATTGAGGTATATATTAAGAGCGTGCACTTATATGAAGTGCCGGAGATAATTCAGCTTCCCATAGAGAAGGGGACGGCGGAGTATCTGGGGTGGATTGATGAGTGCATAAATGAAGAGAAATAAAATTTAAATCTTGGTGCTTTTTTTATTGCACTGAGATTTTTTTTACACTGAGAGGAAACGGTTGCAAAAGAAAAAGTGACCGTTCAACTAAAAGCAACAGAGGCTTCTGTTGTTAATGAAACTAAAGACCAAAAAACAAAAGAAACAAAACAACTTAAAGAAGATGCCGCAGAAGCGACAGACTTTAAAGACGCCAAGACAATTGACGGCGTTAAGGTTGAGGTAGCTGCTCCTGCAGGGGTACTACTACTGAAGAAACTACAACTGAGGAAACTACCACTGAGGAGACTACTACCGAGGAAACTACAACCGAAGAGACTACCACAGAGGAAACTACTACTGAAGAGACTACTACTGAAGAAACCTCTATCGAAGAATCCTCAGCTTCGGAAGAACCTTCCACACAAGAACCCGTTACCGAACCTGTAACCACAAAAGAAGAGATAAAGGAAGAGGTTGAGGAGACAGAGAAGGTCACGGAAGCAAGAAGAAAACGTAACAGAAAAGCATATAAAACTTATGTTTTTTAAGTAAAACATGAGTGAAGTTTAAAAAGATGACGCGATTTTAGTGTTATCTTTTTGTTTTTGAACTATACTAAAAATGCGAAAAAAATGTGAAAAATCTATTGAGAAAAAATTGTCAACCAAGTATAATTAAACAGGATATCAAATGAATCTACTATGAAAGGAGAGAAACTTTAAAATGGTTAAGAAAAGTATTGGAAAAATAGTGGCTTTTCTTCTGGTTATCATACTCGCCGTCGGAGTGATGACAACCGGAATATTAGTCCGAGGAGAGGAGCCGGTTACAACGGAAAATGTTACCGTGCAACCTCAATTAACGGAGCCTACCGTTATTAATGAAACGGGGGCGGGAATTACCGATAAAGCGGAAGGATTCAGAGACGCCAAAACGGTTGACGGCGTCAAGGTTGAAGTGACCGCTCCTGAAGGGGTATTCCCGGAAGGCGCTGTCCTTTCCGTGGAAAAGATTGACTCTAAGGAGCAGGAAAAAGTCGATGCGGCTTTGGAGCAGGTAAGAGACGATAAGTTGAATCCTGTTTCATCATATACATTCGACATTAAGGTCCTCGACGCAGACGGTAAAGAGGTCCAGCCTGAGAAAGATAAGGTGGAGATTTCCTTCACAACGAGTGAAGCGGGAAATGACTGCCTTTCGTCTCAGGTATATCACATTTCTGAAAATGAGAATATTACAAAGGAAGATGTGGATACACTCGCGGTAGCTGACGAGGGGGATACCCTGAAAGTAGAAACCTATGGGTTCTCTTACTATACCGTGGAATTCACATACGGCGAGCTGCAGTATGTCATGAATGGTGGCGAAACCATCCCTCTTGCAGATATTCTTGAGAAACTTAATCTGTCCGGCAATGTTGAGGCAGTCGAGGTCAGTAACGAAGCTCTCTTCTCTGCAAGCAATGAAACCGGAGAATGGATCATCACCTCTCACGAAGCCTTCAACACCGACGAGTGGATGAAGGTCACCATCGACGGCGTTGTTTACGAAATTAAAGTTACGGACGCTGAGGACACAGTCTGGCAGGATGATTGGACCTACACTACAAAAGAAGTGGACGGCGAGAAAGTCATCGAGCTGACCGACTACGTGGGCACTGAAACGGAGCTGGTAGTTCC
>CAJOLA010000045.1 GCA_905235275.1 uncultured Lachnospiraceae bacterium
CGAGCATCTCACATTCACCTTCCGGATAATTATCGATAACCACCTTCACGGGATCAAGAACTGCCATGATTCTTTTTGCTTTAGGCTTTAAATCCTCTCTTATGCAATACTCAAGCATGGGGAATTCAACCTCTCCCTGTGCTTTTGTGACTCCCACAAGTCTTGCAAATTCCGCGATGGATTCGGGTGTATAACCCCTTCTTCTAAGTCCGCTTAATGTCACGAGTCTGGGATCGCTCCAGCCGTCCACTATCCCGTCTTCAACCAGTTTTTTTATATATCTTTTCCCGATTACAACGTCTTTTAGTAAAAGCTTTGCAAACTCAATCTGTCTCGGCGGTTCTTCGAATCCCACATTTTCCACAACCCAGTTGTAAAGCGGTCTGTGGTCTTCAAATTCCAGCGTACAGAGAGAATGTGTTATACCCTCGAATGCATCTTCAAGCGGATGCGCGAAATCATACATCGGATAAACACACCATTTATCACCTGTCCTTTGATGTGAAAGGTGCGCCACTCTGTAGATAACGGGATCTCTCATGTTAATATTGGGTGAGCTCATGTCAATCTTGGCACGAAGAACTCTTTCACCGTCGGCAAATACACCGTTTCTCATGTCCTCGAAAAGCTTGAGATTCTCTTCAACGGATCTGTCCCTGTACGGGCTTTCCTTACCCGGCTCGGTAAGCGTTCCGCGGTACTGCCTTATCTCATCGGCCGTAAGTTCGCACACGTAGGCCAGGCCTTTCTTAATAAGAGTTACGGCAGCCTCATACATCTTCTCAAAATAATCCGATGCATAACGAATCTCACCGTCCCACTCGGTTCCAAGCCACTTAAGATCCGATACGATTGACTCGACATATTCTTCCTTTTCCTTTCCGGGATTCGTATCGTCGAATCTTAAATTAAACGTACCGTTATATTCCCTTGCTATACCGTGATTAAGAAGGATGGACTTGGCATGCCCGATATGAAGATAGCCGTTTGGCTCGGGCGGAAATCTCGTATGAATCTTTTTTACCTTTCCCTGTGCCAGATCCTCATCAATAATCTGTTCTATAAAATTCTTTGACTGTGTTTCATTTTCCATCTTTTTCTTTTAACCCTTTATACATACGTTCCAAATCATCAAGTGAAAATTCATATTTCTCTCCGCAGAACTGACATGTCGTCTCCACGGGCTTGTTCTCGTCAATCAGGCTTTTTATCTCATCCGCACCGAGACTGAGCAGTGCGTTTATCACCTTTGTTCTTGAACAGTCACAGGTGTAGGATACGTCAACCGTTTCAAGAATCTTATATCCGACGCCCTTAAATATCCTGTCCAAAATGTCCTTGCCCGTCTCACCCTCATGCAAAAGGTCCGATACGGACGTAATGCTTTGGACATTCGCCTCAAGGATCCCCACGGTTTCATCAGTCGCATCAGGCATCATCTGTACAATGAATCCGCCCGCCGCATCAGCGGTATTATCCTTATTCATGTAAACGCCGAGTCCCACCGCGGAAGGCGTCTGCTCGCTTGTTGCAAAATAATATGTTAAGTCGTCACCTATCTCACTCGTTACAAGAATCGTATCTCCGATGTAGGGCTCCTTAAGACCCAAATCCTTTGTAACGGATAACACACCTATTCCAAGTGCGCCCGCCACATCAATACGACCGTCCTTTAAAGGAAGCATAACCTTCGGATCACCGACAAAGCCCTTAACGTGACCGCAGGGGTCTGCCGTACACATCATCTGACCTATCGGACCGTTGCCCTTAATTCTTATGGTAAGAAGGTCCTTGTCATTTTTCATCATCGTGCCCATCATCGCTCCGGCACTAAAAAGCCTTCCCGAAGCCACAATGGCTACCGGGCTCATCCCGTGGCGTCTCGCCGCCTCGTTTACCAAATCCGTTGTAACGGTCACATAGGCTCTTGCCTGACCGTTCTCGGATATAGCCTTAATAACATAATCTCCCATTATCTCTCCTTTACTCCTTTAATAGCCGCATCAAGCAGATGCGATGCCAAAATGGTCGTAGTCACACTTCCGACTCCTCCGGGAACCGGTGTAACAAGCGCCGCTTTATTTACGACATTTTCAAAATCCACGTCTCCGCACATATTGCCGTCTTCATCGACATTGATTCCGACATCTATTACGATGGCGCCGTCACCGATATAATCGGCATCTATCATGCGTGCTCTTCCCGTGGCGGCAACCACTATATCGGAATCCTTACATGTGCCTTTCAAATCCTTTGTCTTGGAATGACATATGGTCACGGTGGCATTCTCCGCCGTAAGCATCATGGAAACAGGCTTACCTATAACCGGACTTCTTCCGACTACGGCAACCTTTTTTCCTTCAAGCTCAACACCCGCAAACTTAAGCAACTGAATAACGGCATCAGCCGTACACGGAACAAAGCCGTCCTTTTCTCCCACATAAAGCTTTGCCTGATTATAAAGCGTAAGTCCGTCCAGATCCTTATCCGGACTTAAAATCTTAAGAACCTTTTTTTCGTCAATGCTTTTTGGCAGGGGAGAAAATAATAAAATACCGTCAATGTCCGGATTATCATTAATACTCTTAAACTCTTTTAAAAATTCTTCACAGGATATATCCTGCGCAAACTCAAAAACCTTTACCTGCATCCCGAGAGAATCAATCTTTTTTACGGCACTTTTCTCATATGCCAGGTCGTCCTCTCTGTTTCCCACTCTTACTATCCCGAGTGTCGGAAGTCTCCCCGGATAGTCATCTGATTTTTTGTATTCTACAAGTCTTTCGGTAATTCGTTCCTGTATGTTTTTTGCTGCGGGAAGTCCGCGTAATTCTGCCATGTCAGCTCCTATTTTTTATTTTTCTTGTTAAATCTCTCAATGCATCATCACCGACCGCAATTACTTCGCTTTGAATGTTTCTTGCTTCCTGATTTAGGCTTCCCGCCCTTTTTCTGTCGTTCATCATGCTTGTATTGATATAGACATTAAGTATTGCCGCATCAACCGCCGCTCTGCACAACGCAATCCCGGATCCCGCATCACTTATCGCAAGCGTGCTTCCAATCTCCGTAAGTCTTACAAGATCAAAAAGAATCGGCTGGATGGAGCGCATAAGCGTAAGCGGGACTTTTGCCGCATCAATAAGACATGACTCCATAACCATCTGTCTGTGTTGTTTTTCGGATGGTGTTTCATTCGGAAGCGCAAAGGCTTCGGCCAAAGGAAGAAAACCTTTGGCATCTTCATCTATTGCGATAATCATCTTTTGATGATTATCCTTAAGCCTTTCCATTATCTCTTCAAGCTCTTCCTGTGTATCGGCATACTTTTTCTTACCCGTGGTAAGCTCCCCAACCATTCTTCCGAGTGCCACTCCCAAAGCCGCAACATACGCACATACGCTGCCGCCTCCGGGTACCGGGGCTTTTGATGCAACCGCGTTGGAAAAATCCAATAACGTCATTTCTTCCCAGTTACGTTCCATAATTCCACCACTCCTTCATCGCTATGCCATTAATACTTGGCCAAGTATTCTTCCAATTCCCACAGGGATACTGATGTTCTGTATTCTTCCCACTCTTTTAATTTGGCTTCCGTATATTTGGTAACCACATGCTCACCCAAAGCATCGCATATTACTTTATCCTTCTTCATGAGATTAATCGCATCAAGAAGTCTGAAAGGAAGCGTGCCTACATTTGCTTTTATTCTTTCCTCTTCGGTCATCTCGAAAATATTTCTGTCCACGCTGTCGCAAAGCTCGAGCTTATTCTTTATGCCGTCAAGTCCTGCAGCAAGACATACCGCAAGCGCAAGATGCGGAGTCGCCGACGGATCCGGGTTCCTAAGCTCAATACGTGTTGAATTTCCTCTGGCTGAAGGGATTCTTACAAGCGGGCTTCTGTTGGTCGCAGACCATGCCACATAAACGGGTGCCTCATATCCCGGCACCAGTCTCTTATAAGAATTAACCAAAGGATTCGTGATGGCTGTCATCGCTTCGGCATGCTTCATGATACCCGCTATAAAATGATATGCCTCGTCGGAAAGCCCCATCGGGTCTTTGTCATTTGCAAATATATTTTTCCCGTCTTTATCCGCAAGCGACATGTTAATGTGCATACCCGAACCTGCAATTCCCTTTATGGGCTTTGGCATAAACGTAGCGTAAAGATTATTCTTTTGTGCTATCGTCTTAACCGCAAGCTTAAAGGTCATTATGTTATCTGCAGCAGATACGGCATCGTCGTACTTAAAGTCAATCTCATGCTGACCGGGAGCTACCTCATGATGAGCGGCTTCTATCTCAAAATTCATATCCTCAAGCGCAAGCACCATTTCCTGTCTTACGGTCTCTCCGGGATCGGTCGGTCCGAGATCGAAGTAGCTTCCGTTGTCGTTGCACTTGGTAGTGGGCTTTCCGTTTTCATCAAGCTCGAAAAGGAAAAACTCACATTCAGGTCCGACATTAAACGTATATCCCATTTCCGCAGCCTGTGCGCATACCTTTTTTAGTACATTCCGGGGATCGCCCATGAACGGCTCGCCTTCCGCCGTGTACACGTCACATATAAGTCTTGCGGCCTTACCCTTCTCCTGATTCCATGGGAATATGACAAATGAATCATAGTCCGGATACAGATACATATCCGACTCTTCTATACGTACAAAACCCTCAACGGAAGAACCGTCAAACATACATTTATTATCGAGGGCTTTTTCGAGCTGATCGGCAGTAATTGCCACGTTCTTTAAAATCCCGAAAATATCACTGAACTGTAATCTTATAAATTCTATCTCTTCGTCTTTTACGATACGAACTATGTCTTCGCGCGTATATTTTTTATGTGACATATCTTCCTCCCTTTAAAATTATCGCTCCATGGCCTTTGTTATTCTTTCACGCATCTTATCCTCGCCGAGTATATGAATGATTCCCCACAAATCCGGCGTATTTGCGCGTCCCGTAACGGCTATTCTTACGACCTCCGCAACGTCAGAGGTTTCACCGTTATACTTATCCGGATTCTCTTTGAAATCCTTGCGGTCCGTTGCAAAGCCGTTCTTTTCGGCAATGATCTTCAGCTTGTCAAACCACTGACTGTTATCATCATTATAATCGAAATTCTCAAGATAATCCTTAAGTATCGCATTTCTTATGTCGGGTTGCTGTCGGAACTCGTCCGCCTCATTCTCCTCTTCTTCAAAGAAAAATGAAATAAGCTCTGTCGCCCGGCGCGCATTTACGAAATCCTTTCTTCTGCGCTTCTGACCGACTCCCATGTAGAGCCTTAAGACCTCAAGCATCTTTTCCTTGTCTTCGAAATACTTCGCAGACTTGTCGGAATCGTATTCATCTGCCCATGTCTTTAAGAATTCGTAAACCTCTTCCTCGCTTAGCTGTGAAAGCTCATTCTTGCAAATGTTCTCAAGCTTATCCATATCAAAGAGCGCACCGGAATTATTCATCTTCTTTACCGAGAACGGGAATTCATTAATGTCCGAATCCGGATTATTCCTGTGCCATTCTTCAAAATCGGAATTAAGAAGCGTAAGAAGATATACCTTTATGCACTGCGGATGATATCCGTCCTTTTTGTAAAACTCAAGCGACATCTCCGGATCGCTTCTCTTGGAAAGCTTTCTTTTTCCGCCGGTCTCAGGATCTGTCTTCATCATGTGCGCGGTATGCGCATACTTGGGAAGCTTAAACCCAAGCGCGTTAAAGAGCTCAACATGCGTCGGCACTGAAGCAAGCCATTCCGTTCCTCTTATGACAAGCGTTGTTCTCATCAGATGATCGTCTACCGCATGAGCAAAATGATATGTAGGAATCCCGTCTTTTTTTAAGATAACCACGTCATGGATATTCTCAGGGAGGTTAACCTTTCCCTTTATCTCATCTTCGAATTCGAATTCCTTATCGGGAGTACCCTGAGATCTTAATCTGAGTACATATTCCTTTCCCGCAGACAGTGCTTCCTTTATCTCGTCAAGAGACTTATCTCTCCATACCGCATACTTCCCGTAATAACCGGTAAGCTCTTTTGCATCCTCCTGTGCATTTCTAATTGCTTCCAGCTCTTCTTCCGTGCAAAAGCAGGGATAAGCAAGGCCTTTGCTTACCAGCTCCTTTGCGTAAGTGTGATAAATCTCTTTTCTTTCGCTCTGAATGTAGGGTCCGTACACATTCACGGGTGCGTCATCATCAAGCCCCGCACCTTCATCGAACTCTATGCCGAAGTATTTGAGGGAATCTATGACAAGCTCTACCGCCCCGTCTACTTTTCTTTTTGCATCCGTATCTTCAATTCGTAAATAAAATACCCCGTCACGTACATGTGCGATACGCTCATCCGCCAAAGCACTGTAAAGGTTTCCCAAATGTATAAATCCCGTGGGACTCGGCGCAAGACGCGTAACCTCGGCTTTACCCGAAAGCTTCCTGTACGGATAAAGCTCTTCATACTCTTCCGGGGTTTTTAAATTTTCATTTCCAAAAAGAATGTCTGCAAGTTCAATATAATTATCAGGTGTCATAATAAGCCTTTCCTCTTTTGATAGGTACGTAAACACACTACGCCCATGTTACGTACGAGTATATCATAAAGCAAATGCGGGTTACAACTGAAATCACAAGGTTTTACTGACGCCAACGCCTTTTGCATATAAAAAAAACATTTACCAATAATCTGACTAATCTGATAGAATATGAGTTATGAAGAAAGGAGCTGAAGATTATGAATAAACTTACACGTAATATTATAATTTCAAGTGCCGTTGCAGCAGGGCTTGGATTCGGCTTTCTTGTACTTGCCGGGAATTACTATGTAAACGTCGCCATAAAACGCGGAAAGAAAAAATATTCCAACCAAAAAAGAAGGGAACAATCCTTAAAGACCAAGGACAAAGGCATGATTGAAGGATTATATGCCACACATAAGGTTATGGTCGAAGAAGCAGACGCCCTCAAGAGTAATATCCCGAAAGAAGAAATCTATATAACGGCTGATGACGGCATTAAACTCTACGGAGAATTATTCAGAAAGGTTAATTCGGACAGATATGTATTAATCGCCCACGGATACAACTGTACTTCAGAGGATTTGCACTGCTATCTTCCCGATTTTTACAATAACGGCTATAACGTGTTATTTGTAGATTTGCGTGCCCACGGCAAAAGCGAAGGCGAATATGTCGGCATGGGATGGCTTGAGAGACTCGATATCAAAAAATGGTGCGAATATCTGAACTATCTTGCTCCCCGCGGCTCAGTCGTTTTGTTCGGACTCTCCATGGGAGCCGCCGCGGTTATGATGGCATGCGGCGAAGATCTGCCGGATAACGTAAAGGCCTGCATAGAAGACAGCGGATACTCTTCCGTCGGCAGTATACAAAAAACCCTCTTAAAGGAGGCTTATCACATACCGTCGTTCCCTATCCTGAATGCGGCAGACATTGTGGCAAGAAAAAAAGCAGGCTACTCCTTCCTTAAGGCAGACACCTGCAAGCAGTTACAAAAAAGTAATATCCCCATTCTTTTCATCCACGCAAAGGGTGACTCATACGTACCTTTCGAGAATGTGAATCTCCTTTATGAAGCGGCAAATGAACCAAAGGAAATGTACACCGTCCCCGAAGGCGAACATGTATGCTCATGCTTTTATGACAGGGAGACTTACTTCAGAACCGTATTTAAATTCATAGACAAATATATTAATTGATTAACTCTTTTAAAAATATTAATCCGGTCGGAAACGAGCCGGTCGTAAACGAGCCGGTCGTAAACGAACCGGTCGTAAACGAGCCGACCCCCAAAGGTCAGACTAAAATCTGACGATTGGGGGTCGGTTTTTTATCAGTCTTCTTCGTCTTCTTCGTTGGAAGAAGTCGTCGTTGCGGTCGTCGTATTATTTTTCGTATCATCGAACGGCTTGCCGGCTATCTCATCGAAAAGCTCTTCAAGATATGCAACCGAGAATCTGCCGTCATAGCCCTTTATGACGTGTTGATCCGCAAGGTCATCCGTATAATCCTTCAACAGATATACTCTTTCTTTCGATCTTGTAAAATGCGTCACAACCGGAATGAAGTCAAAATCCGTCACTTCCGTCACAGAGGAATCACCCTCGGTAGTCTTTCTGATATTTACCGTAGCCATACCTCCGAGAAGTCTGTCTATCTCATCCTGTGCGGAAACAAAGTTACCGCAGGAATAAAATACAACACCGGTATTGCCGTTTACGGTCTGAACCTTACCGTAGGGCTCAATAACATGAGGATGTGCACAGATTACGATATCCGCACCGGCATCTATTACGTCTTCGATATACTCAACCTGATCGTCTGTCGGTTCGTATATGTACTCTTCACCTATGTGCAAAAAGCAAATCGTCATATCAGCTTCATTCTCGGCAGTCTTTAAATCCTTTATGAATTTATCCTTATCATCGAGAACATTTATCATATACTCCTTGCCTTCCGGAAGCTCATATCCGTTTAAGCCGTATGTGTAGTTAAACATGGCAAACTTAATTCCGTTCTTTGTCACGTAATCAATGGTATTGTAATCCCCGATGGATTCATGAGTTCCAAGCACCGTAACCTCAGGATGCTTTTTTTCCCAGTAATCGAGCTGCTCCGTTATCGTGGCTGAGCCTTTATCGAGCGTATGATTGGATGCCGTAAGTATAACGTCATACCCGGTTTTAACAAGCGCATCCCCCATGGACTGTGGCGTTCCAAAGGACGGATAATTGGACACATCATCATTATCTGCAACCAATATCGTCTCCTGGTTTATAACCGCTATATCATATTTCTCAATGGTTGGTTTAACTTCGCTGTAGAGAGGTACGAAATCATATGTATCAGTATCCGGATCATAGAACTTTTCGTATACGGTATCATGAATCAGATTATCACCGCATGCAATAAGCGATACCTCTTCAACCTTCTTTTCTGCAACGGTTGTCTCGGTCGTTTCAACCTGCTGCGTACTCTCAACGCTTTCCTCATCCCCGTTGTGGCCCCAAAAACCGCATCCCGCAAGACTTAAAACCCCGACGACAACGGTACCTGCAAATAATAGCTTTTTCATATATATTCACCTGCCTGTAACATAACCCAATAGTTCATTTTTTCTATCATAACAATTTTCCGGGAAAAAAGTAAAGAAAATTGACTTTCTGCGAAAAAATCAATATAATCGTTCTACCGCGCAACCGGGGCAGTAGC
>CAJOLA010000046.1 GCA_905235275.1 uncultured Lachnospiraceae bacterium
ACTCTCAAATGAATCCTCATGAATAAAGTGCTGCGTCTTGCCGTCTTGCTCGGACGCCCCGTCACCCGCCTGTTGCGCGGAGGCACCTTTAGCATCGTCCGGACGCGAATCGCCTTCTTCAGCCTCATCTGCTTGGGCTTCCCGGGCGTCTCCTGTCTCCTGCTTAGACTCACTTCCCGGAGTCACGTCAGGAACTATATTGGCATTTTCAATCGCATTTCTGATGATATCCGTAACCCGTGCGCAGATATCCTCTGACGTTGTAAGTCTGAATTCCCTCTTTGCGGGATGTACATTAACATCAAGCAGTAACGGATCGATGTTAAAGAGAAGCGCAACGAACGGGAAGTTGTGCAGCATGATATATCCCTTGTATGCCTCTTCAATAGCCTCGGTAAGCGCGTCATTTTTTATATATCTTCCGTTAATCGCATAATGCTCGAAGGACCTGTTACCGCGGCTTACCGACGGCTTCCCGATAAATCCGTTTATGACAAGGTCGTCACTCTCGTAAGTCACCTCAACCAGGTTGTCGGTAATCTCTTTTCCGTAGATGGCATAAATCACTTCTTTTAAGTTGCCGTTTCCCGTGGTATTTAATTTCTCTTTTCCGTCGCTAACAAACTTAAAGGAAATATCAGGTCTTGAGAGCGCGAACTTTTCCATAAGAGCTGCAATAATCGCGCCCTCTGATGATGCATTCTTTAAGAACTTCTTTCTTGCGGGCGTATTGTAAAAGAGCTCCTCAACAACCATGGTTGTCCCTTCGGGAACACCGACCTCTTCGAGGTCTTTGGGCTTTCCGCCCTCCACCTTATACGTATATCCCGCATTCGAATCCTTTGTGCGCGTGGTAAGGCTCGTTCTTGATACGGACGCAATGCTTGGCAGCGCCTCTCCTCTAAAGCCCAGGGTCTCCACTCCCGTCACGTCATCAATTGATTCTATCTTGCTTGTTGCATGCTTTACGAAGGCATTCTTAATATCCTCCATGCCGATACCGCAGCCGTCATCCGTTACGCGGATATATTCGGTACCGCCGTTTTTTATCTCCACACTGATAAGCGATGCACCCGCGTCTATTGAATTCTCCACCAATTCTTTTACCACTGATGCCGGGTTCTCGATAACCTCACCCGCCGCGATCTTATCAATGGTAACCTGATCTAATACAATTATTCCCATATCATTTCTCCATAGATTCTGCTCTGTCTTTTAATTTAAACAGTTCTTCCAAAGCCTGAATGGGTGTCATGTGATTTACATCCATATCCAGCAGAGCTTTTTTTAAATCCTCTGAAGTCTCTTTATGATCCTTCTCATTCATATCAAAAATGGATAACTGAATATCCGGTTTTGAAAAAACCACTCTCGAATTCTGTATGTTATCTGAAGCTATAAGCTCCTCCATTATTATTTTAGCACGTTCGATGACAAAGTCGGGAACACCGGCAAGCTTTGCTACCTGGATTCCGTAGCTTTTGTCAGCTCCGCCCCTTACTATCTTGCGAAGGAAAACGATGTCGTCACCCTTCTCCTTAACGGCAATACTGTAATTAAGCACACCGTCAATATGCCCTTCAAGCTCGGTAAGCTCGTGATAGTGCGTGGCAAAAAGCGTCTTGGCGCCGATCCTTTTCTTATCGGATATATATTCTACCACTGCGTGCGCAATCGACAACCCGTCAAGGGTACCCGTTCCTCTTCCTATCTCATCAAGGATAAGAAGCGAATTGCGACCGGCGTTTTTTAAGATATTGGCAACCTCATTCATCTCCACCATGAATGTCGACTGACCTGACGCCAGATCATCGGAGGCACCGACTCTCGTAAATATACGGTCCGTTATGCAAATGTTAGCTGACTTGGCGGGAACAAAAGACCCCATATGCGCCATCAGTGTAATGAGTGCGGTCTGCCTCATGTATGTCGACTTACCCGCCATGTTGGGACCCGTGATAATGGCAATTCGCTGGTCGTTGTTGTTTAACAGGGTATCATTTGCAACAAATGAATCCGCCTCCGTCATCTTCTCGACTACCGGATGCCTTCCATCCTTAATATCGAGTACCCCCGACTTATTAATCTTCGGACGAACGTATTTGTTCTTCTCGGCGATATATGCCAGGCAAGAGAGAACATCAACCGTTGCGATTGCCTTTGCGCAAGACTGGATTCTCGGCGCTTCCTTTGCAACCGCATCGCGCACTCCGCAAAAGATGTCATATTCCAAAGCATGCAACTTATCGGATGCGCCAAGTATCGTATCCTCTATCTCTTTTAATTCGGGAGTTATATATCGCTCGGCGTTTGTGAGCGTCTGCTTTCGTATCCAGGAGTCAGGCACCTTATCCTTAAATGAATTGGTCACCTCAAGGTAGTAGCCGAATATCCTGTTATACTTGATGCGCAAATTTTTAATGCCGGTATTATCGCGTTCCTTCGTCTCAATCTGCGCAAGCCAGTCGCGTCCCTTCGTTGCAGCCTCACGGTAATTATCGGCTTCCTGTGAATACCCGGGCTTTATCAGACCGCCCTCCTTCGGGCTAAGCGGCGGCTCATCAACTATCGCATTATCTATAAGCGAATAGATATCTCTTAACTCATCCATCTGCGCCGTAAGCTTCTTTGTAAGGGGCGCATCAAATTCCGCAAGCACGGCTTTTATCGCCGGTATCGTCTCAAGTGAACACTTAAATGCAACAAGGTCTCTTGGGGAAGCCGTCTTGCAGCTTATCCTGGTAAGGATTCGCTCGATGTCATGAACAGGCTCCAGATACTCACGCATTTCCTCCCTGTCTATCGGATTATTAATGAAGTTCTCAACACTGTCGAGACGCTCATTTATCCTGTCGGGGCAAAGCAGCGGCTGCTCCGTCATTGTACGCAGCATTCTTTTACCCATAGCGGTCTTAGTCTTATCAAGCACCCAAAGAAGCGATCCCTTCTTTTGTCTGTCGCGCATAGTCTCCACAAGCTCTAAGTTGCGAAGCGTTGATGCATCAATCGTCATGAAGCTTCCCGTATCGTACGGAGTAAATGAGATGATGTGGGTAAGCTCAGCCTTTTGCATCTCCTTCATATAACTGATAAGCGCACCCGCGGCCATTATTCCGTAGGAGTAATCGGCGATACACTTCTTCGTATTCTCATCGAGAGAGTCTTTCGGCCCCAGCTCCTCAAGCGCATTTTCTTCGGTAAAGGCACTGCCGGGCAGTGTCGATACTGCGATGTTTAATTTCTTTGTTATGTCTCTTATATCAAGACCGCTCATAAAGAAATATTCGTTTGCGATAATCTCGGCCGGAACTATTTTTTTAATCTCATCCTCGAGGCGCTCAGGCGAATCAAGCTCCGTTATCTTAAATTCTCCCGTTGAAAAATCAGAGAATGCCACGCCGAATTTATCACCCATGTACATAATTGAGAGGATGTAGTTATTCTTCCCCTCGTCAAGCGCACCGTCATCCGTGTTGGTACCGGGCGTCACTATCCTTATGACTTCTCTCTTAACGATTCCCTTGGCTTCCTTGGGATCTTCCATCTGTTCGCAGATTGCGACCTTATAGCCGTTTTGCACGAGCTTATTAATATAAGGCTCGCATGAATGATACGGCACGCCGCACATCGGCGCCCTCTCCTCCAGACCGCACGCTTTCCCGGTAAGCACGAGATCAAGTTCCTTCGACACTGTCACCGCATCATCAAAAAACATCTCGTAGAAATCCCCGAGACGGTAGAAAAGGATGCAGTCGTCATATTCTTTTTTGGTATCCAGATAATGCCTCATCATGGGCGAAAGCTCAGCCATATTTAACCTCGGTTCCGAAATAATAAAATCCTTTTGATTCCTCTATCTTAACATTGACAATCTTCCCGATACTTTTATCCGTGCCCGGGAAATGCACAAGCATGTTGTTACTGAGTCTCCCCGTAATCAGCTTATCATCGTGAGAGTCGATGCCTTCAGCAAGAACCTCAAGCGTCTCTCCGACAAGCTTTTCGGCTCTCTTTGCGCTAATCTCTTTAATTACGGCAAGGAGCTCATTAAATCTCTCGTCAATATCCTTCTTATCGGGCAAATCGTCAAACTTTGCCGCGGGCGTTCCCGTGCGCTTCGAATATATAAAAGTATATGCGCTGTCAAACCCGACCTGCCTTACCACATCAAGCGTCTCTTCGAAGTCCTCCTTAGTCTCGCCGGGAAAACCTACGATGATATCAGTCGTAATTGATATGTTCGGCATCTTCTCTCTTATCCTTCGCACAAGCTCAAGGTAATCCTCCTTCGAGTATCCCCTGTTCATGCGCTTTAGAATCTCGGTACTTCCCGACTGGAGCGGCAGGTGAATGTGATTACATATCTTATCGGACGCAGCCATCACGTCAATCAAAGCATCCGATAAATCCTTCGGGTGTGACGTCATAAAACGTATTCTTTTAAGCTTATCTATGTCTTCCACTTTCTTAAGTAATCCGGCAAAGTCGATATCCTCTACAAGACCTTTCCCGTATGAGTTTACGTTTTGCCCAAGAAGCATAACCTCCGCCACACCGTCTTCGGTAAGCCTTTCAATCTCACGCACGATATCATCTGATGCACGGCTTTTTTCTCTTCCGCGAACGTACGGCACGATGCAATATGTACAGAAGTTATCGCATCCGTACATAATGTTTACACCGGACTTAAACGGATACTTTCTCTTGGTGGGAAGAAGCTCAACGAACTCATCATTTGACTCCCAGATGTCAGTCACGGTGCTGCCGCTGATAAGTCTTGAGTGGAGAATCTCAGCGAGCTTATATACGTTAAACGTTCCGAATATCAGATCAACAAACGGATACGACTTCTGCAGCTTGCCTACCTCGTCAGCCTCCTGCGTCATACATCCGCATACACCGATAATCATGTCGGGGTTATCTCTCTTCACCCTTCCGATTGCACCGAGGCGTCCGTAGAGACGGTCGTTTGCATTCTCCCTTACGGTACATGTGTTAAAAAGCACAAGGTCTGCCTTCTCATATTCGGTCAGTCTGTATCCGCACTCCGTAAGTATTCCCTTTAATTTCTCGGAGTCCCTTTCGTTCATCTGACATCCGAAAGTAATGACACAGGCGGTAAGATCCCTGCCCTTTGCCTTTGCAGTGCTTAGTGTCATCTCTTTTACAAGACTCATAAACTCACGCTGCTTCTCAGTCTCTCTTACCGCCTCTTTGCCCTCATTTGGTTTTGTTATGTTAGTTTCACTCATTTATCTGATCTGTCCGTCTCCGTAAATTACGTATTTGTAGGATGTCATCGCGGTAAGTCCCATCGGGCCTCTCGCATGGATCTTTTGCGTGCTGATACCGATCTCGGCACCAAACCCGAATTCCCCGCCGTCCGAGAATCTCGATGACGCATTAACGTAAACGCAGGCAGCATCCACAAGATTGTGGAAGGTCCTTGCGTTGTCGTAATCCTTAGTAACTATCGTCTCGGAATGACCTGTTCCGTATTTATTAATGTGATCGATTGCTTCATCAATGGATCCGACCGTCTTAATTGAGATAATGTAGTCGAGATATTCCGTACCCCAGTCTTCCTCGGTCGCATCCACGAGACGCGCATCGCACTCCTTTGCCTTCGCATCGGCTCTCATCTCGACATTGCTTTTTGCAAGTCTTTCGGCAAGTGCGGGAATAAGCTTCTCACGGATATTCTCGTGCACAAGAACGGATTCGCATGCGTTGCACACGCCGATTCTCTGAGTCTTGGCATTCTCAATGATATCAACCGCCATCTGAATGTCAGCACTCTCATCAACATAGACGTGACAGTTGCCCGTCCCCGTCTTGATAACCGGCACCGTTGCATTCTCAACAACGTGGTTGATAAGTCGCTCGCTTCCTCTGGGGATAATGAGGTCAACGTAATCATTCAGATGGAGAAGCTCCGTTACGTATTTCCTGTCGGTATCCTCCATGATCTGTACGCAGTTCGGATCTACTCCCGCGCTCTTAAGCGTGCCACGCAGCACTTCACCGATAGCGACAACCGTATCAATGGAATCGGAGCCGCCTCTTAAGATGCAGGCGTTACCCGTCTTAAAGCATATGGCAAATGCATCGGCCGTTACATTCGGACGTGATTCGTAAATCATGCCGACTACTCCGATGGGCACTCTCATTTTTCCAATCTGCAGACCGTTGGGGCGTCTGATTATCTGCTCGATATTACCGATAGGGTCATCGAGGCCCGCAACCTGAGCGACACCGTCAGCCATTCCCGACACTCTGGCCTCATCCATCTTAAGTCTGTCAAGGAGAGCAGGCGCCATACCGGCTTCCTTTGCCTTTTCCATGTCGCCTGCATTAGCCTTAGCAATCTTTCCCGCGTTATCAATCAAATCCTGCGCGGCCTTTTTTAAAATGTCTTCCTTCTCACCGGAAGAAAGCTTTACGAGCTGTCTGGATGCCGTTACCGCATCCTTTCCCATCTGAACCAAATCCATTTATTTTCTCCTTAATATGCCTTCGTTGGTTATCACTACATCCATATATACGTCGAATTCTTCTCTCGGAATCTCTTTTCTTAACTGAAAGTCATACCCGACCGCCACCAAAAACCAGCCGTCATCCTCGGTATGTCCCGAAAAATATCTGTCATAATATCCGGCTCCAAACCCTATCCTGTTAAAGTCCTCTCCGAACATAATCCCCGGCACCAGCATAAGCCCCGGTTCCTTCACATATTCGCCCGTATCATCAGGCTCCATCAGTCCGAACGTGCCCTTCTTTAATTCATCAAGCGATTCTATATGAATGAAGTTCATCTGCTTGCCGAAGATCTTCGGAACGCAAACCGTCTTTCCTTCGCTGAATGCCCTCTCTATCACTTCTCTGGTATCGGGCTCATTTCTCATTGATACGTATGTGTAAATGATGCTTGCCTTATCCCACTCAGGCAAAGAGAATATGTTGTCCTTGATGGCTCGGGACTTGCTCTCGAACTCATCACGGCTGATTGATTCTCTTTTTTTGATCATTGCTTCTCTTAGTTTTTGTTTTTCAAGTGCCTCATCCATTTTTTATCCTCTGTATTAAAACCGGAGTATCTGAAATGTTCAGATTGCCCGTACCCTTAATCCGTAAATATAATCATGTCCTCGTCATTTACTATGCAGTCGATATATTTACCCTTCTTGCTCATTACCTGATTCTCATAAATATCCGGGAAAATATAAACCTCAACATAATCCGACGTCTGCCCGAAAAGATTCTTTTTCTCTCGCGATACAACCGCCATATCCTCATAAACGAATACCACGTCGTCTCCGCTCTCCAGAATCTGTGTCGTCTTTTGAGTATTCAGGTTGATAATCTTCTTCGTCTTTTTGCCCGCTCCCACAACAAGATACGGGGTACCGTCCGACACGAACGTCGTCTGCAGATCGGTTACGTTAATCGCCTTGGAATTCAAGCGAATGGTCTTTGCGCCGGTTTCCGTATCGAAGATTATGATGTCTTCTTTGTTATCACCGATATAGTGGAGAGCATATACGAGCCTGTGCCCGTCAAGACGCACGTAAGGAATCGTCGTGCCTTCCCTGCACTCTTCAATCATTTGGATAAATTTGTTGCCCATGTTAATGGAAAACTCGGATATCATCTGATTCACCGGAACGATTCCGATGCACTCTCCCGTAAGCGCTTTTTTATCCTCGGGCATTATCGTCTCGGCAAGAACGGGTTTTCCGATATGCACAACGCACCTGTTCCCGGATATCGGATACAGATTGTAAATTCCGTTATCAACCAGATACGGCGTATCAATCTGCGTAATGAGTCCGCTGTCCGCACTGTAGAGACTCAGCTCAAACTTTGAATCCTTTTCCTTCTGAATAAGAAGATTGAACTCATCAAGAACGAATACCTTAAGCTTCTCGGTAAAGCCGAAGCTTTCGGCATCAAGCGATATTTCGTAAAGAAAGCCCTCGGACTCATCCTCAAGCCTGTAGAGATAATATTTTATTACTATCTTATCTTCCTTCATCTCGGCGGTCGGAAAGATAATATAGTCCCTGCTGCCCGATGCGTAAATTACATCATCGATGAAAAACTTCACCCTGTCAGGGGCAACCTCCTTCTCCGTACTTGTCTCCGAATCAAGAATATATATTTTGTCAGATGCAATGCCCTTAAAGGTTACCGACTCATCCTTTGATATCGCAAGGAAGTATCTCTCGTTTATCGCTTCACATCTGTCATTTTTAAAATTGTTAACCACTTTAATATTCATAATTTATTTCCCGGGAAAAAGCGTTCCTATTTCTTCTCCTTCGATTGCCTTCCGGATATTTTCCGGATCACTGCCGTTTAAAATTATCATGTCCGCCCCGCTGCCCGTTGCAATCTCTGCCGCGGTAAGCTTTGCCGACATTCCCCCCGTCCCGACTCCTTTGGTGTCGGTGCCTTTTGCCATATCCTTTACACGCTCAAGGTCATCCACTTCGGATATAAGACCGGCATCCGAATTGTTCTTGGGATCGTCCGTATACATCCCGTCTATATCCGACAGAAGAATCAGTAAATCCGCACCGGTAAGCTTTGCCACAAGCGCGGAAAGCCTGTCGTTATCACCGAATGTGTGAACCTGCTCAATCTCTTCCGTGGATATGGAGTCATTCTCATTAACTACGGGAATTACCCCCATCGCGAAAAGCTCCTCAAAAGTGTTTCGCGCATTCGCCCTGGCAAGGTCATTTTCCAGAGTAATGGCGGTAAGAAGAACCTGCCCCGTCATGGTCCCCGCTTCCTCAAAAAGCTTATCATATGCCTGAATCAGCTTTGCCTGCCCGACGGCCGCATACGCCTGCTTCTTAGGTAAGCTGCCGGGCTTTCCCGTGACACCCAGCACCTTGCTTCCTACGGCGATGGCTCCC
>CAJOLA010000047.1 GCA_905235275.1 uncultured Lachnospiraceae bacterium
TGTTGGTAACGGCAGGCTTAAATTCGGCATTCTTAATATCTGTTGTAGCAACTGCATAGCCCGTTCCCGTATCGGCACCGTCCGTCCCTGTATCAGCAATATCACTTCTTAGAGACTCACTTACGCCCGAAGCGTTTTTACAGCTTTCAAAATTTTCGCTGCGCACTTCCTTCGCCTTAATATATTCCGCAATCATCTCAACCATTGAATAACCGTACGCTTCAGCCTTCTGAGAAAGTATCCCGCACGGTTTATTAACAAGAATAATATCATCATCCTCGTAAATAATACATTCAGCAGAAAGCTTTGGCACCGGCTGCGCAACAACGGCTTCTTTCCCGGAAGACCCGGCGAACTTATCAAAAGTCTCATCACTGAAATATATCTTAATAATGTCACCGCTTACAAGCTTTTCGGAGCCGTCGGCTTTACCGTCGTTTAGCGTAATATTCTTTTTACGAAGCATCTTATGCAAAAAGCTTACCGAAGCTTCCGGCAAAATGCACGAGAGCTGACGAAGAAGATTTTTCCCTTCAGTCTGTCCCGTAATTTCAATCTGTTTCATAACTTACGCCTTTCGCAATCCCGGCCGATTCAACATCCAAACGACTTAACCCGTCTCCTCACCGGCAAACCAAAAAAGAACTACACTGACTCATCCCGTCAAAAACAGGCATCTTAACCTTACGCTTTCCGCCATCCCGGCAGATACTTATTCTTCATCGTCGTACCCGAAAGCTTACCCCAGCCAAGCGTGAAACCTTCCACACAAAAGAGCACGGTACCGTCATAATTTCCCCCAAGCTCTTCTGCCGTGAAACTGATCGTCTCACCCTTCAGATATTTATCGACTCTTACATCATCTGCGGCAAGACTTATAACATTATCAAAGTCATCACTCTTTAATGTCATCGCAAGAGCCTGGGAGGGCTCGAACCTTTTCTTTTTCTCTTCACCGAGAAGCACGCCGTTCCTTAAGTATCTGACCTTTTTTGCGGCATCGGTAAACTCACTCTCCGGAAGACAGTAGACCTTGCCCTCCGACACGCGAATCCGGCATCTGTCAAAAGGCATACTTAAATGTGACTCGAACTCCTCAAATTCTTCCGATAGCTTAACCTTCCTGTCCCCTGCAGGAAAGACCTCAGGTCGTATCCTCTCACCCTTTTTCTTAATCAAAGATACGAAATGTCCTTCGCCCTTCACCGCGAACGGATAAATCCTTACCGCACGCTCCATATGGAATCTCTTCTGTTCTTCCGTTTCCGTGCGTCCCGGATAAAAGCCGTGTTCTTTCGGAATATCAACGAGCTCCAAATCATCACGCTTAGACAAAAGCGAAATAAGCGTCCCCTCATTTTCAAGCTCATTAAACGTACACGTGGAATAAACCATCATACCGCCGGGCTTAAGCAGCTCTGCGGCGTAACCGATGATCTCCTGCTGGATCTTGGAATAATTCTCGGGACCGTTTTGCTCCCAAGCGCTTCTTAGCTTCGGGTCTTTACGGAACATCCCCTCGCCGGAGCATGGCGCATCAAGAATTATCTTATCGAACTTAATGTCCGACTTTTGCAAAATGGCATACGGATTCTCCGAGATAACACTTGCATTCGTTATCCCGAAAAGCTCGATATTCTTAAGCAGTGCCTTGGCGCGCGATGCGCTTATGTCGTTTGATACCAAAAGACCTTTTCCGTTTAACTTAACCGCAGCCTGTGTGGACTTACCTCCCGGAGCGGCGCACAGGTCAAGCACCGTATCTCCCGGCTCAACCGGCAATACGCCGGCCGACGTCATGGCGCTCGGTTCCTGAATATAAAAAAGACCTGCGTAGTAAAAGGGATGCAGCGCAGGCTTATCTTCTTCGGAATAATAGAATCCGTTCCGGGCCCATGGCACGGGCTCTAAGTGAAACGGCACTTTTTCCCGAAATTCCTCAACGGAAATCTTTAATTCATTTACCCTTAAACCAAAATGACGCGACTCCTCAAGGCTATCCTCATAAAGAGGATAATCACCCCCGAGAAGCCGCCTCATCTGAAGTTCATACTTTTCCGGCAGTCTCATTATTCCTCACTGTCAAACGAATCTTTAAGGAAAATCTCACCGTCCTCCTGAGAAATCTCAGAGCCTCCCACGGAACCTAAATTGGAATTTCCTCCCTCAACCTCTTCCATAACGGTTGAAATGTCGATGGAGGCTTCGGTCTTGCTGTCTGAATTAAGCTCGTCTCTGTTCTGGGTAACGGTTGTAAGAACACCTTTAAGATTAGCGACAAGATCATCATTTCTTGCTTCCTGCTCAGTTACCGCATTCTCAATTGTTGTCTGAAGATCGGCAAGAATACTGTCCGTATACTGGATGGCACCGTTGCGGATGTCGTTGCCGTCACGATTGGCGGCATCAACGATGTTCTTGGCATCTTCACGGGCTGTCTCAACAGTCTTTTGCGCCTCTTCGTAAGCCTTTTGCATAATCTCGTGATCGTCAACCAGCTTCTGTGCCTCTCTCTGGGCCTCTGCTATCATTGCGGAAGACTGGCTCTTGGCATCAGCAAGAATCATATCCTTCTGGCTGATAATTTTCTGATATTTTTTAATCTCTTCAGGTGTACTGAGTCTTAAATCCTCGATGAACTCCTCGATGGTATTCCTCTCGCATACAATCTTTCCGCCTCCTGAAAAAGCCGGGCTTTTGCATTCACTTACGTACGCCTGTAAATCTTCTATAATCTGTTCAATCTTACTCATTGCCATCCTCCAAATCAGTTTTGGTTTATCTTGTCATATATTCTCTTTGCCGTAACGGAAGGGACAAATTTACTGATATCCCCGCCGTATGTGGCTATTTCCTTAACCATACTTGAGCTCAGATATGCATAATCCAGGCTCGTGGAAAGAAAAATGGTATCTATAGACGGCTCCATCACCCTGTTGGTCTGTGCCATCATAAGTTCATATTCAAAGTCGGTAACGGCGCGAAGTCCTCTGACTATCACACTTACGTTATTCTCGCGTGCAAAATCCACCAGAAGACCCGAGAAACTTACAACCTCAACGTTACTCAAATCGCCCGTGACTTCTTGTAACATATTAACACGTTCATCAGTTGAAAACAACGGGGTTTTACCATTGTTTTTTAAAACTCCGACGATGAGCCTGTCCGTCATCGCCGCAGCCCTTTTTATCACGTCCAGATGCCCGAAAGTAACGGGATCGAAGCTTCCCGGATAGATTCCTGTAATCATTTATCCGCCTCCCTTTTCAAAAAAATGTGCCTGTTGCTTCTGTATTGCTTAATCCTTGTAATCTCAAAGCCCGAAATGACATCCCCTTCGGCAAAATCATCACTTAAGTCCTCTTCAAGCACTACCAGAGTGTATTCATCCGCCAAATCCGTTCTTGACAGCAGGGAAAGTATACTCGGGCCATACCCCTTACCGTATGGGGGATCCATGAATATCACGTCAAATGCGCCTTTGCCGTTTAGCTCCATAATACCGTCCGATACGTCTCTTCCGAGGACATGCGCATCTTCGGCAAGCCCGGTAAATTCCAAATTGGCATTAATTATCGCACATGCATCCTTAGACTTTTCAATAAACCATGCATCCTTCGCCCCGCGGCTTAAGGCCTCGATTCCTATGGCTCCCGCACCCGCGAAAAGATCTAAAAATCTCGAACCCGGAATCTCAGGCATAAGAATATTAAAAAGCGTCTCTTTTATCCTGTCCGTTGTGGGTCTTACGTCGCGCCCCTTTAATGACTTAAGAGGCATGCTGCGCGCTTTTCCCGCTATTACCCTCATGTGTCCTCCAATTAATAGTCCTGACTTCTGACCTCTAAAACGGTATCACGAAGCATAAGGTCTTTTACCGCTTCACCCGGATCCTTGTTTTCAAAAAGCACCTTAACCACTTCATTTACTATAGGAAGTTCTTCTCCGTGCTCTTTTGCAAGCCTCTTTGCCGATCTTGCGGCATAAACACCTTCAACCACCATATCTACTTCCGTCATGGCTTCCTGCGGCGTCATACCCTCTCCGATAAGAAATCCCGCACGTCTGTTACGTGAATGACGGCTCTCACAGGTAACTATGAGATCGCCCATACCTGAAAGACCGGCAAATGTGGACTCCTCGGCACCCATCTTCACGCCGAGTCTCATAATCTCAGACATACCTCTCGTGATAAGGGCAGCCTTTGAGTTATCGCCGTATCCGAGTCCGTCGGCAATACCTGCGGCAAGCGCAATGACATTTTTAAGAGCGCCGCCGAGAGCGATACCGAGCATATCGGGATTAATATATACGCGAAGTGAATCCGTCATGAACACTTCTCTGATATATTCGGCAGTCTCTTTATCCTTTGCGCCGACAACACAGGTGGTCGGAATCTCACGACCCACTTCCTCTGCATGTGTGGGACCTGAAAGAATCGCAACATTTGCCTGAGGAATCTCATCCTCAATTACTTCATAGAGCATCTTTAAGCTGTCCTCTTCGATACCCTTTGCAACCTCAACTATTATCTGACCTTCCTTAACAAAAGAAGATATCTTTGCTGACGTCTCACGGACATAAAGCGATGCAACAGCAAGCACAATCATGTCGGATGCTTTAATTGACTCCTCAATGTCATGATTAATCTTTACATTCTCCGGAATCTTAACTCCCGGCAGTGCCGATGTGTTCTCCCTGTCCTTTGAAATCTTTTCAAAATCCTTATCCGTCATTGAGCAAAGAAAAACCTCATTACCTTCTTTCCTTGCCAAATGAACCGCAAGAGCCGTACCCCAGCTTCCTGCACCTAATACACATACCTTTGCCATGTCTGTTTATCTCCTTTTATTTTTTCTTCCCAAAATCAAATCTGTATTCCGTATGGTCAAGCAGTCTCCTGATATTAGTCCGATGCCTGAAAAAAGTTAATGCAACAAGTATTATAACAATAACAATTCCCTGCGCAAGGTCACCTTTATGTATCTCGAGGTTCCCCGTCGCTCCCCATATGATAAACTCTATCAGAAATTCACTGACGAGCGTAAGGGATGCAATCGCCGCATATCCGGTAATAAAAAGAACCGCAAAAAATGTTACCAACCCGATAATCGTCATTATCCAGCAGTTATTCGGCATAAACCAAAGCGATATAATTACACCGCAAATGGTTGCCACGCCTTTCCCGCCGTTAAAGCCCATGTAAAACGGGAAGTTATGCCCGAGGAATGTCCCCAGTCCGCTGTAGAGGAAAATGAGCGTCGTCGGCGCGTTACTGCCGTATATCCCCCAGCAGATAAGTGCCGCAAGAAATACCTTGCAAATGTCACCGAACGCCGTTATGATACCGGCCTTTAAGCCCATCATCCTAACGGCATTGGTAGTGCCCGCATTACCGCTTCCGACCTTCTTAATGTCGACTTTTTTTATCTTTCCGTACCAATATGATGTCTGAATGATCGCCCCTAAAAAATAGCCGATCACTATGCAAACAACTTGACCCATTAACCGTCTTCTCCTCTTTCACGATACATCATTCTGATGGATGTCCCGCGGAACCCGAAGGTATCCCTTAACTGATTCTCAAGAAATCTCGTATAAGAAAAATGCGTAAGACTCTTGTCATTAACGAACATAACAAATGCCGGCGGCTTTACCGACACCTGTGTCATGTAATAAATCTTAAGCTTTCTTCCTTTGTCCTGCGGCGTCTGCTGTGTCGCAAGCGCACGCGTAAGAATCTCGTTCAGCACACCCGTCGGCACACGCAGGGTCGCACTCTCCGAAACTATATCAATCAGCTTGAATAACTTATCGGTCCTCTGCCCCGTCTTTGCAGAAATAAATATCAACTCCGCGTATGGCATAAACGAAAGAACGGACTTGATATCCTCCGTCATCTCATTCATGGTTTTGTCGTTCTTATCTTCCACGGCGTCCCATTTATTAACTGCAATTATAACACCTTTTCCGCCTTCGTGGGCAAGCCCTGCAATCTTGGCATCCTGCTCGGTCACGCCCTCCGTTGCGTCTATCATAAGAATAACAATATCGGCACGGTCGACTGCCGCAACCGTCCTTATCACGCTGTAACGCTCTATCTCTTCCTTCACCTTGCTCTTGCGGCGAAGTCCTGCCGTATCGATAAATATATAATCCCTGCCGTCATACTTAACCGTGGTATCGACCGCATCTCTCGTGGTTCCCGCAATATCGGACACGAGAAGTCTGTTACTGCCGAGAAGCTTATTAATCAGTGATGATTTACCGACGTTGGGCTTACCCACAACCGCAATCTTTGGCGTCTCATCCTCTTCATCCTCCGCTTTAAATACCGGCAGCTTCTCTATAATTACGTCAAGCATATCGCCGATACCCAGCTTCGCACTTGCAGAAACCGGCACGGGATCACCCATGCCAAGATTATAGAATTCATAAACGTCCGATTGGAACTTATCAAAATTATCGACCTTATTAACCACAAGAATTACGGGCTTGCCCGATTTCCTAAGCATCTGCGCAACCTTATCGTCGGCATCGGTAAGTCCCTGCTGTACGTCCGCAAGGAAAATAATAACGTCTGCCGTATCAATCGCAATCTGTGCCTGCTCTCGCATCTGGGAAAGAATGATATCCTTGCTGTCAGGCTCGATACCGCCCGTATCAATAAGCGTAAAGACCTGACCGTTCCAGTCAACATCCGCATATATTCTGTCTCTTGTAACGCCCGGGGTATCCTGAACTATGGAAATACGCTCCCCCGCCAGGTCGTTAAAAAGCGTGCTTTTTCCTACGTTGGGCCTTCCTACAATGGCCACTATCGGTTTTCTCATCTCTTTACTCTTCCCTAAAAATCATATACCTGAGTATTCTACCATATATCCCGATGGTATCAAAATGCATCTTTTATCCAATCAATATCAAAGCCTTCACCGTCCGCATTCCTGATTCCAAGCACATCGAACCTGCACCAGACATCGCCAAGACCTTTCTCATAAAGATACTGCCTTGCGACATTTCTTATCGTCCTTTGCTTGCCTGCATTAACCGCTTCAAGCGGATCTCCGAGAAAATCATCAGTTCTTAGCTTCACCTCAACGAATACAAGCGTATCGGCATCCTTAGCCACGATATCTATCTCTCCGTATCTGTCCCTAAAATTTTTCTCAACTATATTAAGACCGTTTTTTATTAAAAAATCGGAAGCGATTCTCTCCCCTTCACTTCCGGTACCCCTCTTATTCACCGCGTTTCCTCTCCTACTTATCAGTTTCAATATTTTTTAAAAATGTCTTCCTGTGCACGGGAGAAGGACCGTGCTGCCTGATGGCATCCATATGCGCCTTCGTTCCGTATCCTTTATGCTTCTCAAAGCCGTACTCGGGATAATCCTCTGCAAGCCCCTTCATAAGCCTGTCCCTTGTCACCTTGGCAAGGATGCTTGCGGCAGCAATTGATACGCTCTTGGCATCACCCTTTATAATCGGAACCTGCAACCTGTTAAGGTCAGGAATCGTAACCGCATCATTAAGACAGACGTCAGGCTCGGGATTAAGTTTACTTACCGCTATCCTCATCGCCTCATACGTCGCCTGCAGGATATTCATCTCATCTATTATATTATGGTCGACTATACCGATTCCGTAGCTTACGGCCTTCGTCTTAATCTCCTCAAAAAGCGCTTCTCTTTTCTTCTCGGAGAGCTTCTTGGAGTCGTTTACAAAAAGAATCTTCTCATCCTTTGGCAAAATCACGGCTGCGGCAACCACGGGACCCGCAAGCGGACCGCGTCCCGCCTCATCTATCCCGCATACGTAGCCGTACTTCTCATACTCCTTCTCATATACACTCATCTCTTCGAGTCGCTTAAGCTCCGCCTCAAGCTTTTCAGGCTTAATATCCATCAGATAACCTCCAGACTGATCTTACCCAGACGCGCATTCCTGAAATCATCCATGATAATCCCCGCGGTCTTCTCATAATCGATGATTCCGCCGCGCTTAAGCGCTCCACGTCTTGCACCGATTGCTTCCATGGTCTCAAGCGCCTCCACGAGAAGCATCTGCTCGAAGCTCGTCACCCCGCCGGTGTTGTGCAGCGTTTCAGGCGCCCAGTCTATGAACATCCAGTCGCCGGGCATGTCGTGCGGACGCCCCTGTCCGTCGAGCCGTCCGATTGCGAAGTCCATCAGCGAAACCATCCTGTCGTACGCCTGTTCGAGGAACAGGCGGTCGCCCGTGTAGAGGTAGTATTCGCGAACGGACATGAACCAGTAGAACGTGTAGTCCATAATCTTGTTCAGATGCATCACCACAGGATCCCCGCCGCGCTGGTAGAAGAGCGTATCCCTCGCCAGCCTGCTTTCGCCGAAGAGATAGTAGCCCATCAGGTAGCTCTGCCGAGCGTCCCCGCTCCACGTCCACCTGTCGCGCTTTGCGCCTTCGATGTACAGCTCGCGCGACGTGAGCTCCAGCGTGCGGGCCGATACGTCCCAGATGCGGTTCAAGCGCTCGTCCGAACAGCGGAACGACCCGGCGCGCGAAAGCGGACACAGCTCTTCGTCCATCGCAACGCCTTCGACGGACACTCC
>CAJOLA010000048.1 GCA_905235275.1 uncultured Lachnospiraceae bacterium
AGAGACTAAGGCTCCAACCTGTATAACTAAGGGAATCGAGGAGCGTGTCTGCAAGCGCGATGCGTCCCACAAAGAGACCCGTGACATTGCCATGATTGACCACATCTGGGACGAAGGCAAAGTAACAACTGAGCCTACCTGTACAGATAAGGGTGTGAGGACCTATACCTGCACGATGTGTGGAGAAACAAAGACGGAAGACGTCGCAGCCCTCGGTCACGACTGGGGCGAATGGAAAGAGACTAAGGCACCTACCGTGGATGAGGAAGGCGAAGAGACACGCACCTGTTCACGCTGCGATGAGACCCAGACCCGTGCGATTCCAAAGATTGATCCGGAAGAGATCTTTTACCGCAACACTGCGGGAGACGGTTCGACCTGGGAAGAGGGAAGCGACAATACGCTGAAATTCACCTTCGAGCGAAACATTGACGATGATGTGACCTTCTCACATTTTATCGGCATTAAGGTAGACGGCGAAGATGTGGATCCGGATAATTACACGGCCGAATCCGGAAGTGTGATTGTGGGATTAAAGCCGGAATATCTGAATACTTTATCCGTCGGCAAACACACAATCACAGCGTTATTTGATGACGGAAACAACCCTGAGGCTGTGTTTGAAATCATAGCGAAGGGTTCGGAAGCACCGACAACGGATCCGACTACGGAGCCGACCACACCGTCCGGTACCGAAAAAGAAACCAAGCAAAAGACGGACGCACCGACCGACACTAAGGCCGGAGCTTCGCAAAAGAGTGTAAAGGTCGGCTCTGCAAATACCGGCGACGAAACAAACATGCTGCTTTGGATTACTCTTATGTGTGTAGCACCTTGCGCCATGTTAATCGGAATCGGTTACAAAAAGAAAAACAGACAGTGACTAAATGACTGATACCCCTTACCATATAAAAAGCTCCATCCTTGCTGTGATTTAAGGATGGAGCTTTTTTGCAGGGAATATATCCAATTACTTTAAACTTAAAAGAGCTGTCTTTTTATTTTAAAAAAGACGGCTCTTTTGATGCCTCTGATTTAAGGTAAGAAGGCAGATTAAGAACAACTCTATTCTTCCTCCCCGTCACGCTCCTTATGCATCGCATAATAATTTTCCATCTCTTTCTTATCCTGATCGATAAGAGTTCCGTCGCCGAAGAACCCGGCCCGGGTCTCCATGTGATGCAAAAATTCATGCCGCAGGGTATCGCGCACTTTCTCCTTTACGCGCTTCTCCGAGCTGTTGCCCATGGTCGCGGCAAAGGAGCCGTAATATATCTTAATCTGCTTGCCCATCACGGGGCTGGTGGAATAAGTTCCCATTATATAGAGATCGTCCGCAAGACGCTTCGGGTGAAGATAGGCTTTTTCATCCACGATAACGCCGCCGTTTAAGTCCTCGAAGACATAGCTTGGCAAAAGCTTTATTTCGTCCTGTACAATCTCGGTAAATCTGTCAAAATCGATCATAATATCACCTGCACTTTGTCTGATTATAACAAAATGCGGCGAAAGTTTTAAATATCTTTTTATTATGTTTTTCTAAAAATATATGTTATTTTAATACTTGAAATGCAGGCTTTCAGGAGGATGACATGAAGATAAAAGGAGTTAACCTGGGCAACTGGCTTGTCCTTGAGAAATGGATGGATCCGAGCGTATTTGCGGGGACTGATGCTCAGGATGAGACCTGGCTTGCAAGAAGCCTGGAACCCGAGGAATTTGCCGCACGCTTAAAGAAGCACAGGGACACCTACATCACGGAGGATGACTTTAAGTGGATTGCAGACCACGGCCTTAACCTCGTGCGAATCCCCGTGCCGTACTTTATATTCGGCGACAGGGCGCCTTTCGTCGGCTGTATTAAGTATCTGGACAAGGCTTTCGAGTGGGCGGGGAAATACGGACTTAAGGTCCTTATCGACCTGCACACGTCCCCCGGCAATCAAAACGGTTACGATAACGGCGGGCTTGTCGGAGTCTGCAAATGGCACAAAAACTCGGACGAGGTAATATTTGTCCTTAAAGTCTTAAAAAGGCTTGCGAAAAGATACGCGGATAAAAGGCAGCTTTTCGGAATAGAAGTGCTTAACGAACCGATAAGCTGGCCGGTGTACGTGACGGCTCCCTCGACCGGGAAAGCCTCCGATAAAGAAGAGGCGAAGGGCTCGGGATTTGTACCGCTTAAATTCCTTCGCAAGTTCTATAAGGCTGCTTATCGAAGCCTTCGAAAAGTGCTTCCGGCGGATAAAGCCATCGTATTTCACGACGGCTTCCGCACGTCCATGTGGGGGAATTTCTTCAAGCGAAACAACATGGTAAATGTTTATCTGGATACGCACATTTATATAGAAGCAATGGAGATGTACGTCCCGATGCACAACATGGCCTGCTATAAGATGTACATTAACCTTGAGAAACAGCGCGTGAAGATGGCAAAGCGGGGCGAGTGGTGCATCAACAACCGCTACGCGGTCGACTGCAAAAAAGAGGACCGCATGAGCGATAAGCAGTTTGTCATCGAGAAGCGAAGAAGATTTAACGAGGTGGCAGACCTCGAGTTTGAAACCTGGGAGGAAGCGGACGGCTGGATTTACTGGAGCTATAAGCTTTATCCGGATAAGGATTACAGCGGTGATTCCGCCTGGAAGGAAAGCTGGGATTTGCGATGCTGCGTGGAAAATAAGTGGCTTAAGATATAAATATAATTATGAAAAATAAGAGTAACTTCCCGTTAAAATCAGAGACGGGGAGTTGCTTTTTTTCTGACTTTACTTATCCTGTGAAAAAAATCACTTGCATAAAGTTGGAGGATACTTTATAATACCTCGCGGGTAAGATGATGATTGATAAGATTTAAACATTTTTGGTATGGATTTTTGTTAAATCCCATCGCTTCGGTTTGAGATTTGAATGAGTGGGTATATGTTTACTGCATTCATTCAGGATTGGGGGGACCGCTTCTTCTTAAGTTAAGAAAAAGAGACGGTTCTTTTTCTTGCAAAGAATCGGCGGTATCGACACCGGGGCAAAAGGAGATATTTAGAAACTAAAATTCATTGTAACTTAAGAAACACTAAGAGAAAGTAAAAAATTAGTAAGGAGAAGATATTTAGGAATGGAAACAAAAAATGGAAAAGGACTGAAGCGTATTTCTGCAGTTCTTTTAGCCGTCTTCGTTGCGATTACCGCGGTTTTTGTTACAAGACCTGCGACGGAAGCAATGGCTGAAGAGAAAGTTACACCTGCTGTGTTTTGTATCAATGCAACTAAGTCATTAACGGGAAAAAACATTAACGAGGCACCTTACAATAACGGATTTACATTTGAAATAACAGGTTCACAGGGTGCACCGCTTCCTGCAAATACAAAGGTTAACAATAACGGTGCAATGGTAAGCTTCGGCGAGATTACATTTACGAATGCCGGAACTTACACCTATACGGTAAAAGAGGTAAAGGGTGACCTTGCAGATGTTACTTATGATGACAGGGAAATGAAGGTTACCGTAACTGTAGAAGAAGCCGGTCCCGACCGGGTTGTAACTGATGTAAAGGTAGATGATAAAAGCGGAAGCGTAGATTTCAGTGAGAAGACAATCGGATCTATGCCGCCGTCCAATATAGAGGCTCACAGCCTTACTAAAAAACATCTTTACGTAGATGCTAATGGCACAGGGCATACCATGGTCGGAAATTATCTTGGACCTGTATTAACCGAAGAAGAAAATCGTGTTGGTACATATGGGAATGTAGATGCATTTACAAAGTCACGTTATTATGCATATTGCCTTGATAATCCTGCTCATTGGCCACATGAAGAACCCGCAACGGAAGCTAACGGTGGTGTTGCGCAGAAGTTGATGATGGACAAAAGCGCCTACTCATTGGCTCACTATGTAGGTGATGATGAGCAGAAAGCAGAGCAAATCAAGAAAATACTTTACTATGGATGGCCGAATGATGCTTCGGGCCAGATGGTTGATTTTGTAACTCCTGAATTATTAAAGAAGTTTGGTCATGACTATACGGAAAGTGAAAGCGCTTATCCGCACATCTGGGAAGATCAGGCGGCATATGCTCTGGGATATGCAACCAATGTGGCTATCTGGAGAATTACAAACCCGGATCTTGAAAGCCAAAAATTCCCTTACGACAACACCACACTTACGGGAGTAATACTTGAAAAGTTAGAATCCGTAATGGGGGAAGTACCTTCTAATGTAGAGATAGATACTGTTGTTTACGAGGCGGGCGACGGCAAGTATTATACGGACAAACCATATCAGCCGTTTCTCATTCCGATGTACAAGATTAAAGAGTATTCTGCCGCAAATGTCGGAAAATTCACCAACGAATACAAAGAGTCCGAAAACACGGTTGTAAAGATCTCAAAAACAGACCTTGGCGGCGAAGAGGTTGCCGGCGCAACCATAGTTGTAAAGGATTCCAAGGGAAAAGAGATTGACTCATGGACTTCAGCTGAGGACGATAAGAAAACGACAGATAAGAATGAGGCAATTCACGAGGTAACACTCGCACCCGGAACTTACACTATGGAAGAGACGGTAGCACCTGCAGGATACGAGCAGATAACAACCGTTATTAAGTTCGAGGTAAAGAAAGACGGAACAGTTGTTATTAAGACAACATCCGTTGAAAACGGTGAGATTGAATATAAGGACGGAGTAATCGTCCTTAAGGATGCACCGAAGGAAAAAATTAAGGAAGAGACAGAAACTCAGACAGAGACTGAGACTCAGACAGAGACAGAGACTGAGACTCAGACAGAGTCTGAGACAGAAACTGAGACAGAGTCTGAGACTGAAACTCAGACAGAGTCTGAGACAGAGACAGAGTCTGAGACAGAGGCCACTCAGCCTGAGGAGAAAGAAGAGGAAACAACTTACACGGTAAATGAGGAATTTGAAGTACTCATTTCCAAGAATGCTCTCGGCGGTGAAGAAATCGAAGGCGCTCATATGGCAATATATGATGCTGAAGGTTCAACTGTTGAGGAGTGGGTTTCCGAGAAGAACGCACATATTGTAAATCTTAAGCCGGGTGCGTACTCATTAGTTGAGACTATAGCACCCGAAGGCTTTAAGAGAGTTGAAACAGCCATTGAATTTACGGTAGATGAAAACGGTGAAGTAATTCTTGGTACCGCAACCGTAGATAACGGCGGACAGATTTGCGTTTTGGACACCAATCATTTGATCCTGGAGGATGCTCCGGAAGATATTGAAAAAGAAAAAATCGCAGATCATATTGAAAATGATAACGCAAAGCCTGAAGGAAATGATAACGTAAAGGCTGAAGGAAATAATGAAGATAATGCCGATACGATAGTTGCGGCTGGACCTGCAGGCGAAAGCAAACCGGCCGAAGCAAAGGCAGTTGCTACGGGAGATAACGGCAATGCCGCACTTTGGGTATCGATTATTTGCGCTGCAGCAGTTGCACTCACGGGCGCAGGCTTTGGAATATCAAGAAGAAGAAAGAATAACTGATCGGATAATGGCAACACATTAAATAAGATTACTTTTTTCTGTTTTTAAAATTTAACTGACCTGCCCGCATGGTTTTTTAGCCATGCGGGTTTTTTGTTGTTTACTGATTCTGTTAAATGATTAACTTGCGGAAAGTAGGGGGGTGCTGTATACTACCCATGGGGTTAGATGATGCTTGATAAAGATTTAATGCTTATTGACGCTAAAAGTACATCACCGGTTTTTTGTTTAAGGTCGTGATTTGAAAGAATGCTTGGACGTTCGCATTCTTTTAAGAAGAGGGGGATGTATCGTTTTAAAGTCAATCCGGCTTTTGGCTGTTTGAAAAAGCGGTATCGACACTTTGGCAAAGAGCAGGTGAAAGTATAAGCAATAAGTTTTGTACCTTGAAAAATGATTAGAAAAAGAATGCGATTTTAAAGGAGAGGATTTTTAGGAATGAAATTAAAAAAAGGTAGAGGACTGGCTGGTATTTTTGCAGTTCTTATGGCGGTCTTCATTGCGGTGACTGCTGTTTTTGTCGCAAGACCTGCGACGGAAGCAAGGGCTGAAGACGGCTATGTCGTCACGTACACCGGAAATTTGGGAGAATTTACAGTTACGGATGATTCAATATCCGCAATGTATTGTTACAACTTATTCCGATGGTTTCCGGATACTGGCGGCACTAAATACGACCAAAAATTGGCTGTTAACAATCAGTTGCTGGAGGATTTTGCAACTCTTCCTCCAACTGAATTTGGAAGCAGTGAAAATTACAGACTTCCAAATGAATACTATGACGAAGACGGTAATATTAAAGAAGCCGAGTTAAACAAACTGCAGTCAAGGATAATCAATGTCATATATCGCGGTTATCGCGGGGATGATAAAGTTGACCTTACTGAATACAGAACCATTTCAGGAAAGGACACTTATTCGCTGTTAGATTTGAAAAAATCAACACAGTATGCAATATATGCATTAGTTACATCAAGCGAGGTTATGGACGGTCAATATGAAGATTGGGGAGCGGACAGCAGTCTTTTTAATGGTGATGAAGTAGCTAAGTGGCTTTATAATAAAAAAGACGATTCAACAGGTGTTCCTGCTGATATTAAGCTTTATTTCTTTACGCCCGATCAGTTTGATTCTGACAATCTGGACAATAATACAAATACAAACAACAACGGAAAACAGGTGATGATAGGACTGGCTCTTTCACCGAAAAAGGACACTCCTCCTGAAGAGGACAATCCTCCTAAAGAGGATACTCCGGCCGGGGAGGATTCTTCTGAAGAGGGTGTTACACCCGCTAAGTTCTGTATCAATGCCACAAAGTCATTAACGGGAAAAAATATTGGCGAGGCACCTTACAATAATGCATTTACATTTGAGCTGACAGGCTCACAGGGTGCACCGCTTCCCAAAAACACAAAGGTTAACAATAACGGAGCACAGGTAAACTTCGGCGAGATTACATTTACAAAAGCAGGAACTTATACCTATACGGTAAAAGAGGTAAAGGGCGATCTTGAGAATGTTACCTATGATAACAATGAACTTAAGGTAACAATCACTGTTGCTCAGCTTGGCGCCATGGAAAAGAAGCTGTATGTTACCAATGTTGAAGCAGACGGTAAAGGTTCAAGCGTAGAATATGAAGAAACTGCTGCCGAAAAGCTTCCTGATTCCATTATGGTTCATTCTGCTGCCGACAGTGTCGGATATAAAGATAAAAAAGGTGGCATACATTTATTAATAGGAAACTACATCGGAGCCGAAAAGCTTACATTTAAAGATGTTGAAAGCACAAAGAATTACTGGATAGCTTACTGCCTTGACTATGATTTGGATTGGCCAAGTGAGCTAACAACTGGATCAAACGCTTATATGGTATATAAGAACAGTAATTCATTCGAAGAGATTTACGGAAAAGATGTAGCTGAAAATGTAAAGAAGATACTGTATTACGGATATCCGCTTGACGGCTCCGGCGAGATGCTTGATTATGCCGATACACAGTCTATTCCGGGATATTACGCATTCAGTCTTGCAACAAATGTTGCCGTATGGGAGCAGACAAGCCCGAATGCTAAAATAACCGGAAAATTTGATTCAACAACGGAAATAGGCAGAATTGTAAACAAGCTTAAAGAGATAATTGCAAGAGAAGGAGATGTTCCTTCCTGCGTAGATTTAGAGCTGGCGGTTTATGATCCTACAGGCGCTGATAAAAACGTAAAACAGCCGTTTGTAGTGCCTGTTATAAGCTCTAAAAAAGCAGCTTCCGCTAACATCGGTACATTTACCAATAAATATATCGAAGAATCTTCATCTTCAGAGGTAAAGATAACTAAAACAGACCTCGGCGGTAATGAAGTTGCGGGAGCAAAGATTGTAGTTAAGGATTCAGCCGGAAAAGAGATTGACTCATGGACATCCGTCAAGGACGATAAGTCAACGACAGATAAGAATGAGGCAATTCACGAGGTGACACTCGCACCCGGAACCTACACCATGGAAGAGACGGTAGCGCCTGCCGGATACGAGAAGATAAAAACTGTTATCGAATTCGAGGTGAAGGAAGACGGAACCGTTGTAATTAAGACAACAACCGTGGAAAACGGTGAGGTAGAGTACAAAAACGGAGTAATCGTTCTTAAGGATGCACCTAAGGATGATGAAGCGACAGAGGCGCCGTCTGAGGCTGAAGAAAAAGATACAGAAAAACCGTCTGAGGCTGAAGAAAAAGATACAGAGAAACCGTCTGAGGCTGAAGAAAAAGATACTCAGAAACCGACTGAGTCTAAAGAAAAAGAGACACAGAAACCGACCGAGTCTGAAGATGAGACTACTTACAGAGAAGAAGAGGTCTTTGAAGTTCTCATTTCCAAGAAGGCTCTCGGCGGCGAAGAGATTAAAGGCGCTCATATGTCAATATATGATGCCGAAGGCTCAACTGTCGAGGAGTGGGTTTCCGATACGAGCGCACACGTTGTAAATCTTAAGCCGGGTACATACACATTGGTTGAGACGGTGGCGCCCGAAGGCTTTAAGAGAGTGGAAACAGCCATTAAATTTAATGTAGATGAAGCCGGTGAAGTAATTCTTAGTACCGCTACGGTAGATAACGGCGGCAAGATCTGCGTTAAGGATGTTAATCATCTTATCTTAGAGGATGCTCCGGCAGGCCAATCTAAAGATAATAAAAAGCCGGATAACGATAATCAAAGAATTGCACCTGATAATGCAAATGATAAAGCAGGACCTTTAGAAGACGATAAAGATAAAGTCGCTCCGATAGTTGGTGCGGCACCTGCAGGCGAAAGCAAACCTGATGTAGCAAAGGCAGTTGCTACGGGAGATAACAACAGTACCGTACTTTGGATAACTCTTATATCCGTTGCGGCAGTTGCACTCACGGGCGCAGGCTTTGGAATATCAAGAAGAAGAAAGAATGATTGACGGACAACGGCAACACATTAAATAAGATTACTTTTTTCTATTTTTAAAATTTAACTGACCCGCCCGCATGGCTAAAAAACCATGCGGGTTTTTTATTGCTTTTTTTTAAAAAACAATATTGACAAATAGTATATGTATCTATACAATACAAATACATTTTTCGAAAAATAAATTTATTCTTACAGAATTGTTTCAATTCACATTATTCCAAGTAAAACATAACGCCCGGGAGAAGGGCGGAAAGGAGATTTAATGGGGAGAAATCCGAATATTGTCATTGTGGATGAGGATGAGTTTTTTTTAAAACGCATGGGCGCCGCGATGGGAGGAGGTGACAGGTACGCATGCAGCGTGAAGGCATTTTCCGACAGGAAGAAGGCCGTGCAGGCGATAAAGGAGACGCCTCCCGACGGACTCATAATATCCGAAGACTGTTACGACGATGAGATGAGGTCGATCTTTGAGGGGAATACCACGGTTCTGGGAGAGAATGCCGGCGTAGGAATCGTTTCGAGGTACAGCGGCGTGACCGCGATTCTAAAGACCCTGGGAGATGTGGGAAATACCGCGTTAAAAAGCCGTGCCGGCGGAAAGGACAGGGTGATTTGCGTATTTTCGTTTTGTGAGCCGGGCATCAGGACGGCATATGCGCTCACAAGAGCGCAGAGCCTTGGCAGGTCGCACAGGACCTTATATGTCAATCTGGACGAGTTCCCGTCATTTTGCGCAGGAGATGCCATCAGCTTTTCGGATGCCATGTATGAGTTCAGAAAGAATTATTCATTTAAGGGCTTTGATTTATCCGAAAGGACGGGGAAGGCGTCAGGCTTCGACTATATGTCGGGTGCGCGCTGTATGGAAGACCTTAGCGGGCAAAGACCTGAAGACCTCGGGAAATTTACCGAAGCACTGATTAGTGAATGCGGATATGAGAAGGTGATTCTTGATATGGGGAATGTCATCAGGAGCAGATGGGACATGGATATGTACTGCGATGATATCGAAGAGGTGTGCAGGTGCTCGGTTGAGCGGCAGATGAGCGCGCTCGAGGAATTCCTGTGGCATTCGGGAAGAGGAGATTTTCTGGAGAAGATGCAAAAGGTTAATGTGGCTGATGATTTAGAGGGTTATAACGGAGAACTTACATGGGAAATGAATTCCGTAAAATGGATGAATTGGATGAATTAATAAGACAGATAAGAAAAGAGGTATGTGATGAACTGGACGAGACGGACGTAAGCGACGAGAGGATTTATGCGGTTGTTGACAGGCGGATTGATGAGAAGGTTAAGGACAGGAGTCTGTCCATCTACGATAAGGAAAAGATTCGAAAAAGCATCTACAACTCCATAAGGGGCTTTGACATTCTTGAGGAATTCCTGGCGGATGATTCCGTGACTGAGATTATGGTAAACGGTGCCGGGAACATATTCCTTGAGAGGAAGGGCAGAATCGAGAAGGCAAAGGCAGCATTTGAAAGCGTCGAGAGGCTTGAGAATACGGCGGAGCGAATAGCTTCAAGGTCGAATCGAATAGTAAATACAAGGACGCCGATTCTTGATACGAGACTTTCCGACGGGTCCCGAGTAAATATCGTTCTTCCGCCCGTTGCAATCGACGGTCCCGTGATTACCATCAGGAAGTTTTATGACAGTCCGCTTACCATAGAAGACCTTCTTGCCATGAATTCCATAACGCAGGAGGCGACGGACTTCTTAAAGAGAGCCGTGAAGTCGGGATATAACATATTCATAAGCGGCGGTACGGGCTCAGGAAAGA
>CAJOLA010000049.1 GCA_905235275.1 uncultured Lachnospiraceae bacterium
TTCCGTAGAGATAATGAGCTTCAGTGTGTCGGCGTCAATAACGGTTTGTAAGATCATGGGCTCGTGCAAGGTGGAACCGTAATCGGCCATGATGCGAAGAAGTACCTCAGCGTAAAGGCATCTTAGCGTATCGATGTCAGCGAGGATATCCGAGGTATCGATTCCTCGGGAAGAAAGCTCTTCCGAAGAAATGACACATTCTATAAGACCGTTTGAAAGTCGGTTAAATTCCATAATTAAAACTCCTGCAGTTGGTTTTTAAATTTAGTAAAGTATATTGCAGAACTGATATAAAGACAACCTCCTAAGTCCGTGCGGCAGGAAACGGCTGCTTACGAGGGGATATGATAGAAAATAAAAAAACGGGCAGGAAAAAAATACCTGCCCGCCCAAACAGCACTGAAGGGAAATAAAACGCTGTTTTGTGATAATCCTTGTTCACTTCAAAATCTGCTTGATGGAGGTTATTTCATTGTTTTATAAAATATTATGGGTAAAAAGAAAAGAAAGGAATTTCTTAATTTATTGACAAATGTTATTGAATAACTGTTTTATGGAATATTTTTACATTAGAAAGGATTAGTTTTTGGTTTTTTGATTTTTTCGGTTTTTCATTAAATTCATTATCATCGACCCCTCTTCAAGATAATGAAGTGAACGCATGTAACTATACCTCAAGTATATTTATACTGCAATAGGTTTTATTGTTTTTTCTATAAAAATATTGTAAAATTCTAATTTACAAAAAATAAATTCTAGTGTTAGGGCAAAATGAAAAGCAAAAAAAAGAAAGAAAGAAAATGGCATAACATAGGCGGTGACAACCCGTCAATGCCGATAAAGATATTATCTTATGCCATTGTAATGGCATCTTTTTGGTCGCTGGATTGGTGGCTCAGAGCATCCGTTGCATCCATTGGGAGATACGACTTTTGGTCCTGGCCGCCGCATCTGTTCACGCTTCTCTACGGAACGTTGATTTCTCTTGTTGTTTTTTCAATATCTAACAGAAAGGCTAAGGATCTTACATACAGTATCATATTTTATTCGCTTGAGGCACTTGCCTTTTTCCAGTACGGAAGTCATCTCATAGTCGGAAAGTTCATGACACTCAGTGAGTTGGGAGTTGTGGGAGAGGGAACCAATTATTTCGGATTCGCCTTAAAGTCTCTCGGCGTGATGACATTTGTATGGGCGGCAATCTTTTATACGATAGGCCATCTTATCAAGAGATATTTTCTTCCCAATACGGTACCAAGACCCGGAACATGCAAAAAGGCAATAATAGTCAGATGTGCGATTGCGGCAGGGTGCATAGTTTTTATCGTATTTGTACCGAAGATGTACGATTCTTCAAAGGGAGATACGTGGGAAGCCTTCGACAGTCCGGCATATGAATATGAGACCTTCAGTAATCCGGGATTTGATATGCAGCTGTGCGGTTTTTACGGCTATTTATCAAGAGACATTCAGACGTCTTTAGCAAACAGGTTTAAAGTTATCTCCGATGATGATTTAAAGAAGGTGGATGAATTCTTTGCCAAGAGGGGGCCGCATAATGATAATACAATGACGGGCTTATATAAGGGTAAGAACGTGATTGCCATAATGATGGAGAGTATGGACGACTGGCTGATAACGCCTGAGGATACCCCGAACATTTATAACCTGAAGAGTAAAGGCATGGACTTTACAAATTTTTATACGCCGGGATATTCCAACGGCTGGACCTTTAACTCGGAATTCGCATTCAATACATCAACCTTCCCGAAGGCAAACGGTAATGCGGCATATGCTCTTGTAAGAAATGATTTTTCAAGAAGTCTGCCGTCAGTTCTTAAAGGTGCCGGATATACCGCCAACTCATTCCACGAGAGCGAGAGTACGTTTTACAACAGAGGACCGATTCACAGAGCATTCGGTTATGAAGAGTACCATTCATACGAAGACTACTTCGAGCCGGATGCCAAGGATAAAACCTACGACTATAAGATGGTAAACGGTGAGAAGGTGACGCTCAGTAAAACCATCGATACATATCTGACTCAAAAGGATTCTCTGTTTTATGACGTCATAGGAAAAGGGGAAAATGTAAAAGCGGACGGAAAACCGTTCTTTTCGTTTATAGTAACCTACACCCCGCACCTTCCTTATGACGGAAACGGATATGATGCGGAGTATGCGCTTAAAAAATATCCTCAGTATGATTCAAAGAATGAATTTGACGTATTAAGAGCCAAGGCAAGAATGACGGACGACATGGTGGGCGAGCTTGTTGAGCGTCTTAAGGAAGAGGGTATTTTGGAAGATACCGTTTTGGTCCTTTTTGCCGATCACTTTGCATACGGAATAAGGAATAAGGAAGAGTTAACCAGACTCTCGAAAGAAAACGGTAATGCGAATACGGAAAGAACGCCGGCAATTATCTATTGTGCGGCAAACGAGAACCCTATGGAAGTAGAAAAGGTTTCCCAAACGGTAGATCTTGCACCGACTGTCATGAATTTGCTTGGAGTTGGCGTTCCGTATGATATAATGGGGAATGATATATTCGATGATAACTATCCGGGATATGTCACAACCTCCGGCGGACGCTGGATAACCAAAGACGCGGAGACTTATACGGGTAACGAGGAAGGTATCAAAAACATCACCAGAGAAGAAAAACAGCAAATGGATGAATTCCTGCAGGAATATTACGAAGTAAAAGACATTATACTTGACGGTAATTATTACGCCAAAAAGAAAAGCGCCTCTTAGGGAAGGGAATCATGAGCGAATTTACTTATAAGAAGAAAAAAGGCAAAGGAAAAATAATAGCAATAATAATCGCCATTGCGGCAGCAGCGGCGGCAGCGGCCGGATTTTTTATCTACAGATATGCATACGAAAGCAAGGAAAGGCTTGCGCCGGTTGATTTCTATAAGGTCGGGGAACTCGGAAGTGCCGAGGGAATCATAGTCATTAACGGTGAAGTACAGGAAGAGCGGGCTTATTTCTTTAACGGAATCGGATATCTGCCGCTGGAGTTTGTGGACCGCGAATTAAATGACAGATTTTATTTCGATAAGGAGACGGACGGAATCCTCTACACGAACGGAGAGGGTACCATGACTCTTAAACCGGGTGAGAGGGAATACACATCAACCTCGGGACAAAAGGTTACCGAGACGTCCGCGCCGCTCATCAAGAGCGATGATAAATATTATCTTGACGTGGCATTTGTTTCCAAATATACGCCGATGATTGCAACCACGGCAAGCGAGCCCAACAGGGTGGCAATTACTTACGGGAACACCGGCTGGGAAAGTGCGGAGGCTCTTGAAGATACCGTTGTAAGATACTATGCCGGTATCAAGAGCAATATCGTTGCCGACTTAAAGGCCGGAGACAAAATGATGACAATCCAAAAGGAAGGCGATTGGACGAAGGTTTATACGGCAGACGGATTTACCGGATACGTAAAGACCTCCAAGATTTCGGAGACGAGTGAATTTAAGCAAAAGACGGCAGACGAGGATACCTATAAGCATAATCAGGTTGATACGCCCGTTTCTCTTGCGTGGTTTGCCGTAACGAATGCCGTTGCCAATCAGAATGCCGAGGAGCAGATGAAGGACATTAAAGGACTTGATATCATAGCTCCCACATGGTATTCGTTTGCGGACAACAAGGGTACCATCAACGACTTTTCGGAGGTCGGCATGGTGGAGGATTTCCATAATAAAGGTCTTAAGGTTTGGCCGGTTGTAAATGATTTTACAAATGACGTGAACATAAAGGAGATACTCAGCTCCAAAGCGGTTCGCGGTCGAATGATAGAAAGACTTATGTCCGATGCAACCTACATGAAATATGACGGCATAAATGTTGACTTCGAGACAATAACGAATGACTCAAGCAAGGATTTCCTGCAGTTCGTAAGGGAGTTATCCGTTGAGTGCCATAAGAACAACATTGTTTTATCGATAGACGATTATCCGCCAAAGGGATATAACGCTTACTACGACATGGAAGAGCAGGGTCAGTATGTGGATTACGTTATCCTCATGAATTATGATGAGCATTATGCGGGCTCCGAAGAGCCGGGAAGTGTTTCTTCGATAGGATTCGTAAATGAAGGCATCGCAGATGCTCTTGAGCATGTCCCCGCCAACAAGATAATAAACGCGCTTCCGTTCTATACGCGTATCTGGGGTGTTGACGAATCGGGCAAGATCGTATCGAATGCGTCTGCCGGCATGAAGGATGCAGCTGAAAATGTCGCCGCCAACAACGGTAAGATCAACTGGGACGATTTTACGGGACAAAATGTCGCAACGTATAAGAAGGACGGAGCCAATTACAGCATATGGCTGGAAGATGCCAAGTCCATGAAGTTAAAGCTTGACGCAACGAAAGAGAATAACCTCGCGGGTGTTGCATTCTGGAGACTCGGATATGAGACACCGGATATTTGGGATTTGGTAGTTGAATATAAAAAATAATTTTAAGCAGGCGTAATGCCTGCACTTTTTAAAATAGGGAGAAAATGTCCGGGCGGGCAGCACTCCTTAAGATACGGAAGACAGATTTTGTCTGACCCATCTGCACGATTCATGTTGGGACATGGAAGACTGACTTTGCCTGCCCAATTTGCACGATTCACGGAGGAAAAAATGGATACGGTTTTAAGAAAAATTACCGGCGGGGCGACGGATGCCGACATAATTAAAGAAACCGCAGGTATTTTGAAGCGCGGAGGAATCGCGGTATTTCCGACCGAGACGGTTTACGGAATCGGCGCGGATGCCTTCAACGAGGATGCCTGCAAAAGAATATATGACATAAAAAAACGCCCGAATGAGAAAGCACTTATAGTCCTCATCTCAGACGCAAAAGACTTGGACAAAGTCACGGAAGAGATTCCCGCCTCCGCCCGCCCGCTTATCGAAAAATATTGGCCGGGGCCGCTTAGCATAATCTTTAAAAAGAATAAAAACATCCCGGACATCGTAAGCGGCGGGACTGACACAGTGGCGGTAAGATTCACATCAAACCCGATTCTGCAAAAAATAATAACCGAAGCCGGAACTCCAATCGTCGCTCCCAGCGCCAACATATCCGGCAGGCCCGCAGCCGTTACGGCAGCAGAAGCCTTAAAAGATTTTGACGGGCTGGCAGATATCATCATTGAAGATGACGGAGCACTTGGCGGTGGCCAGTCGACAATCGTCGATGTCAGCAGCGGTGACGTTAAACTCATCCGACAGGGGGCGGTCCAGAATCCGTGACGGTTATAGATTCTCACCTGATGTCGCGGGTTGCTTAATGAGGCACGGCATAATATAATGACTCCATGAATGCTTTTAAGAGGATAATATTTGTAAGTAATGAGGACAGGACACGCGGTCCCATGGCTGCTACGATAATGAACTATCTGCTGAAGGAAAAGGAAAGTTCTTTTTTGATAGAGTCAAGGGGTATGATTGTGCTGTTTCCGGAGCCATACAGCCCCAAGGCAGTCGAAGCCGCCAAGCTTCGCGATATGAACCTGCCGAGCACATTTTCCAGGCAGTTGTCAGAGGATGATTTCGGGAAGGATACCCTCGTGCTTACGATGGAAGCATCCCAGAAGGATAAGATCTACAGGAAATTTCCTGAAGCAAGAAATGTTTTCACGCTTTGTGAGTTCGCGGGGGAAGGGGATACTACGATTCCCAATCCTTACGGCGGAGATGAAGAAAAGTACAGAGATACGTTCGATGCTCTTTACGGGATAGTGTTTAAGGCGGCGGATGCCCTGCTGGGATATAAAGATACAATGAGAGAAAAAACCAATACGGGAGGAAACCAATGATAGGTATAGCAAGCGATCACGGCGGGTATGCGCTGAAAAAAGATCTGATTGCGCATTTGCAAAAAAAGGGATATGAGATAAAGGATTACGGATGTGATTCGGAGGAATCCTGTGATTATCCCGATTATGCAAAGAAGGTGACGGATGCCGTTTTATCGGGTGAATGCGAAAAGGGTATTCTTCTTTGCGGAACGGGGGTTGGAATGAGCATTACCGCCAATAAGGTCGAAGGAATCAGGGCTGCGCTTTGCGGTGATACCTTCAGTGCGGAAGCGACACGTCTTCACAATGATTCTAACGTGCTTTGCCTCGGTGCAAGGGTTACGGGACCGGAGCTTGCTTTTAAGATAGCGGAGATTTTCCTGGAGACGGATTTTTCCGGTGATGAGAGACATGTAAGAAGGATCGGCAAGATCGGAGAAGATTACAAAGCATGAGCGATAAGAGACAAGACTATATTTCCTGGGATGAATATTTCATGGGGGTTGCGAAGCTTGCGGCCTTCAGGTCGAAGGATCCGAACACCCAGGTGGGTGCGTGTATAGTCAGTGATGATAATAAGATACTGTCCATAGGATATAACGGGTTGCCGGTCGGATGCTCCGATGATGAGTTTCCGTGGACGAGAGAGGGCGACCCGCTTGAGAATAAGTATCTTTATACGGCGCACAGCGAGCTTAATGCGATACTTAATTACAGGGGCGGGAGCCTTGAAGGCGCGAAGATGTACGTGACGCTTTTTCCGTGTAATGAATGTGCGAAGGCCATTATCCAGTCGGGGATAAAGACAGTTGTATTTGACAGCGACAAGTATGCGGACACGCCGGCGGTGATTGCGTCGAAGCGGATGTTTGACGCGGCGCAGGTTAGGTATTATGCTTACAATTCTTCGGGGAGAAGAATAGATATTGATCTTTGAGGGGAAAGGATGTCCCCGTACTAATATGACAGGGCAACAGAGACGGGGACCGGTAACTATGAATTTTTTTAAAGCAATAAGAGATAAGCTGGCACAGGTAGACGAGGTCGTACCTGTTCTTGTCTTTTTTGAACTTGTCTATCTCGGGATAGGTCAGCTTATTATATGGGCATTTCTTCCCGTGGATAAGCCTTCGGTGGCGCTCGGGTTTGCAATCGGAGTGGGGCTTGCGATGATGAGTTCCATTCAGAATGCCTGGATACTTTCGCGCGCCTTAAACAGCGGTAAGAGCAGAAGATCGACATCCGCCAAGATGGTGATCTGGCTTATCATACGAATAGCATGCATCGGAGGAGTCATAGTCCTTGCGGTGAGGACGGACTTCTGCAGTCCGGTGGCGGTTCTTATCGGAGTGTTGTCCATACAGATCGGAGTATATTTTGAACCGTGGGCGAGAAAAAGACGGCAGCAAAGAGAAAAACGGGAAGATAAATGAGCAGAAGATACAAAAAAACATATCGTAAGATGAAGAGTGTCTATAAGAATGTGGAGCTTGACAGGAAGCCGTTTCCTAAGCCGCTTCTTATACTCATTATATGCGCGGCAGCTTTTGTTGCCGCTTTTTTCGCTATCAGGCAGCTGGTAAAGGTCTATAACGAATCAAAGGTCGAGCCCGTAATTCACGAGACGGCAAGTCTCGGGAAAGGCGGGAAGCAGCCGGAGATATTTATGAAGTCTGCAGAAGGCAAGCTCTTTAACAGACTTAGCGGAAATAAAGGCGAGGAATTTTTAAAGCAGGAAAGAGGCGAGAGCCTGATTCCTCTGACCAATGACAGGAAGCAGACGATAGTAATCGACCTGCCGAAGAGCCGGATAAGCAAGGTCTCCTACCAGGTAAGAAATTCGGGAAGCGGTGACCTTATCGAGGAGACCGACATAGAAAACCTGACCGAGGAAGGCGGCAGGACGGAAGCCGTCATCGAGATAAAGGACCTTTTAAGCGATAAGAGACCTTACAACTTACAGATCAGACTTGAGACTGCGGACGGCGCGGTAAGTCTTTATAATACGACGGTTGAGCTTCTCGGAGACGTGTGGGCTAAGGAAAAGCTGGATTACGTGGCAAATCTTTCAGGCATGCTCTATGACCCCTCAAAAAGCGAGGAGGTATATGAAGAGTTCTTCCCGTTATCGGAGACGGACGGAACGAACTTCGCAAAGGCCGGATATAATTCACTTACTTCACTGCTTATGTGGGAGGGACTCTCGGCTAAGAAGCTCGAGGACCCGATTCCATCTATTGTAAAGATAGACGAGGAGTCAACCAAGATAACGCAAAGCTATCCGATTGAGCTTACCGCAAGTGATGAAAAGGTTTCAAGAGTTATCGTAAATGAAGTCTATTCGGTCCGCATGACAAACAAGGGTGAAGTCGTTTTAGTAAATTTCAACAGGGATGCTTACGAGACACTTGAAAAGCCGGGAGTAATTGATGCGGCCATCAATCTTGGCTTTCAGGCAGACGAGGACGTAAATGTTACGGCAAGTGAAAATGCGAAATATACCGCATTCGTAAACGGCGGAAACCTCTGGCTTTTAGAGGCGGGGAGTGACGCAAACAGAAGTAAGTTTACAAAGGTTTTCTCTCTTGACCTTGAAGACGGAAGCAGATTTGATAAGGCAAAAGAGATTCGTGTAAATGACGAAGGTGACATTACTCAGATAAACGGCGACTACGGAATTAACATCCTCTCGGTTGACAATGAAGGCAGCGTGAAATTTACCGTGTACGGAACTTACCCCGGGGGCTTCAGGAAAGGCGAAACGGGTATAAGCGTATTCAGATATGACAATGCGAACAAGGAGCTTTTCGAGGCATTCTTTATCGAAGAGACCGGTGAGTTTGAAGAGGTTAAGAAAAAGGCGGAGAGAAAGTTATCTGAATGATAACGGTGAATTTTTCACGGTGAGCGGCAGCAGCCTCTTTAGGACGGAAGGTGAGAACTTAAAGACGGATCAGGTGGTGGAAGGCTTAAGCGACTCGCCTTATTCGGTATCCGACAAGGGCAGTGCATTTGCGGTTGCGCAGATAAGCAAAGAAAACAAAGCCGTTGCCGATAAGATAATCACATACGACTGCAATGCGAATGCGACAAAAGAGATTACGTCCGCAAACGGCGAAGGTCTTATTCTTATAGGTCATACCGATGAGGATCTCGTGTACGGTAAGGGCGCACTTGAAAATGTAGTCGGCGATAAATTCTACATGGATGAGATAAGAGTCGTAGACAAAGACGGCAAAGAGAAAATCTCTTATAAGAATGAGGGAATATATTACAGCGACGTATCGGTTTACGATAACGGAATAAAATACAAAGAATTCTCACGCGACGGTGAAGCCGGATTTAAGGAGATTAAGGAAGGTCGAATCGTGGCAAAGGATGAAGAAAAAAATAATCCGTTTTATGTATATTATGAGACGGAGACAGGAAAGAGGAAGCAGCTTAAAATCGGCTTTGAGAGTTACGTAAATACCGACGACGGTAATCCGCTTATAATTACGGAATGCGATTACATGACAAGATGACGGAAAGGAGGTGGAGTCTATGAAAAAGGGAGAGTTTAGGAATTACATAAAGGTACGCGGTGCGGCAGAGCATAACTTAAAAAACATCGACGTGGATATCCCAAGAGACGCGCTCGTCGTGCTTACGGGGATATCGGGTTCGGGAAAGAGCTCACTTGCCTTTGATACCATTTACGCGGAGGGACAGAGAAGATACATGGAGTCCCTTTCTTCGTATGCAAGGCAGTTCCTCGGTCAGATGGAAAAGCCGAGAGTCGAGTCCATCGAGGGACTTTCTCCCGCCATCTCCATAGATCAGAAATCCACCAACAGAAACCCGAGATCGACGGTCGGAACCGTGACGGAGATTTACGATTATTTCAGACTGCTTTACGCACGCATCGGTACACCGCATTGCCCAAACTGCGGCAAGAAGGTTGAGAGGCAGACGGTCGACCAGATGGTGGATGAGATAATGAAGCTGCCGGAAGGTACGAAGCTTCAGCTCCTTGCGCCCGTCGTACGCGGTAAAAAGGGCGAGCACGAGAAGGTCTTTGAGAGCGCAAGGAAAGCGGGATACGTGAGAGTCTTAGTTGACGGAAGCGTATACGACTTAAAC
>CAJOLA010000050.1 GCA_905235275.1 uncultured Lachnospiraceae bacterium
GTCATTGCCGACACTTTATCCGCTTTAAGAAAGTACGGCTGGGATATAATTGAGCCAAATGAGGGCCATCTGGCATGTGGCTCGGAAGGGAAGGGCCGAATGGCTGAGCCTGAAGAGATAGCCGAATATATCGATAATTTTTTCAATAAAAAAAAAGACCTGAGCGGTCTTAACGTGCTTGTTACGGCAGGTCCGACAAGAGAGGCTCTTGACCCCGTAAGATTCATAACTAATCATTCTTCCGGCAAAATGGGATATGCCATTGCAAAAGCAGCACTTGCCCGCGGAGCCAATGTCACGCTTGTAAGCGGTCCCGTGGATATCACACCGCCTTCAGGAGCAGATACAGTAAACGTAACAAGCGCACAGGATATGTATGATGCCGTTATGCAAAAAAAAGATTCTCAGGATATATTCATAATGGCTGCGGCCGTTGCCGACTACACTCCCGCCGATTACTCCGACCAAAAGATTAAGAAAAAGGATGACGATTTGTCTCTGGCACTTCAGAGAACAAAAGACATCTTAAAAGAAGTCGGTCATTCAAAGAGAGCCGGTCAGGTAGTTTGCGGTTTTGCAATGGAGACGGAAGACCTTAAGGCAAATGCCACAAAAAAGCTTGAAACAAAAAAAGCCGACATAATAGCGGCTAATACAATAAGCTCGGATAATACCGGTTTCGGACATGATACCAATCAGCTTACGCTTATCACAAAGGATAATATCACCGAGCTTCCTGTTATGAGTAAGGACGAGTGCGCGGATAAACTTCTTGACGAGATTACGCGCAGCTTCCTTTCTTAAATTACACTATTCCGATTATATCGCGCACCGATTCGAATCCGTTACGCTCAAGATAGTCATTTATATCTTTTATTATCTCAGCGGTTACGCACGGATTTTTGAAATTCGCTGTACCGACCGATACTGCCGATGCTCCCGCAAGAAGAAATTCAATCGCGTCGGCTCCGCTTGCGATACCTCCCATCCCTATAACGGGAATCTCCACTGCATGAGATGCTTCATATACCATACGAACAGCCACAGGCTTAATTGCAGGACCGGATAAACCTCCGGTCTTATTTGCGAGCACAAAATCTCTGCGGTTAATGTCAATCTTCATCCCGGTCAGGGTATTAATCAGGGAAATCGCATCCGCTCCCGCCTCTTCCACAGCCTTTGCCATGACGGCAATGCTTGTAACGTTCGGCGATAATTTCATTATCACGGGCTTATCGGTTACTTCCTTTACTGCCTTTGTAACCTCGGCAGCGGCTGACGGGTCCTGACCGAAAGCTATACCGCCCTCTTTTACGTTCGGGCAGGAAATGTTAACTTCAAGCATATCAACTGAAGTGTCATTTAACTGCTTGGCAACGTCAACATATTCCTCTATGGATTTTCCGACGATGTTAACAATCTTTACCGTGTCATACTTTTCAAGGAATACAAGGTCTCTTTCCAAAAACGTATCTATCCCGGGATTCTGAAGACCGATTGCATTAAGCATTCCGCTCGCGGTCTCAGCCACGCGTATCGTATCATTTCCCGCCCAGGGTTTACTTGCAACACCTTTGGTCGTTACGGCTCCCAGTGTATTTAAATCCACGAAATCCGCAAATTCCATTCCGGACCCGAATGTTCCCGATGCCACGGTTACGGGATTCTTCCACTTAACACCCGCTATTCTTAAGCTCATATCAACGCTCATATCTTAACCTCCTCAGCATCAAATACAGGACCGTCCACACATACTCTCGCATTCTCAACCTTGGAATGCTCATCAGTTTTAACCGTTTTACAGACACATCCGAGACACGCTCCCACTCCGCAGGCCATGCGCTCCTCTAATGAAAAGTATGCCTTTATGTTATTTTCCTGCGCATATTTTTTTATTGCGCGAAGCATCGGCATGGGACCACAGGCACATATAATCTCAGGCGTTATTTTCGACTGCGCAAGCGCATCCATTACGTTACCCTTTGTTCCGCAGCTGCCGTCCTCCGTTGCGATATGCACTGTGGCACTTTCCGGAAAGTCCTCATTTAAAAACAGTACGTCTCTGTATCCCAGGAAAACATTCGTCTCTATAGTCAGTCTTTTTGCAAGCTCTATCATCGGAGGGATTCCCGCACCCCCGCCAAACAGTACCGCGCTTTTAAAATTATCATTTATGAAGGCTACGTCATAACCGTTCCCGACAGGTCCCGTCACGAAAATCTCATCTCCGGATTTAAGAGTCGAAAACTCCTTCGTTCCTTCTCCAACTACCCTGTAGACGAGGCGAACCGTATCCCCTGTCGCTTCGCACACGCTTATCGGTCTCGGTAAAAGCCTTGATTCGTCAGACGAATACAGATTTATAAACTGACCGGGTATCACCGCTTTTGCGATATCTTTGGTCTTAACATTTAAATCAAATATATCATCCGTCAGTTGAATATTACCGATAACGGATACTTTTTCACGATATATCATATATACTCCTTTACCTGCCGATGCAGTTGTCCTGCAAATCCTTAATCATATCGACCGTCGCCTGTCTTGCCGCATCCGCAAAGCCTTCTTCACTAAATCCTGCATACTCTTCTTTTTTATAAGCGGCTATAATTCCTCTTGATGAATTAATAACTGCTCCCAGACCGTCGTCATTAAAATATTCTTTTAAATCTTTTCCCGTTGCCCCCTGTGCTCCGTACCCCGGAACCAGGAAGAGAGTCTTTGGCATAATTAAGCGAAGCTTCTTGCCAATCTCGGGATATGTGGCACCTACCACCGCTCCGACACGGCTGTATCCGCTCTCGCCAATCAGCTCACTGCCCCATTCGTTTACTTTATCGGCAACAAGCTCGTAAACGGGAGTTCCGTCAACCAAAACGTCCTGAAACTCCCCGCTTGAAGGATTGGAGGTCTTTACCAGCACGAATATGCCTTTGTCATATTCCTTACAGCATCTTAAAAATTCTTTAATGCCGTCGCTTCCCATGTACGGATTCACCGTTGCAAAGTCGGCATCAAACGCGGAAACCTCCTCCACTCTTTCGCCGCTTTTAATAAGCGCTTTACCGATGTGGGCGTTTGCATATGCCCTTGATGTGGAGCCTATGTCGCCTCTTTTTACGTCACCTATTACGACAAGACCTTTTTCTTTTGCATATTCGCACGTTCTTATGTATGCGTCCAACCCTTCGATTCCAAATTCCTCATACATCGCTATCTGAGGCTTTACTGAAGGCACGATGTCATAAACGGCATCGATTATTCCTTTGTTAAATTCAAAAAAAGCCTCGGCAACCGCCTTTTTTGTGAGGCCGTGGCTGCCAAATGCTTTTTCCTTAATGAATCCCGGTACAAAATCAGGCACGGGATCGAGCCCCACGCAAATGGGGGCATTTAATTCTTTAATTCTGTTTACAAGAGTATCAATCATCTCTCTTACCCGCAATCAATAATAATCTTCATCAAGATGCTCAACCGTCTCAATGATGCTTTCGTTTCTTCCGTTGTTCTGGTATACGACTCTTCCGTCGATAATCGTAGCTTTAACAAGACCTTTAACCTTCTTTCCGGCATAAGGCGTATTCTTGCCCTTTGAGAAGAAAGAAGCCGGGTTAATCTCGAATTCGAAGTTCGGATCGATAATGGTAACGTCACCGTCCGCACCAACCTGAAGACGGCCTCTGTCTACTCCTATAACCTTTGCCGGGTTGTAGCTCATCTTCTCTGCCATCTCCAACGGCGTAAGGATTCCTTTCTCAACGAACTCCGTGTAAATAATCGGTACCGCAGTCTCAAGACCGACTATACCGAATGGTGCCTGCTTAAATCCAAGCTTCTTATCCTCTTCGGTATGAGGTGCGTGGTCCGTCGCTATACAGTCAATGATGCCGTCCTTTAATCCCTGAATAAGGGCATCTCTGTCTTCCTTTTTACGAAGAGGAGGATTCATCTTAAAGTTTGCATCAGTTCCGTCAACGTCATCTTCGGTAAGTGTAAGATGATGAGGCGTTACTTCTGCCGTAACATTCACGCCGGCTTCCTTCGCAAGTCTGATAAGCTCAACACTGTCCTTTGTGGAGCAGTGACAAAGATGAAGCTGCGCACCCGTATCCTTTGCAAGAATAATGTCTCTTGCGACAATTATATCTTCCACTTCATTAAGAATTCCGTAGAGGTCAAGTGACTTCGCTCTCTTGCCCGCATTCATAACACCGCGGGCACGAAGATTTATATCCTCGCAGTGTGCAAATACCGGAACACCGATTTCAGCTGCAAGTCTCATCGCCTGTCTCGCCACTCTCGCATTCATAACGGACTTCCCGTCCTCGCTTACGGCGATTGCTCCGTTATCGTAGAGAGTCTGAAAATCGGTAAGATACTCTCCGTCCTGATTTGCCGTAATTGCGGCAATCGGATGAACCTGAAGCGTCGTCGTATTCTCAGCTATATCCATAACCTCGGCAAGCGTATCGGGAGCATCAATTACGGGCTTGGTATTGGGCATCATGCATACACTCGTAAATCCGCCTCTTATACCTGCTCTCGCCCCTGTTCTTATGGTCTCTTTTTCTTCAAAACCGGGCTCCCTGAAATGCACATGCAGGTCAATAAGACCGGGCATTACAAAGCAGCCTTCAGCATCCAATACAATGTCATTTTCTTCAGTCTCGCCTATCATTTCATTATTGTGGAGATAATCCTCCACATTTATGTCATCTGTGATTTCAAGAATCTTACTGTCAACTATGACAACGTCTTTTACGGCATCAAGTCCCGTTTCCGGATCCAACACTCTACCGTTTTTAATAATTGTAAATGCCATTTTCCCATCCTTTCGTTATATCAAATCAATTAAACCCTATATATTTTCCTAAACCGTGATACGCCTTTATGAGAAGCTTTCTCGAAGTCTCGCCGCGGGCATTGATTATTACCCCAAACGGATGATAACGCATCTTTAAATATAACTTTTTATCCTGATCCTTTAAGTATTGCCAGATCTGCTTTTTCTTCTCGAGATGCTCCGGCGTTCCCGAAACCAGCAAAAGAATTGTTGCTATCTGATACATGATAGAAAGATACTTTATCATATACTTTCTACATTTTTTTGATTTTATGTCCGCATCCAGATAAGTTCTCGTCATTCTCTTCGCAATGGCGATATGCTGATCTATTCGCTTAATCATGGTCTCTTCATTAATCGACTGGTCTTCTCTTCCTATGAAGTATCTGTAGAAATTCACATTATCATAGTACATGGTCCTCACATACGGAAGCGGTTCAAACACAAATATGTTATCAACGTAATACATATGCTCAGGCAGCTTCAGCCTGCACTTCTTAAGCACCGATCTTCTGTAAATAACATTGTGCATAAGTATGTACTGATCCACAAGAAAGACTCCTATGTTATCCCACGTAAACATCTTCTTAACGGGAAAAACATTTTCAAAATGTACGCGCTTTTTATGATATTTTTTCTGATTCTCATACACGAAGTTGGTAATGTACATGTCCGGCTTTTTCTTGCCGAAGCCTCTTAAGTCTTCCATTACTCTTTTAAGCGCCGGTCTGTCCAGCCAGTCATCACTGTCAACGACCTTAATAAATACCGCTCTTGATGCGGCAATACCGGTATTAACCGCCGCTCCGTGTCCCCCGTTTTCCTGGTGAATCGCTATTACCCTGTTCGGATATTTTTTCTCATATTCCTGTGCGATTTCAAAAGTATTATCTTCCTTTGAACCGTCATCCACGACGATTATCTCCGTATCTTCTCCCGCTTCAAGACACGAGTCGATACATCTGCTCATGTAACCGGCGGAATTATAGCACGGAACAATAAAAGAAAGTAACTTTTTATCAGTCTTGCTCATATTCTTCCTCTATTAAATCACATCTTATCAGGACATTCTATTCCCAAAAGATCAAGACAGGAAAGCAGCACCGCTTTGGTCAGCTCCAAAAGCGCCAGCCATCCGTTTCTCTTGTCTTCATCCGTCTCTGAAAGTATCTTTGTATCATGATAAAATCCGTTAAATATATCGGAAACCTCATATACATACTGGCAAATCCTGTGCGGTGCCAGTTCCTCATATGCGGTTCTAATAACCGAATTATACTCCGAAAGCTTAAGAAAAAGTGCCTTTTCCTTTTCGCTTTTCGAAACATTAAGTTTTAAGCCTGTTGTATCAATTCCGCTTTTTTCAAGGATGGACTTAATCCTTACCGTCGTATAAAGAATATACGGTCCGGTATTCCCCTCAAAAGAGGTAAATCTGTCAACATCAAACACATAATCCTTAGATGCCTGATTGGACAAATCTCCGTACTTTAAAGCGGCAAGGCCTATCATCTTAACGGCATCGCGCGCCTGCTGTCCGGAAAGCTTATCAGCTTCCTTTATCTTATCATAAACGGCAGCATTAATATCCTCGATGAGATATTCAAGACGCATAACGCCGCCCGCTCTCGTCTTAAACGGCTTACCATCCTTGCCGTTCATCGTACCGAAGCCCAAAAATTCAAGTCTCGTATCGGCATCGGCATAACCCGCCTTTTTGGCCGTTCTGAAAACCTGCGTAAAATGGAGCTCCTGTCTCTTATCCGCAACATAGACATATCTTTTCGGATTAAGGCTTTGCTTCCTGTCGATTATGGTCGCAAGGTCTGATGTCGCATAAAGAGCCGCACCGTCCGACTTCTGAATAATACACGGAGGGATTTCCTTCTTATCAGTGTCCTCAGTCACGTCAACCACGAGAGCCCCCTGACTTTCATGTGCAATACCCCTGCTCTTTAAGTCGTCTACCATATCAGGTATAAAGGGCTGGGCATCAGACTCGCCCTTCCAGAGATCAAATGATACGTTAAGCGCATCATAATTTTTCTTAAGATCTGCCTTTGATAAAGCCATGATGTGCTTCCAAATCTCGATATAAGGCTCATATCCCTGCTGAAGCTTAAGTGTTGCCTCCTGCGCCTGCGCAAGAAACTCGGGATCTTCCTTTGATCTTGCACTGGCCTTCGGATAAATCCTTTCAAGCTCTTCAAGCGTAAATGGTGCCTCATGCGGATATGCACGTGTATGCTCGGTATCAAAATAAGGCAGGTCCGGAGAATCCTCCTTTAACTGCATTATGATAAGACCCATCTGAAGTCCCCAGTCTCCGAGATGAATGTCGGATACCACGTCATTGCCCGCATATTTTAATATCCTCTTTACGCTCTCACCGATAACGGCGGAACGAAGGTGTCCGACATGAAGAGGCTTTGCAACATTTGCTCCGCCGTAATCTATAACCGTCTTAACCGCAGATGCATCCTTTTCAAAACCGAGCCTCTCATCTGCCGACATACCGTTCAGATACTCACAAAGAAGCTCAGGCGATATATTGATATTAATAAATCCGGGAGCGGCAACCGTGATTTCGGAAATGTCACCGGCCCCTTCAAGCCTTCCTGCCACTTCCTCTGCTATCTCCATCGGATTTTTCTTGTAAAGCTTGGCACCGGACATCGCTCCGCTGCACTGAAATTCACATAAGTCAGGTCTGTTGGATGCCTTGACCGTTCCGAGAGTCTTGTCAAATCCCGCCGCCTCAAATGCATCCATAACCGTTTTACTTAATCTGTCTGTCAGAAGCTCCATTTTTTCCCTCTGTCTTTCATTCATTCAATTCTGATTATTATACCAAATATATGCACCAATGTCAGTACGGATAAAAAATAAGCGGATACAGTCCGTACCGTATCCGCTTAAAATCAATAATATAGAATCAATTATCCTCAACGCTGTAGTTAGGCGCTTCTTTTGTAATATGTATATCATGAGGATGACTCTCACGAAGTGCCGCAGGGGACATCTTCATGAACTTAGCCGTTTTGTGAAGTGTCGGGATATCTTTTGCTCCGCAATATCCCATACCGGATCTCAAACCGCCGATAAGCTGGAATATCGTATCCTCAAGAAGTCCTTTATAAGCCACACGTCCTTCGACACCTTCGGGAACAAGCTTCTTGGCATCCGTCTGGAAATATCTGTCTTTGCTGCCGTTTTCCATGGCCGCAATGGATCCCATTCCACGATATACCTTATATTTTCTTCCCTGATATAACTCATAGTCTCCCGGTGATTCATCACATCCGGCAAGAAGACTTCCAAGCATGCATACGCTTCCTCCTGCCGCGATGGCCTTAACCACGTCACCGGAGAACTTGATACCGCCGTCCGCGATAACGGGAACATCGTACTTTTTGGCTTCTTCGTAAACGTCCATAACCGCTGAAACCTGAGGCACACCGATACCGGCAACCACACG
>CAJOLA010000051.1 GCA_905235275.1 uncultured Lachnospiraceae bacterium
CGGCGCAGCTTGCTTCCCTCTCATACTTGTCATAAAATTTAGTTTCTTCTATAATATAAAAAATTATAAAAGGGGGCTAATGATTTATGTCGTGGAAAGAAACTTTGGCAAAAAACATTACTACAGCCGATGATATCGCAAAAAGGGTATCAATATCAGAAGAAGAGCAGGAAAAGATCAGACAGTACACGGAGAAGTACCCGATGTCCATTCCTGAATATTATTTTAATCTGATTAATTGGGATGATCCGAATGACCCCATCAGAAAGATAGCCGTACCAAGAACCGATGCTTTCAAGCAGGACGGAGTGCTTGATACGAGTGGAGAGAGTTCCAACACCGTCCTTCAGGGAGTTCAGCACAAATACAGATCAACGGTTCTTATACTTACCTCACCGGCATGCGCCATGGTCTGTCGTCATTGCTTCAGAAAGCGTTTCGTCGGAAAAGAGGATACCGAGATTGCTCAAAATCCCAGTGAAGTTGCTACGTACTTAAGAGAGCATACCGAGATTAATAACGTGCTTCTTAGCGGCGGTGATTCTTTCATCCTTGAAAATGAGAAGATTAAGGGCTGGCTTGATACCATGACAGAAGTCGACAGCCTTGACTTTATACGTATGGGTACGAGAGTTCCGGTTTCATTTCCGGAGAGGATCAACGACGATCCCGAGCTTCTTCAAATCCTTCGCAAGGCAGGGGAGAAGAAGCAGATTTACATCGTTACGCAGTTCGACCATCCCCGTGAATTAACTGAAGAGGCAAGAAGATCCGTTAAGCTTTTACAGGAGCAGGGAATCGTGGTTAAGAATCAGACGGTTCTTCTTAAAGGTATCAATGACGATCCCGAAGTAATGGGAGATCTTCTGCGCAAGATGACTTCCGTGGGAATCGTGCAGCATTACATATTCCAGTGCAGACCGGTAGTCGGAGCGATGAATTATTTCCAGGTACCGCTTACACGCGGCATTAAGATTATCGACGAGGTTAACAAAAACCAGAACGGTCTCGGAAAATCCGCCGACTATGCGATGTCACATCCTACCGGAAAGATTAAGATACTTGGAGAGCTTGACGGTAAGACGGTGTTCCAGTACAAACAGGCAAAGCATACCGAAGATACGGGAAAGATATTCACGCTTGATTCGGATGACGAGAGATGCTGGATAGGAGAGGACGAAATTAAACTTTAAGGGATAAGATATGTTATCAGTAATCGTTCCCGCATATAACGAAGAGCAGGCCATACCCATTATGGCGGAGACTGTTTCTAATGTTTTATTTGGGGAAAATATAGAATTTGAGCTTATATTTATTGATGACGGCTCGGATGATAATACGTGGAACATAATACGCGCTCTCGCGAAAAAAAATGATTTCATAAGGGGAGTTTCATTTTCCCGTCACTTCGGAAAAGAGGCGGGAATATTTGCGGGGCTTTACGAATCAAAAGGCGATGCATGCGTGGTTATAGACTGCGATTTGCAGCACCCGCCCGAAAAGATTCCGGAGATGTACAGGCTCTGGGAACAGGGATATGAGATTGTCGAAGGCGTGAAATCAAGCAGAGGAAGTGAAAGTAAATTTCACAAAAATGCCGCCAAGACATTTTACAGTCTCATAAGCAAAGCAACAGGTATAGACATGAGGAGAGCTTCCGACTTTAAGCTTATGGACAGAAGGGTTGTGGATACCCTTCTTGATATGCCCGAAAAGAAAGCATTCTTCAGAGCGGTTTCATCATGGGTCGGCTATAAGAAGGCGACCGTGGAATTTGACGTGGCGGAGAGAGTGGCGGGTGAATCCAAGTGGTCCACCAGGTCGCTCGGAAAATATGCCATTTCCAACATAACGGCGTTCTCATCATTCCCGATAAGATTTGCATCTTATATCGGGTGCATGATGATTGCGGCATTTATCGTAATAGGTATTTTTGCCATCTGTAATACCGCGATGGGAAACGGCGGAGTAGGTATGTTTCTCGGGCTTCTCTGCTTTATGTTCCTGATAGGCGGGATAATTCTGCTCTCGCTTGGAATAGTCGGATATTACGTTGCGAGGACGTATGAAGAGACTAAGGGAAGGCCGAGATATATAGTGTCTGACACGGTTAATTAGTCTGTAAAATTTTAAAAAATTTTCCTTGATTTATTTCTTGTAACATATTAGAATGTTACAAGTACGGCGACATAGCCAAGTGGTAAGGCGTGGGTCTGCAACACCCTGATCACCAGTTCGAATCTGGTTGTCGCCTGCATAAAAAAATCACCCTTCGGGGTGATTTTTTTGTCTTAATCAAGGTTACGCAACCATTCGTCCGCATACATATGACCCTTTAAGCTAAGTTTTGGACTTTACAGAGATTTATTGATACGGGAACATTCCGTTCTAACGCTTTCGTCCCAGTCCTTCCCGAAATTGTCAACAGATGAGAACAGAGTTTCAAGATTATATCCTTTATGGATGATAATCTCTTCAGAGAACCATACGTCCTTTTCAAAAGCAATTTGATGGTCTCCAAGGTCAATGATTATTCCGCGAGTCAGCCAGACATCATAGGTTTGCTTATTTTCAGAATATACACGTTGATTTTCCTGTACAAGTACAATGTTTTGAATAATCTCTCCAACGGGAGTTTTAATAAAATTTTTCTTTTCAATAATCGGCAAAGGTTTATCTTGGAAAGACCATACGGCCACATCCTCCTGTACACCGAAATAATCCTGCAATTCGGCGAAACTGTAAAGATAATATGGTTTGTCTTCTTCCATAACAATCTGGATTGCCTGAGAAGATGATGGCGTGAATTTGAATTCATCATGCAAGTAACTCTGCAGGCGCTTTCCAATCAAGTCTTTCATCAATTTTTCTTCTTTTTCATTTAATCGTATGTCAATTGATTTCATAATATGATTACTCCTTTACAAAGTGTATTTTCTGGGTTTTGAGACCGCAGGAATCTTTGCTGTACATTATATTGATATCAATGGCAGGAGATCCGTCAGAAGCAGACACTTCGCGCCACGTAACAATTGTACCATCGGCCATTTTTGTGGTTGCACCTTTAAAGGTTCCTTTCTTATCAAATATTTTACTTTCCTCTCCACCATAAGCAGCTTTGTCATAAAAATCTTTTGCGGTGGTCGTTGGGTTGGAAGATTTAATATGCCGAATACTATTGTCATGACTATCTCCTTTTGTCCCGAAATATCCATTGGAGAGAGGATAATCTTCCACTAAATTAGTAAGATTTTCGCCAATTGTGTGATGGTGTCCGGTATCACCTTTATAGCCCAGCCCCATATTACGCACCCCCTTTCGTGTGCGTCTTCTCAAATTCGCTGGCATATCGGTGGAATCTTGCTCTTTCCATATATTCGGAAAAAATATCATCAGGCATATATCCGTGCACAAGGATATCTGTAGGATACAAAATATCCAGCATGGCGACAAGACCAGACTTAAAAATCATGCGCAATTCCTTAGACTTGATACATCCGTGAGTGCTGATGGAGACAATACTGTTTGTGGGTACGCCAAGAAAACAAAAGTCAAAAGTCGATTCGTCACCCCAACGGACATTTGGAATCACCGGGATTCCGTGCCTTTGAAAATAGAATCCGACAGCTCGATTCATATAAGTATTCGCTTGTTGTAAACAGCGAGATTGTCCGATTAGAATGCTACAATCCGGTGTAATTACTCCGTCGAATTGCTTCATCAGATCCAGATAATATGAAGTGGCGGTCAGCACGCGAGAGAATTCTTTATCATGAGAGTAGAAATGTACATAATGTCGTTTACTATCGCAGGAGTTTGCTTTTCCAAAGGGAATCATAGATCTAGGAATCTGCATATTTTTAAGATCCATAAGCATTGGAATACCCGGATTCCCGACCATTTCAGCTCCTTCAGTCAAATAAGATTGAAAGCCATCATCAAATATTGTCTTTCTTATATTCATTGGATAGTTGTCCTCCTTTTACTTTATTTATTGTATAAAGTGTACCGCCTCTAAAATGTAATAATCCAATGATTTATCAATATATAGCTATGAAAATTAAAATAAACACAACAAGTTGACAGCATAATGTTATTCGTAATAGAATAATGTTATTCAAATAATCATAAATAACATGACATATAGAATAATTAAGAGGTGCTAATGAATAATTTTGAAAAAAAAGAAACGGATATTACTGCGCAGAGAATACGGGAATTGAAAGGAAAGGAATCACAGGAAGCCTTTGCTGCAGGAATTCATATGTCTCAGTCAAGCGTTAGTAAGGCGTTGAATGGAACTCCACCTTCTGCCACAATGCTCAAAATGCTTGCAGAAAAATATGAAGTTTCGGTAGATTGGCTACTCGGACTTTCTGACAGAAAAAGCAGTAGAAATGTACCTTCGGCAGTGAATATGACCTATGCTGATGCAATTGCTGTTCTTCACGGGTTATATATGTCGGGTGCTATTAAAACCGGTTATAATTTTAATGAATGTAAGGATTCATCAATTATTAATGTTCAAGATCTTGTGTTGCAGTATTTATTGTCTGCAAGAAATAAAGTTGAGGAATTGGATAGTAATATGCAGGAATATTGGTATCAAAATATAGCAGAGAAATTTGCTGATAAACAAATAATTAAATGGGATCAAAAAATAGAACATGAGTTTAACCAATATATGGCAAAAAACCCGGAGGATAAAGACATTATTGCATTTATTGATTTAATAAAAGATAATTTTAATGGTGAGTTGGACAATGAAGACAACGGTTTGCCATTCAAATAAGAAAACTTCAAAATGCAAAAAAAAAATCACCCTTCGGGGTGATTTTTTTGTCTTAATCCAGATTACGCAGCCATTCGTCCGCATACATATCACTCGGGAATAACAGACCCGACCGGGGTGAGAGAGAGTAAGTCGTAACTCTGGGTCCGACCGGCATGCAGGATCTTTTAAACTGCTGAGTGAAAATTCTTTTGATAAATATTTTTAATGTATCTTTGATGGTTTCTTTATCGTATCTGTTTTTAAATTCTTCCAAAGCCAAATTAAATATAGTATTTGCACTGCATCCGTTAAAGAACAGACACAAAAAGAAGTCGTGAAGTTCATAAGGGCCGATTACATCCTGCGTCTTCTGAACGACTTCGCCGTTATCGTCCGTCGGAAGCAGCTCGGGGCTTACCGGAGTTTCGATTATGCTCTCAAATATCTCATTAAGAAGAGGCCGCTCCTTCGGGTCTGCAATCCTGCGCACGTAAAGGCGAAGGAGCGGTGCAATCATGGTCTTGGACACGCCGGCATTTACCGAGAAATTCGACATGTGGTCGCCGTTGTATGTGCACCATCCGAGAGCCAGCTCCGACATGTCCCCGGTTCCGATAACGATGCCGTTTTCTTTGTTTGCGATATCCATAAGTATCATAGTGCGGACTCTTGCCTGGGCATTTTCGAAAGTGACGTCGGGGACATAGCGTCCGTTTTCCATGGGCTGCCCGATGCTTTTTAAATGCACGTCAACCTGATCCTTTATATCAATCTCAAGCAGAGTTACGCCGAAAGCTTCCGCAAGTCTGTGCGCATTATTTTTGGTTACGCTGCCGGTGCCAAATCCCGGCATGGTGACACATATGATATTCTTTTTGTCGAGACCGTATTTCTCGTAAGCGTTTACCGCGGCGACGAGCGCAAGCGTCGAGTCGAGACCGCCCGAAAGCCCGAGTACGGATTTGTCGGTTCCAAGAAAGACAAGCCTCTCGCCAAGTCCCACAGCCTGAATTCTAAGCACGTTCAAAAGGAAGGCGTCGCGCCCCGGGCCTTCATCCGGAAGAAAGTTTATGTGTGAATATTCCGGCATAATAACATTCAAAGGCTTATATTCGTCATCGGTATCAAAGATGCACATCCCTTCTTTTAAAGAGTAGTCGCAGATCTCACCTTTTCTTGCATAGGCCTTAAGGGTGCTGATCACATCCTCATCCACCGACTCGCCGAAGCAGCCTGATATTAAGATGAATTCGTTTTTGAGGGAGTGTTCTTTTAGCTCCGCGAGGGCGCTTGCAGTGCATGCACCCGTGAGCGAATAAGTCGAGAGACAAACGATGATGTCGTTTGAATCATTTGCAAAAGGTTCACCGACGATTAAGGATATTTTTTTACCGCAAACCTCAATCTCCGGATTATCCCACTCATAAAAAAGCCCGCAGGTTCCGCCGTTTATTACAAAAAAAGCAATGTCGAATTCACCTTCAGAATCTTTTTTAAGAATCTCCATTGAAAGAACAATGGTTAAATCTTTCAGTCCGGAGGTCTCTTTTCTGATTAACTCAATCGAGTCGTGAATCGACATTTGCACGGTTTCGGAAATGGTAAGCGGTCCGATGGTATTTCCAAAAAGGACGGACATCGGGAATATCGCAAGATGGCACCCCTTATCGGCGCTTGATCTTGCGGCGGCTATCACCTGCTCCGTATTAAATTTGCAATCGCCAAGGCGGATTCTTGGCGTTATGGCTGCTATTTTCATGACATTTACCTCTTATAAGAAAAATAATAAACCAATTTTTACAAAATGACAAAGGGGTAAATTTTTTCTTTTCATGACTTTTTGGTTGGGGTATAATGATACAGAAAAAAACGACAAGGGGACGGATTTTCCCGTAAGTACGTTAACTTAACGGATTGGAGATTATCAATGGAAGCAAATATCAGACCGGAAAGCATGGAAAGAATTGAAACTAAGGAGCAGGCTGAAGCATTTATCGCCGGGCAGATTGAAAAGATAAAGGCTCAGGTGGGAGACAAAAAGGTGCTTCTTGCTCTGTCGGGAGGAGTGGATTCTTCGGTTGTTGCGGCACTTCTTATAAAAGCCATCGGCAAAAACCTTGTCTGCGTTCACGTAAACCACGGACTTTTAAGAAAAGGGGAGCCGGAGGCAGTAGTTAAGGTGTTCCGCGACGAGCTTGATGCGAACCTCATCTATGTTGATGCAACGGACAGATTCCTTGATAAGCTGGAAGGTGTATCCGCACCGGAAGAAAAAAGAAAAATAATAGGTGCTGAATTTATTGAAGTATTTGCCGAAGAGGCGAAGAAGCAGGAGGGCATAGAATTCCTCGCGCAGGGAACCATTTATCCCGACATCCTTGAAAGTGACGGAGTTAAGGCACATCACAATGTCGGCGGTTTGCCGGAGGATCTGCAGTTTGAGCTTGTTGAGCCCGTTAAGCTTTTGTATAAGGATGAAGTAAGAGTCGTCGGCAAAGCACTCGGTCTTCCGGATTCCATGGTGTATCGCCAGCCGTTCCCGGGACCGGGACTCGGAGTCAGATGCCTCGGTGCCATCACCCGCGACAGACTGGAAGCCGTAAGAGAATCAGATGCCATCCTTCGCGAGGAATTTGCGAAAGCGGGACTTGAAGGAAAGGTTTGGCAGTATTTTACGGCGATTCCTGATTTTAAGTCGGTAGGAGTGTCCGCGGACGGCAAGAGAAGCGATGCGTGGCCGGTTATTATACGTGCGGTTAACACGAAGGATGCCATGACAGCTACGGTTGAGAATGTTCCGTTTGAACTGATGGAGAAGATTGTGGAGAGGATTACGAAAGAGGTTCCCGGAATTAACAGGGTGCTTTACGATTTTACACCGAAGCCGGTTGGGACTATAGAATGGGAGTGATAACGAGGAGAGCACCAAAGGACGAATAGCAGCGCAAGTGCGTAGCACTTGTAAGCCAAGAAAAGGAACGCATCCATCATGCTTGCATGAATGGATGCGTTTCTTTCTTGGCTGTGAAGGCGAATGAAATGAGCCTTCGCTGCTATTCGTCCGT
>CAJOLA010000052.1 GCA_905235275.1 uncultured Lachnospiraceae bacterium
GAATTTTTCGAGTTTAGTCGTTTCGTTCGCGTTTATAACGATTCGGTCGGTCTGTAAATTCTTTAGACCCGGAGGCCGGTTCAGCAAAGTAAATTATCGGCGTGATGGTTTGCGCGAACCCGAATGCGCGCACGGGCCCCGGAAGCGTGGCGAAACTTTACGGGTTTAGGCTTTCCCCTCGAATATAACGATTCAGTTGGTCTGTAAATACTTAGACCCGGAGGCGGTTCGGCAAAGTAAAAATCGGCATGATGATTTGCGAGAGGCGAATGCACGCACGGACCCCGGGGCGACGGACCCACGGCGGGGCAGATGACGGTGTCCCCGGTGATGTCATGTCCCACACACCGAGGGGAAATCGTCACCGTGACAATGCAGGGTTCATTTGATAGAATAATTGGATAATACAAAGAGAAAAGGGAGAAATTTCATGAATTATTCATTGATTATAGAAGATAGAAAGTCTACCCGAGAATATAAAAAGAAAGCTGTCGGTCCGGAAGTCGGCAATGCGATAAAGGAGTTTCATGATAAGGAATGCATGCAGTGATATTGATACTGAAGTCTTTATAGCAGAGACTTGTAATAAGGAGGCTTTGGAGGCGGCTGCCGGTTATAAGGAGTTCATCGTAGGTTCGCCGAATTATATGATTCTTCTTACCGAGGAGCATGAGTATGCGGGCATTAATGCAGGTTATATTACCGAAGATATATCCTTAAAGCTTATTGATATGGGATATGGTGCATGCTTTGTGACATTTACGGATTCGGAGAAAATCAAGTGTGTTCTTGGAATCCAATCCGATAAGAAGGTAGGGGCGATACTTGCATTCGGAATTCCCGAGAAGGCAAAGAAGAGAATGCATGTGAATTTGCTTACGATGGCAGGGATATCCTTTAAAGAGAAGCAGCAATATTTTGCACCGAAAAAGGGCGCGCTTGATCTTGCATATCTTGAAAGGTTCGGAAATAAGGACGGCGTGGATGAGCAGATAGATTTTTACGGAGATATTTTGTGGGAGTCGCTTCTTGCGGCGTCCAATTCGCCAAGCTACATGAACCGTCAGCCTTATGCATTCATCATTAAGGACCATGTGCTTACGCTTGTAAGTCTGCCGGATGAGTGGACGGGTCCGATTGACGGAGCCCTAAATCTTGGAGTTGTAATGCAGCATGTCGCAGCGGCAGCTCTTTCATATAACGGAAGTGCAGCGTGGAGCATGGGCGGAGAAGATGTTGAAGGTCTTCCCGAGGGTGCAGTGACGATAGCTGAGATGAGAATATAATTATGGAGGGAAAAATGGCGGAGAATTTACTTAAAGTGGAAAATCTTACCGTGAAAGTGGACGAAAAAGAGATTTTGCACGGTATTAACATGGAAGTAAATGCCGGTGAGACGCATGTGATCATGGGACCGAACGGTGCCGGTAAATCAACACTTGGTCTTGCCATTATGGGTAATCCGAAATATACGGTATCCGAAGGAAAGATAAGTCTTGACGGCGAAGACATTACGGAGGAGCCTGCAAATGAGCGCGCGAAGAAGGGACTTTTCCTTTCATTCCAGGCACCGATTGAGGTTCCCGGAATTACACTCAGCGAGTTCTTAAGGAATGCGCTTCAGCAAAGAAGCGACAAGCGTATTAAGTTCTGGGATTTCAAAAAAGAAGTCGAAGAGAATATGGAGCTTCTCGATATGGATGAGAAGTATCTTCAGAGAGATTTAAATGTCGGATTTTCAGGCGGAGAGAAGAAGAAGGCAGAGGTTTTACAGCTTCTTATGATTAAGCCGAAGCTTGCGATTCTTGACGAGACGGATTCCGGTCTTGATGTTGATGCCGTAAAGACGGTATCCAAAGGCATCAGCGAATATATGAAGAAGTGCGGAGGCACACTTCTTATAATCACACACAACACACGTATCTTAGAGTCCCTTTCGGTTGATAAGACTCACATTATCGTGAAGGGTAAGCTTGCTGCCGAGGGTGACGGTTCAATGGTTCAGAAAATAATTGAAAACGGTTTTGCTGAATTTGAAAAATAAGTTGGTGAAAAGTCATGAAAGAAAAAACTAAAGTTTCAGATATAGACAGAAATATATACGACATAAAAGACGAAGAAAAGGATGCTTACCGCATAGAGGAAGGCCTTACCCGTGAAATAGTCGAGAAACTTTCAAAAGAAAAAAATGACCCCGACTGGATGAGGGAGTTCCGTCTTAAGGCGCTTGATATATATAACGAGCTTCAGGTGCCCGAGTGGGGACCGTCCATCGAGGGTCTGAATATGGACGAGATCGTGACATATGTCCGTCCGAATACGAAGATGAGCGCCAAATGGTCTGAGGTGCCCGATGATATCAAGAATACGTTTGACAGACTCGGTATTCCCGAGGCTGAGAGACAGTCTCTTGCGGGTGTCGGTGCTCAGTACGACTCTGAGCTTGTTTACCACAACGTTCGTAAAGAGGTTGAGGAGCAGGGCGTTATTTATACGGATATGGAAAGTGCTCTTAAGGGCGAATATGCCGAGATGGTTAAGGAGCATTTCATGAAGCTGGTGCCGCCGACAGACCACAAATTTGCCGCTCTTCACGGTGCGGTTTGGTCCGGAGGCTCCTTTGTATATGTACCGCCGGGTGTTTCGGTAGAGATTCCGCTTCAGTCATATTTCCGACTGAATGCGCCGGGAGCAGGTCAGTTTGAGCATACGCTTATTATCGTTGACGAGGGTGCGGACCTTCACTTTATTGAAGGATGTTCCGCTCCGAAGTATAACGTGGCAAACCTTCATGCGGGCTGCGTTGAGCTTTTTGTAGGCAAAGGCGCAAAGCTTAGATATTCGACAATTGAGAACTGGTCCAAGAACATGTACAACTTAAATACCAAGCGTGCGAAGGTTGAAGAAAACGGTCGTATAGAGTGGGTATCCGGTTCGTTCGGATCGCACGTATCTTATCTGTATCCGATGAGTGTGCTTAACGGCAAGGGTGCAAGAGCCGAATTTACGGGCGTTACGTTTGCGGGAAATGACCAGAATCTTGATACGGGAACCAAGGTTATTCATAATGCCGAGAATACTTCTTCATATGTGAACACGAGATCCATTTCCAAGGACGGCGGTGTGAGCACATTCAGAAGTGCGGTTGTCATAACCGAGAAAGCAAAGAACTCCAAGTCTTCGGTTTCGTGCGAGTCGCTTATGGTCGATAACATTTCACGTTCCGACACGATTCCCGCGATGGATATAAGAACCCGTTTCGCGGACGTCGGACACGAAGCCAAGATCGGAAAGATCAGCGATGACGCGGTATTTTACCTGATGAGCAGAGGCCTCTCCGAAGAAGAGGCGAAGGCACTTATTGTCAGCGGTTTCGCGGATAACGTATCCAAGGAGCTGCCTGTTGAATATGCGGTTGAGATGAACAACCTCATCAGACTTGAGATGAAAGGAAGTATAGGGTGATCGATTATGGGAAATAATACAATTGCTGTAAATAAAATACCCTCTCTTACCTGGAACTGGCTCAAGATGAATGAGACTGACGTTCAGATTTCGGACAAAGAGAATTTCCGTAATGAGGAATTAGTGATAAATGTGCCCGAAGAGCTCGAGGTAATGAAGGAGTCATCCGACTACATGGATGATATCGCAGGCGGCATGGGTGATGAATTTGTAAAAGAGATTCACGAAAGGGCAGACGGAACAGTCTGTTTCAGTGCCGGTGAAGGCGTGACATGTGAGGTTCCGATCGTTATATCGGGCGAGTATGACTGCGGATGTAACACGGCTCAGAAATTCGCATTAAAGACGGCACCGGGCAGTGAGATTACCGTCCTTATGGACTTCGCATCAGAAAAGGGCGGTAACGGACAGGTAATGTCTCAGACTGTTATCGATGCCGGAAAGAATTCAACGGTCAGAATCGTTCAGATTAACAGACTTGGTGAAGGGTTTGAGCTTTTTAACGATATTGCGGGAGTCGCCGGCAAAGAAGCCCGCATCGAGATAGTTCATATTTTCCTTGGAGGAAGCAGGACATACCAGGGGTGTCGTATCAATCTCTTGGGCGATAAGTCATTTGTTAAGGAAGACATCGGATATTTCCTTGATAATAAACAGTGTCTTGATATGAACTACGTTGTCGACCATAACGGTAAAAAGAGTGAATCCGACATCAGGGTTTCCGGAGTTATGGAAGGCGAAAGCGAGAAGCTTTTCAGAGGAACGATTGATTTTAAAAACGGTTGCGCAGGCTCCAAGGGAGCCGAGACGGAAGAGGTTATTCTTCGTGACGATGAGGTTATTAATAAGACGATACCCGTTATCCTTTGTGCTGAAGAGGATGTTGAGGGAAGTCACGGAGCGACCATCGGACGCTTGGATGAGGACCTGATATTTTATATGGAAACGAGAGGTTTTGAGGAAGAAGAGATTTACAGACTTATATCCAAAACGAAACTCATCGCGTTCTGCGATAAGATACCCGACGAGGATATACGAAACAAAACCATGACGTTTTTATCATAATAGGAGAAATATATGGGGGAGTACGAATTTTCAAAAGAAGAAGATAATAAGATAAGACAGGATTTTCCGTTATTAAACAACAGAGACATTATCTACATGGATAATGCCGCAACGACTCAGAAACCTGTTCAGGTTCTTGATGCATGGAAAAAATATTACAGCGATTATAATGCGAATCCGTTTCGCGGTGTTTACGGATTAAGCGTTGACGCGACGGAGGTTTACGAGGATTCGCGAAAGGCGGTAGCGGGCTTTATAGGCGCAAACTCATATCGCGAGATAGTATTTACAAGAAATGCATCGGAGAGCGTTAATCTGCTGGCGACAAGTCTTTGTGAGTATCTTCTGCAGCCGGGCGATGAGATAATAGTAAGTATCGCCGAGCACCACAGCAATTTCCTGCCGTGGCAGCAGGCCGCAAAGAGACACGGTGCAAAGGTTGTATTCTTCGAGTGCGAGGAGGACGGTGAATTTAAGAAAGAAAAGCTTGAATCACTTATAACGAATCGCACGAGAATATTGGCCATAACACATTTATCAAATGTTTTGGGCAGGATAAATGACGTTAAGGCATTAGCGGAAATCTGTCATAAGAATGACGTACTCATATCGGTTGACGGAGCACAGTCAGTACCGCATATTCCGGTAAACGTAAAAGAACTTGATGTTGATTTCCTGCAGTTTTCCGGACATAAGATGCTCGCTCCAATGGGCATAGGCGTTTTATACGGAAAGGAAGAGCTGCTTGACGCAATGCCACCTTACATGTACGGCGGTGAGATGATTGAGACAGTTACAAGAGACGGTGCAACTTTCGCTGAGCTGCCTCACAAGTTCGAAGCGGGAACCGTAAATGTCGGAGGCGCTGCCGCACTTGCAGAGGCGGTGCGCTATTATGACAGAATAGGATTTGATAAAATAATGGCACGCGAAAGGGCACTTACCCGGGCTGCCATTGAGAAGATAAATGACATCGAAGGCATTCAGATAATAGGATCCGAAAAGCCGGAAGAGCATGAAGGGATAATAACCTTCTTAGTGGATGGAGTTCATCCTCACGACGTTGCGGCCATTATGGATGCGGAGGGAGTCTGCGTGCGTGCCGGACACCACTGCGCTCAGCCGCTTCTTCAGTATCTGTATGACATAAGAGAAAAGAAAAATACGGGCGGAATCTCGACAACGCGTATAAGCCTTGCATTCTATAACACTCTTGAAGAGGTTGACAGGATGGCGGAAGCGCTTGCCAAGATACGACCGGAGATGGGTTTTGCATAAAGAGATAACACGGGAGATTACCATGGCGGAAAGGACATTTTATAACGAAGTACTTACGGATCACAATCTGCATCCGGATAACAAATATCATTTAAAAGACCCCAACCTTGTAAAGGAAGGGGTTAATCCGAGTTGCGGAGATGATATTGTATTGCAGTTAAGCTATAAGGACGGAGTGATTGAGGATGCTTCGTTTGTTGGCGAGGGTTGCGCAATTTCTCAGGCATCGGCTGACATTATGATTAATCTTATCCTCGGCAAGACAAAGGAAGAGGCAATGCATTTGTCGGACATTTTCCTTCGCATGATCCAGGGCGAGGCTTCGGATGATGAGATTCAGGAGCTTGAAGAAGGCTCCGCACTGCAGGATATCTCACATATGCCTGCCAGAGTAAAATGCGCGGTTCTCGGATGGAGAACGCTTAACGAGATGTTAAAGGACGCTTAAATCATAATAATCAAGACGGTCGATTTCGGCAAATCCTATTTTTCTGTAGAGATTAACCGCAGGGGTATTTGTGCTTCGTACGTGTAAAAGCACTGGCGTACCTTCCTTAAGGGAGTCGGAGAGGGCGTATTGCGTTAAAGCACTACCATACCCCTGTCTTCTGAATGCGGGTTCGGTAAATAATCCCGAAAGAAAGGCATAGGAGCCTGCGGGAGTAATATACAGACGGGCGATTTCGTTCCCGTCTTTTTTTATTGCATAAGTAATGACTTCTTCTCCGTCTTTTTTTTCAGTTTCTTTTTCGAAAATACTGCCTGTTGGAAGACCGTAATCGTCCGGTTCGGTAAGTCCCGCGCCGATTTTTTGATCATCAAAGCCTTTGGTGTCAGGTTCTGCTTCAAGCAAAAGCTCCGCAAAGGCAAAGTGCTTCGCAAGCGATGAGCTTTCAAGCTCCGGCGGGAGATTTACAATGGTTGTCGTATCTTCAAAGTGCTCTTTTATGTAGGCCGTAATTTTATCTATGAGACCTTTGGCTATGCCTTTGCGTCTGTTTGGGAAAGCAACGTAGATATTCAGTTCGGCTTCTTTTGGGGATGATGAATCCTCCTTGGTTCCCGGCGCCATGGCATCTGAGGGCAGAAGAAGAAATGTCGCTATTCCCACGGGGGTCTCATTCTCGTATGCGACAAATGCGGGAGGCATACAGTAGAGGTCGTATTCCTGCTCATTTTCCATAAGGGTATCGTAAGCAGACATTAGCTTATCGGTGTCTTCAAAATCAATAAATTCAATGCGCATATCAGTAAAATCCTCCTTCTTTTTTAGATGATAATATGCTTTTTTTTATTTTTCAAATAGATGTTTTTATGATAAAATACATGAATATGATTATAAGCATAGAGGTGTATATATGAAAAACGTTGCGATAGTGACTGATACGAACAGCGGTATTATGCCGGACATGGCCGAAAAGCTCGGCGTGCATCTTATACTGATGCCATTTATTATCGACGGTAAGCAGTATAAAGAAGGTTTGGATATCACATATAGAGAGTTCTTTGAATTTCTCGATAAAGGCGCTGATGTTTCTACATCTCAGCCATCTGTCGGGGATATGAAGGACATGTTTGAATCCCTCTTAAAAGATTATGACGAAGTTGTATTTATTCCGATGTCAAGCGGACTTTCCGGAACATGCCAGACTGCAATGATGCTTGCAGAGGATTATGGCGGCAGAGTACAGGTGGTTAACAACCAGAGAATATCCGTTACAATGAGACAGTCCGTAGAGGATGCGAAGGCTCTCGCTGACAAAGGCTACGATGCTAAGCAGATAAAAGAAATCCTTGAGCGTGACAAGTTCAACTCAAGCATCTACATAACGGTACAGACTCTTAAATTCTTAAAAAAAGGCGGCAGAATCACACCTGCGGCGGCAGCCATCGGAACACTTCTTAAGATAAAACCTGTTCTTCAGATTCAGGGAGATAAGCTTGATTCATTTGCCAAGGTCAGAGGTATGTCACAGGCAAAGACCGCGATGCTTGATGCCGTTAAGAATGATATCGAGACGAGATTTGCCGAAGCAAACAAAAGAGGCAAGATACGTGTGCACGCATCACACACTCTCTTCGATGACGATCCCGCACGCGACGAATGGATTGCAAAAGTAAAAGAAACCTTCCCCGAATACTACAGCGGCCAGGACCCCCTCGCCATGAGTATCGGTTGCCACATCGGCTACGGCTCCCTCGCCGTTACCGCTACTGAATATACTCCCGAACTTGAAGATTGAAAAT
>CAJOLA010000053.1 GCA_905235275.1 uncultured Lachnospiraceae bacterium
GAAGGAGGAAAAAGAACAATCCCCCAATATTTTGCCTGCCAAATTAATCAGGGAAATATTACAGGGTCATTTCCTATAGAAGTTTACTATAAAGGAGAATTACTGGGAAAGTTTACAATAAAAAATACTAAGGCCGAAACATCATTTCGAGAATTTGTGGATAAGATTGAAAAGGCTGCATGGAAAGAGGGGATGACTGATAAAGAAAAAGTTTATGCGGTTGCAGATTATACCAGAGAGAATTTTACATATTCTGAAGTTGATTGTATACGCGGCGCAAGTGTGGTAATTTATACAGCGCGAAATTTGGGCTTTAATGCACGATATTGCTGGAAATATAAAAGAAATCGTTTCTCCACCTACGCAATGTATATTGGACACAACAGTGCAGTAGTGGATTTTGGGGAAGAAAAACAAATTATTTTTGATGTACAAGGAGAAAAAGATGAATGAGTCGAGATTTAACTAATTTGTATACCAAAAGTGTTTTATATAACCCATCTGAAATGTTGAGTGATTAGAAAAATAGAGTGATTCATTTGATTAACATCTTGTTTTTTAACAAGGTGTTTTTTTTATAAAAAGGACAAACTATCTATGAAAGTAAGCATCATGGAGAGTGTGCTTATCATATTGGTCAAAACCGGATAATATGCTAAACTTGGCAGGAAAGTTTTGTTTGTTACAGTTGATTTGGAGGAATTGTTATGAAAAAATCTGCTTTGAAATGTATGGTGCTGTCAGCACTTGTTACCGGGGTTACCGTTTCCGCATTCAGCGTACCGACGCTTGCCGCATCAGATATACGTGTGGGAAGTAATATAGCTCAGTATGCTACGGTTAGGCAAAGTGTGGAGTCTAAGCTGCAGTCCGATACGCTTGAGGCTGTTAATGACGGTCTTTGTTCTCCTGCGAGAGCGCACGTGTCAGGTGGCGAAAATCCTTATGCATGGACGAATTATAAGGCCGTACAAAACGGTGAGAAATCGGCTACTTTAGGATTTAATTTTGATCAGTTCTACTATGTGGATGAGGTTGTATTATATCAATTCGTTGATTCATATTCCGCGGATTTACCGGACAGGGTTGAATTTAGAGGCAACGCTGCCGTACCGCAACTGCATAGCAAAGATGTTTTGCCGTTTTATGTGGATATTACGGGGCGTTTACAGAGCAGCGAATATATTTCGGAGACTTGTGTAAAATGCACTTATGAATTGATATACGATGGCAGTGCACCGTTGCTGTTCTCACTGGATATTACCGAATATGCCGCAGAGGGCCAAAAGCAAAAGGATAAATGTATCGGCCTGTATGAAGTGGAAATCATCGGTGATCGCGCAGGGTATCCTCTGACCTACCCGTATGAATCCGGCTTTATATCCGTGAATAACTATACCGCGACAGTCGCCTCCGAAGATTCAGAACATGGTGGAAGTGTGGCCCTCCTTAATGACGGGGATGCATTTACGATGTGGCATACATCATGGAACGGGTGTGATGCGAAAGACCGTTATGTCATTTTGGATCTCGGAGAGGTACGCAGTAACGTCACAGGCTTAAACTACATCGGACGTTTCGGCGCAGGAGACGGCGACAACAACGGGCGTGTAGGAGCATATCGGGTGGAGGTCAGTACGGACGGCGTTAACTGGCTTGTCGCAGATGAAGGTGAGTGGGAAGACACGGCGGGAACTAAGAACTCTTGGTTCGGAGGCAATTTATCCGCACGTTACGTGAAGCTGACCGGTCTTAGCACATACGGAAGCAGAGGAAATGCGAATAAGTTTATGTCCGCAGCAGAGATTGATATCATTTTAAACGTGAAAAATTAAAATCAAAAAGACATTTGAATAACATATATCTAAACAGCGGGCGGGTATTTGTCCGCTGTTTATTTTTAGGTTTATAGGAAAAAGTCGGGAAAAAGTATTTATATTTAAATCATATTGAGATATTATATAGAAGTATATGCGAAGCGAAAGGAGAAAAGCATTACTATGAGCAAATCAGACATACCTTATAAAATATACCTTGAAGAAAATGAGATACCTACAACCTGGTATAACGTTCGTGCCGACATGAAGGAAAAGCCGGCTCCCCTGCTTAATCCGGGGACTCTCGAGCCGCTTAAGTTCGAGGAGATGCAGCCGATTTTTTGTGACGAGCTTATAAAGCAGGAGCTTGATGACGATACGAGAGACGTGCCGATTCCCGATCAGATTCAGGATTTTTATCGCATGTATCGTCCGTCACCGCTTATCCATGCGGAGTTCCTCGAGAAGGCGCTTGATACACCGGCTAAGATCTTCTATAAGTTCGAAGGAAGTAACACATCCGGAAGTCATAAGCTTAACTCTGCGATTGCGCAGGCATATTATGCTAAGCAGCAGGGTCTTAAGGGCGTGACGACCGAGACGGGTGCGGGACAGTGGGGAACCGCGCTTTCCATGGCATGTGCGTTTTTTGATATTGACTGTAAGGTGTTCATGGTTAAAGTCTCATATGAGCAGAAGCCTTTCAGACGCGAGGTTATGCGTACATACGGTGCTGAGGTTACTTCATCACCGTCAATGGATACTGAGATCGGAAGAAAGATAAATGCCGAAAACCCCGGAACAACCGGTTCACTCGGTTGTGCAATTTCCGAGGCGGTAGAGGTTGCCGTTAAGTCTGAAGGATACAGATATGTGCTCGGAAGCGTGCTTAATCAGGTTCTTCTTCATCAGTCCGTAATAGGTATTGAGACTAAGACAGCCTGTGATAAGTATGGCATTAAGCCTGATATTATCATCGGTTCCGCAGGCGGCGGTTCCAACCTCGGAGGACTTATTTCTCCGTTCATGGGTGAGAAATTAAGAGGCGAAGCTGATTACAGAATTATCGCGGTTGAGCCGGCATCATGCCCAAGCTTTACGCGCGGTAAGTTCGCATACGATTTTGCAGATCTCGGTATGGTTTGCCCTATGGCTAAGATGTATACGCTCGGACACGGATTCATCCCGTCTGCAAACCATGCGGGAGGTCTTAGATATCACGGTATGAGCGCGATTCTTTCACAGCTTTATCATGACGGATTGATGGAAGCCGTTGCGGTTGAGCAGACAAGCGTATTCGATGCCGCGACATTATTTGCAAGAACGGAAGGAATACTTCCCGCACCCGAGTCAGGTCACGCTATTCGCGCGGCAATCGACGAGGCGCTTAAGTGCAAGGAGAGCGGTGAAGAAAAGATTATCATATTCGGTCTTACGGGTACCGGTTACTTTGACATGAAGGCGTATGAGCAATACAACGACAAGACAATGACGGATCACATCCCGACTGACGAAGAACTTGCAAAAGGGCTGGCGGGAATTCCCGAAGTTAACAGATAAGCAGAGGATTTAATGAAAGCAGCGATTCACAATCTTGGATGTAAGACAAATGCATACGAAGCCGAAGCCATGGAGCAGGCGCTTAAGGAAGCAGGCTATGAGATTGTGGATTTTAATTCCGACAGTGTGGCGGATGTATGTGTTATTAATACCTGCTCGGTTACTAATATTGCGGACCGCAAGTCCAGGCAGATGATTCACAAGGCTAAGGCGGCAAACCCCGATGCGGTGATAGTTGCCGCCGGTTGCTTTGTGCAGGAAAATGCCGAAGAGATTATTAAAAAAGAACCCGTCGATATTTGTCTGGGCTCTAATGATAAGCATCTTTTGGTTGAGAGCATTAACTCATTTTTACAAAACAGAGAAAATATCTGTGTCGTTTCCGATATCAGCAAGGAAGCGGATTTCGAGAAACTCGACATTAACCTGACACCGCGCCACACCAGGGCGTTCATCAAGGTGCAGGACGGCTGTAACAGATTTTGCAGTTATTGCATAATCCCGATGGTTCGCGGACGTGTTCGAAGCAGAGAGCTTGAAGATATCGTAAGTGAAGTGACGGGGCTTGCAAAAAACGGTGTAAGGGAGGTTGTGTTGACGGGCATCAACCTCTCTTCTTATGGGACGGACTTTAAGGACGGCACTGATATCGGTGATGTTATCCTATCGTTAAACGATATTGACGGGATAGAGCGCATTCGCATAAGCTCATTCGAACCTCAGCTCATAGACAAGGATTTCTTAAACAGAATTAAACGTGCCGATAAGCTCTGTCCTCATTTTCATCTGTCAATGCAAAGCGGAAGCGACGGGGTGCTTGCGCGCATGAACAGAGGATACGATACGGATGAGTATTTTGAAAAATGCGGGCTCCTAAGAGAATTCTATGATAACCCTTCCATTACGACCGACGTGATTACGGGGTTTCCCGGTGAGACGCAAAAAGAGTTTGAGGAGACATTAAGTTTTGTAAAGAAGGTGAGATTTTTCGACCTTCACGTCTTCCAGTTCTCGCCAAGAAAAGGCACGAAGGCGGCACAGATGCCGGATCAGGTGGAATCACGAACCAAGAAATTAAGAAGCGCTGTTTTGATAAGTGCCGCTCAGGAGATGAACAAAGAATATCTGCAGGCGCTTAAAGGAAGCGTCGCAGAGGTTCTTATGGAAGAAAGAGTGAGCCGTGGCGAAGAGGCATTTTTTGTGGGACATACAAAAGACTACGTTAAGGTTCTCGTTAAAGATACGGGAGAAGATATTACCGGAAAAGTGGTATCTGTCAGGCTGACAGGGGCCGATGGTAAAGAGATGACGGGTGAAACAATATGATTGCAATAATTGATTATGATGCGGGAAATATAAAAAGCGTGCAAAAGGCCGTGGAATTCCTTGGTGAAGAGGCGGTTCTTACTTCAGACAGAGAAGTAATACTTAATGCCGGGAAGGTAATTCTTCCGGGGGTTGGCGCATTCGGAAAGGCAATGGAGAGTTTAAAAAACTTCAACCTGATTGAAGTGATTCACGAAGTTGCGGAAAGTGACACTCCGTTTCTTGGGATATGTCTGGGTCTCCAGATTCTTCTTAACTCAAGTGAGGAAAGCCCGGGAGTAAAGGGACTTGGTATTATCGATGGGGACTGCCTGCGCATGACACCTAAGCCCGGATTTAAGATTCCGCATATGGGATGGAATACCATTGATATTAAAAGTAAATCCCCTTTGCTAAAAGGCATAAAACAGGAGTCTTTCCTTTATTTCGTACATTCTTATTATGCGAAGGTGGCATGCGAAGACGAAGTTATCGCGCGTTGCGAATTTACTGATAATATGGATGTCGTTTTACAAAAGGGTAATGTATTTGCCACGCAATTCCATCCCGAGAAATCAAGCGGCATTGGTCTTGCGATTTTGAAAAACTTTATTGAAATGTGAAATATACGTTGTTAGCTTAAGCCTTGTGTGCTAAACTGACAACGTATATTTTTTGTGAAAGGAAGAAGCACTTATGCATACAAAACGAATTATACCTTGCCTTGACTGCAAGGACGGAAGAGTTGTAAAAGGAACATCATTTGTTGATTTAAGAGATGCGGGAGATCCCGTTGAGGTTGCAAGGCTCTACGATAAAGAGGGCGCTGACGAGCTTGTATTTCTCGACATTACGGCTACAACCGATGATCGTTCCACGACGATTGACCTTGTAAGAAAGGTTGCAAAAGAGGTTTTCATTCCTTTTACCGTGGGTGGCGGAATCAGAAGTGTTGACGACATTAAGGCGATTCTTCGCGAAGGTGCAGATAAGATTTCCATTAACTCTGCCGCTATTTTAAATCCCGACCTTATAAAAGAAGCATCCGAGAAATTCGGTGCACAGTGTGTGGTATCCGCAATCGATGCCAAGAGACGCGAGGACGGAAGCGGATGGAACGTGGTAAGAAACAGCGGTACCATAGATACCGGCATGGATGTAATCGACTGGGCTAAGAAAGTTGAAGAGCTTGGCGCGGGCGAGATTCTTCTTACAAGTATGGATGAGGACGGTCAGAAGAACGGATATGACCTTGAGCTTACCAAAGCCGTTGCAGATGCCGTTTCCATACCTGTTGTGGCATCGGGCGGTGCCGGAAGCAAGGAGGACATCCTTGATGCATTCACAAAGGGTGGCGCGGATGCTGCGCTTGCGGCTTCGCTTTTCCACTTCAGAGAGCTCGGTATAAAAGAATTAAAAGAATATCTTAATGAGAACGGAATTCCGGTACGTATGGAGAGTGACAAAGACTGATGCCCGCGATTAATAATGACTGGCTTGACGCCCTTTCGGACGAGTTCGGAAAGCCATATTACAAAAAGCTTTTTACAACCGTCCAAGACGAATATAATACAAAGAATATTTTTCCGGAGAGGGACGACATATTTAACGCATTTCATTTGACACCGTTAAATGAAGTGAAAGTTGTAATACTCGGGCAGGATCCGTATCATAATGTAGGGCAGGCGCACGGCCTGTCTTTTTCCGTTAAACCGGGAACCGACATCCCGCCCTCACTTATGAATATCTACAAGGAATTGCATGATGATTTGGGCTGCTACATTCCGAACAACGGTTATCTTTTAAAATGGGCAAAGCAGGGTGTGCTTCTTCTTAATGCCGTGCTTACGGTGCGTGCCCATCAGGCTAATTCTCACAAGGATATAGGCTGGGAAGAATTTACGGATGCGGCAATTAAAGCCGTTAACGAACAGGACAGAGCGGTGGTATTCATGTTATGGGGCGCACCGGCAGGAAAAAAGGCTGCGTTGCTTAACAACCCAAATCACCTGATTCTAAAAGCACCGCACCCGAGTCCGTTATCCGCCTATCGCGGATTTTTCGGATGCAGACATTTTTCACAGGCAAATGAATTTCTTGAGGAACACGGAAGCACACCGATAGACTGGCAGATTGAAAATATTTAAGATTTAAGAGGGGATACTAATGAATATAACGGTTTATTGCGGTTCTAATAAGGGCAAGAATCCCGCATATGAGTGTGAGGCAAAAAAACTTGGTGAATTTATAGGCAGGAATAATCATACGCTTATTTACGGTGGATCCAATCGGGGGCTGATGGGAGTGGTCGCCGACAATGTGCTTGATAACGGAGGCCGCATCGTGGGCGTATATCCGAAGCAGCTTGAAGGCATTGAATTTCAACATCCGAGGCTCTCAGACCTTGTAATAACTGAGAATATTAATCAAAGACGTGCGAAGATGATAGAGCTTGGAGATGTATTTGTCGCGCTTCCCGGAGGTCCCGGAACCCTGGAAGAGATGGCGGAAGTCATATCGCTTGTAAGAATCGATCATCTTGAGGGAGAATTCTTTATTCTTGATGTGGACAACTTCTATGACCCGCTTAGGGATTTGCTTGATAAGATGCTTGAAGAAGGCTTTGTTTTAAAAGAACAGGTGGAAAGATTCATGTTTGTAAAAACAACGGAAGAGCTGGCAGCATTAATATAAACAGATTATATTCCGGCTGACAAAAAACTGCTTACAACTGATATGTACCCTCTTTCCCGAACACCCGGGGACGGGGGTATTTTTAGATTGTCAT
>CAJOLA010000054.1 GCA_905235275.1 uncultured Lachnospiraceae bacterium
GATGGAAACGGAAAAACACTTAAAACCGAGCAGGTAGAGTCAGGAAAGGCTGCAACGGCACCGGCTAATCCGACAAGAAGCGGATATACATTTGCAGGCTGGGATAAGAGCTTTAATAACATCACGGGGAATGCAACCGTGAATGCAAAATGGACTCAGAATGCAAAATCTGTAACCGAGACAAAGACAGTAACAAGAACCATTAAGTTCGTTAAGAGATATACTGACGGAAGAACTGAAAACTACGGTTCCAAGACACAGTCCGCGACATTTTCACGTACGGGAACTGAGAATGCTAACGGCGAAAGAAATATGCCCGCATGGCCGACTCAGACGTGGGATGCAGTGACCGTTCCTACGGTTGCAGGATTTGCGGCTGAAAAGAAGGTTATTCCTGCCGTTACATTTACACCGGATAATGCTCCTAAAGATGAGACGGTATATTTAAATCAGCTTCCGACAAAGACTGAATCAAAGACCATAAAAAGAACCATTAAATTCATAGGCAAGAAGATAAATGGTACGGAAGTATCTCTCGGAAGTGCGTCACAAAGCATTACATTATACAGAACGGTTTATACCGATGAGAACGGTAAGACTCAGGTAATTAGTGATTGGGGCAAGGGCACGATAAGGGAATATGCGGTTCCTGATAAGGACGGATATACCAAGACTCAGGATAAGGTGCCTGCTTTAGCCGTAACCGCAAGCAGTAAAGATACTGAAGTTAAAGTTTATTATAATGAGAAGAGTAATTTTACCGGAGCATTGTATGTTTCAGGTGTTGGAATCAGATACTATAAAAACGGTGCATTTGATGCAAGCTACACCGGCACTGCAAAAGGAAAAAGTGGAAAGACATATTATTTTGTAAAAGGTGTCCTTTCAAAGGTAAATCGTTGTGTGAAAGCAAGTGACGGAAGATGGATATATGTAAAAGCCGGAGTATTCGATAATACATACACGGGAGCTATATATTCTACCGATAAGGTGATAAGATACGTAAAAAACGGTGTGTTTGATCCAACCTTTACCGGAACCGCCAAAGGCGCCAGCGGAAGTACATACTACTTTGTAAAAGGAGTACATTCAAAGGTAGATCGCTGCGTGAAAGCAAGTGACGGAAGATGGATATGTGTAAAAGCCGGAGTATTTGATAATACATATACAGGAGCGTTATATTCTACCGATAAGGTGATAAGATACGTAAAGAACGGTGTGTTTGATCCAACCTTTAACGGAACGGCAAAAGGACCAAGCGGTAAGTCATATAAATTTGTAAATGGTATACAGAAGTAAATTGTTACAAATTTCATAGTAGTCAAATAAAAAATCACCTCAGGCTTTTAAAAGCACGGGTGATTTTTTAATAAAATATTTGGATTAAAGACGTTTTTTGGGGATGGTATAAGAATAATGGGTAACAGAAAATATCACATTACCGTTGCAGGGATGGGTTATGTAGGAATGTCTCTTGCGGTATTGCTTTCACAACATAACGACGTGGTGGCTTTTGATATAGAAAAAGAAAAGGTAAGCAAGATAAATTCACGCATTTCTCCTGTTGACGACTTGGAGCTTGATGAATATTTAAAAACTGAGACGTTAAGTCTTACTGCTACGGATGACCCTAAAAAAGCATATACGGATTCTGATTTTATTATCATTGCCGTTCCGACGGACTATGATTCAAAAAACAATAACTTTGACACATCCGTCGTAGAGGCTGTAATAAAACAGGCACGCGAAATAAATGAGAATGCGGTTATCGTCATCAAATCCACCGTTCCGGTCGGATATACAAAAAAAATCTCTGAAAGCTTAAGTGATAACAACATACTTTTCAGCCCGGAGTTTTTAAGGGAATCTAAGGCCTTATATGACAACCTGTACCCATCGCGGATTATAGTGGGAGCAGATATAAACTCAGATTCTTCAGTTAAAAATGCCGATATATTTGCCGGTCTCATTTCCCAAGGATCATTAAAGGACGATGTGCCGATACTGATTATGGGCTCATCCGAGGCGGAAGCGGTAAAGCTTTTTGCCAATACCTATCTTGCCCTGAGGGTTTCTTTTTTCAACGAACTGGACACTTATTCCGAGATAAAAGGGCTTGATACTGCTTCCATTATTAACGGAGTCTGCGCAGATCCTCGCATAGGTGATCATTATAATAATCCGAGTTTCGGGTACGGCGGATATTGTCTTCCGAAGGACACGAAGCAGCTGCTCGCAAATTATGAGGATGTTCCCGAAAACCTTATCACGGCAATTATTGAAAGTAATCGTACGAGAAAAGACTTTATAGCAGACCGGATATTAAAAAAGGCCGGATATCTTGCAAATGAATATAATAATGCCGAAAAAGATGAAGCGGTAATAGGTGTTTACAGACTGGGAATGAAGAGCGGGAGCGACAACTTCCGGCACAGCTCAATTCTTGGGGTCATGAAGCGGCTTAAAGAAAGAGGTGTAAGAGTAATAATATACGAACCGACGCTTGAAGACGGTTCTTATCTTTTAGACAGTGAGGTCATAAACGATTTTAAAAAGTTTACGGAAATTGCCGATACCATTATCACGAATCGGTATGACACCGGGCTTGATGAAGTTAAAGATAAGGTTTATACGACGGATATTTTTAACAGGGATTAAAATTTCAACCGTAAAACGGGACCGGTTTATGTCGTTGGCTTAAGCCGTAAGAAGGTGAAAAGAGGATACCTTTAGGCAAATCGCCACCCGGTTTACAAACAGGCATACCGCCGGGCTTGGCGGAATATAAAACCAAATCATATTGTACCAATCGTACATGAGTGATATACTCTATAAAAAATATATATATTCAATCCATTTATCAATCCATTTACATTTACAAGAAAGGGTTTTGATATGAAAAAATTTAAAAATAAAGCAAGACTGATTAGTATCGCGCTGCTTGCTTCGGGAGTCGCAACCGTGGCTCCCGCGGTAGTTCCTCAGTCTGTGATTGCAGCCGAGCAGTCAGCTTCAGATAAGCAGATGTATGAAGTGTTCAGATACATCACATTTTATTATAAATACCCGGACGGAAGCACAAAGCTTTGTTCAAAAGGCGCACACCAGTCCGCGAAGCTTCCGAGCAAGACATACGTGCATACCTTCGGAGCGTCCAAGGCAAGCAACTTTTTAACAAATGTGCCTTCAGGATGGAGGATAGAAAATGAAAATATTCCGTCCGTTAAGGGATCATATAATAATCCGCCTGCAGAGTTTAAAGTATATCTTGTGCAGACAAACAGTGGAAGCTCCGGTTCGGCAAATGCCAATAAGCCCGTAACCGAGACGAAAACGGTAAAGAGGACTATTCAATTCGTCAAGAAGTATAAGGATGGAAGAACGGAAAGGTACGGTTCCAAGACTCAGTCCGCCACATTTTCACGTACGGGATATACCGATGCGAACGGCAAAAAGCAGATGCCTTCATGGTCACCGCAGACCTGGGATGCCGTTACGGTTCCTACGGTTGCCGGATTCAGATCTGATATAAGTGTAATTCCTGCAGTTACATTTACACCGGATAATGCTCCGAAAGACAGGACCGTATATCTGTATGAGAGCAGTACAAAGACCGAATCCAAGACGGTAAAAAGAACCATCAGATTTGTCGGAAGGAATGCAAACGGTAAGGAAGTAAGTCTCGGAAGCGCATCACAATCAGCAACGATAAACAGAGTGATTGCCACCGATGCGAACGGTAAGGTTACGGTTCTCTCAGGCTGGAGCAAGGGAACGATACCTGAATATACGGTTCCTGACAGAGACGGATATACAAAAACACTAAGCAAGCTGCCTGCCATAGCTGTTTATGCTGACAGCAAGGATACCTCGGTAACCGTCTATTACAACGCCAATAATTCGAATAATAAGCCGACCTCATTAAGAGGCTGGAAGAATGAAAACGGAAAATTCAGATATTACGGCACGGACGGCAAATATTATACCGGCTGGCACTACATGAGCTCAAAGGAAGGTCAGAGCGCTCCGCACTGGTCATATTTCGGAAGTGACGGCTACATTTACACCGGATGGAAGAAGATGGGCAAAAAAGAGGGCGAGAAGGTCGAGCATTGGTCATACTTCGGAGCAAACGGCTGGCTTAGGACCGGATGGCAGAACATGGGAACCAAGACAAACCCGGACGGCAGCAATAAGTCGCACTGGTCATACTTCGGAGCAAACGGCTGGCTTAGAACCGGATGGCAGCACATGGGAACCAATGCCAATCCGGACGGCAAAAACAAACAGCACTGGTCATACTTCGGACCAAACGGGTGGCTGAGGACCGGTCTCCAGAGAATGGGAACCAAAGAAAACCCTGACGGTGGCAGCAGGGAGCATTACTCATACTTCGGCAGTGACGGCTGGCTCGTTACGAACAGGGCCTTCAGCGTTGCGGGCGTCAGATATATTGCAGACGGCAGAGGCTGGTTGAGCCTGAATTAAATGTAATAAATAAAATGAAAAATCCAAAGTCATGAAATCGGCTTTGGATTTTTTTTGTTTTTCCTTTTTGGAAAAACAGAAAAAATAGATAAAAAATATATGTATATTTGTAGTATTATTCACTATGAAGGCTTGGATTTAAATTTAAAAATGCGCGCAAAAGATAAGGAATTCAGGAGGATTCAAGAATGAAAATGAAAAGAATTGGAAAGAGACTTATTCTTACAGCCATTGCGGCAACAGCCATAAGCATGCCGGCAGTTCAGATGAGTGCACCTTTATCAGTATATGCTGATGAGGAAAAAAGTGAAATTCCGGATATTTCCGGCGGTTATACGGATCGGGAAGGTTATTTTCAGAGTATAGAGGTGACCAGGATACCTGACGACCGTTACCAGATTTTACTTACCGGTCCCGTGGATGAAGATGGCAGAACGTGCCAGTGGCTTTTTAAAGGCGCGTTAAATCCGGATACGATGACTATCCAATATACGGAAGGTATGAAATATTTAATGGAGACTTCCACGGCACCCTTAGAAATTGTTTACGACAACGGAGAGGGAAGCCTGTTATTTAAGGATGGGACTGTGGTTTGGTCTTCGGATTTGGATTTTATGTTACCGACAAATTCCAAGACGTGGGACAAAACCGTATTTAATGTAAAGACTTCCGTTCAGCCCGATAAGGAAGACGGCAAGACACACGGAACCGTAAAAGTTGATAAGAGCACGGCAAAGGCGGGAGATACCGTTATCGTAACGGTTGAGCCTGCGGACGGATATTATGCTCCGGGAGTTTCCGTTGTAGCTGACGAAGAGGTAGCGGTAAAAGAAGACAGCGAATCGACATATTCATTTACCATGCCTGCATCAGACGTGGAAGTGTGCGGTGTTTTTAAGGAGATACCGGATACCCCGGAATTTACCGGACACTATGCAAATGCAAATAACCCTTATCAGATTATGACCGTTGAAGAAAACGATAAAGGCGGTTACGATGTTATCACCATAAAAAAGCTGCAAGACGATGCAGCTGAGTTATGGAAGTTCTCGGGAGACTATGATCCGATAACTCAGACAATAGATTTCAGTAAGACTGAGAAATACATGATTGAGATTGATGGAAAAGGGGAACCCGAAATAATCGAACAGTATACCGGGGACGGAGGCGCACTCGTTTACAAAGAAGGCGTTTTCTTCCTGAACTTTACCGACGAACCTGATGAAGAACCGATTAAGTTCGTAAAGCTTGAAGAAGACTACAATGTTAACCTTGACGATACGGTAAACGGAAGGATTAAAGCTTCAAGAGCGACGGCTTATCCGGGAGCACGTATAATTATCGATGCGATACCGGATGAAGGCTATGTGGTAAAGAGGGTTTTCTATGTCGATGATGAAGGTAATACCGTTACCGCCGATAAGGTCGATGATGATACTTATGCTTTCTATATGCCGGAAGGTGATGTGAGAGTAGGTGCTGAATTTATAACCGCGGAAGAAGCCGGAGATGACGGAACGAATGCCGGTGAGAACGGTACTGAGAACGGTGATGGCGCGGCAGGAACCGGTACGGGCGGAGATATAACAGACGGAGGAAATGCAGGTGTGGCAGGTGCTGTAGGCACAGGTGACAGCAGTATGCTTCCTCTTTGGATAAGCCTTGGTGCTGCAGCGGCAGGCGTTGGTATTACAACGGCAGTTATTAAGACAAGAAAGTCTGAAAAATAATAATTTTAAATATCCCTTTTGATTGATACAATAAAAATCTCCCCTTCATATGAAAGGGAGATTTTTTGGTGTTTAAAACTTATTGTATGGGTCTTGCGTTAGGCCATACCCAACCTACGAATCCCAAATGCCCCTGACAGACTGCGGAAACGTTGCTAAAGCTCTGTATGGTCTCTATCTTGACATATCCTAAGTTACTTGCGACAACGCCGCCACCGAGATAAATGCCGATGTGTCCGTATGTCGGATCGCCGGTACTGATGACGCATGCGCCGATTGGAATGTTATCCATACGCGTGGAGCCTGATGCTTTCCACTTGTTCCAATAATCTATGGCGTCTCCGTGTGGGGGAGTGATGCCGCCCGTATAAGCATATACGCCTGATACCCACGCGGCGCACCAGCCGTATGTGGCGGGATGAGTCGATCTGCCAAGACCTGCGTTACGTGCAACCTCTACCTGCTTGGCGTTAGCCTCGCCTGATGCAAGGGCTTCTTCCTGTGCCTTAGCCGCTATCTCAAGGAGAACCTCGGCTGTCGCGGATGAACCGCTCTCACCGTACATACGCATTACGTTGGCGGAGATGCCCTGGTTAATAATTCGAAGCTCTTCCTGCTTATCCTTAATCAGCTCGGTAACCTTTGTCTTTTCTTCTTCGGCTGAAGCCTTATCATTCTTTGTCTTTTCAAGCTCGGCATTTAAGGAATCATAAAGCCCCCTGATCTCTTCGACGTCCATGGCGAGATCTTCAAGCTTTGCACGGTCATATAAATAAATCTTCTGATAGTACTCGGAAGCATTAAGAATGGCGTCCATCCCGGACTCATCGGAAAGAAGAACATCGGAGTCGCTTACGCTGTTCTCGTACATGTACTTGATTCGAAGCTTCATATCCTCGTAGTTGTCGTCATGAATGGCAGTATGCTCTTCAAGTGCTTTTTTGGTTGCATCAACCTTGCCGTTTAAGTCTTTTTCGAGACGGTCAAGCTCGCCGATCTTCGTTGTGATATCGGAGAGTTCTTTTTCCAGGGACTTAAGCTCTTCTTCCTTGGCACTACGCTCGACATCCAATGCGTCAAAGCTTGTATTCTCATAAGGGTTGACGAATACGGTCGTCGTGGTCTCTTCAGTTGCCGCCGTGGTCTGCGGCTGAGTGGCCTCAGGCTTAGTGCTGTTTTTATCTGATGAACTGTTATTCTTCTTATCGGAAGACCGGTTACC
>CAJOLA010000055.1 GCA_905235275.1 uncultured Lachnospiraceae bacterium
GTGCTTGGGTCCGTGCTCGGATCTGTGCTTGGGTCCGTGCTCGGGGCCGGTGTCGGGTTTGGCTCCCACATTGCCGTAAATGTGTGATCTTCCGTTACCGTATAATCATCGTTTGGCTGATATGAAGAACCTTCCCAGTATAAGAATTTGTATCCCTCTCTGGTTGGTGCTTCATGAATCTTTATCATGGTATTTCCCGGATAAGTTTCTAAAATATCATTCGGACTGCCGTTATACTCACCGCCGTTTAACTTATAAGTAATGGTATATTCAATAACCGGCGGTATCGGATCTTCTTCGGTTTCAGCTGTCCATTTACCAATGAATTCAGCGTCAGCGCCATCGATGGTTGCGGTGGCCGGTGTCCATGAGTCAAATGTATATGTAGTACGACCGACCTTTATCACGGTTTCACTCAGCGCTAACGGAGTTACCACATCTCCGTCATAGTAGGTGTCCGCTCTTGTAGGAAGTGTATCTATTACTTCCTGTGGCAGCTTGTCTGCATCTTCGTAGGAATATTTCTCACTGTATGTCGGGTCTTCTACCGCACTCCATTTACCGACGAAGTCAGCATCTGCACCGGCAATCGTTACTGATTCAGGAGTCCAGCCTTCAAAAGTATATGTCGTATGTCCTACTTTTATTTCCGTTTCACTCGGCGTTACCGGAGTTACCACATCTCCGTCATAGTAGGTGTCCGCTCTTGTAGGAAGTGTATCGATTACTTCCTGTGGCAGATTGTCCGCATCTTCGTAGGAGTATTTCTCACTGTATGTCGGGTCTTCTACCGCGCTCCATTTACCTATGAAGACAGCATCTGCGCCGGCAATGGTTACTGATTCCGGCGTCCAGCCTTCAAAAGTATATGTCGTATGTCCTACTTTTACTTCCGTTTCACTTGGTGCTTCCGGCGTAACCACATCTTCGTCATAGTATGTACCCACTCTGGTAGGAAGTGTATTTATTACTGCTTCAGGCAAAGCACCTTCATAGGAATACCTCTCGCTGTATGTCGGATCTTCTACGGTGTTCCACTTTCCGACGAACTCTGCATCCCCATTGTTAATCGTCCATGTCGTTGGCGTCCATCCCGCAAACGTATAGGTTGTATGATCTACTTTTATGGTTTTTGGATTTGGTTCTACCGGGGTTACCACAGCGTCGTTATAATAAGTGCCCGCCCTGGTAGGAAGTGTATCGATTACCTCCTGTGGCAAATTGTCCGCGTTCTCATAGGAATACTTCTCGCCGTAAGTAGGATCTTCTACGGTGTTCCACTTACCGACGAACTCTGCATCCCCATTATTAATCGTCCATGTCGTTGGCGTCCATCCGGCAAACGTATAGGTTGTATGATCTACTTTTATGGTTTTTTGACTTGGTTCTACCGGAGTTACTACAGCATCGTTATAATAAGTACCCGCTCTGGTCGGAAGTGTATCGATTACCTCCTGTGGCAGATTGTCCGCATTCTCATAGGAGTATTTCTCACTGTATGTCGGCTTTGCTTTGTTGGTGATTGTGTATACATTATCCGTCGCATCGCCCGATCCTTTTTCGAAATCATATCCTTCAGGAACTGAAGTCTCACCCCAATCGGTGACCGTTGCGCCTTCCGGTATATTCAAAGTAACTGTCCACTCATCGTCATTTTTCGTCCAGGTTTTTCCTTCGCTTGTGACTTCGCCCGGAGTAGTTGTTGTTCCGTCATTTACTTCATATTTCGCAAAGGCTTCGATATCCGGTCTGTCATCATTATCCGACGAATCATCCCATACTTTCTTAATCGTAATCGGGGTTGTCGGACCGCTGCTCTTGTTTTGAATCGTTAAGACATAGTAATCAAAGGAATTATAGTCACCGTCAGAGAAAGTTTTTAATTCCAGGGTAACACCTTCCGGCAGTGTTCCATCCTTCGCCGTCACTTCAAGCTGCCAATTAACCGTAACGCCTTGGACGCTGTAATAATCCACCCAGACATCATCGGGGAGAGGGCTGCCATCTACATATGTCCCTCTATATACATAATTTAATTCTATAGTGTCTGTTATCGGAGCATATCCATCGGCAACTTTTGTTTGCTCAATGGTAACAGCTGCTTTATTCTGCTCCGGATGTATAAAGACAGTTTCTCCGTCCAAATAGTCACTTCCGACCTTTTCGTCACCTAAAGTGACTTGTGATTCTTCTTTGGTACCCATCGGTGTATCGGTGTCATCGTTATATCTTAACAGAGTAATATCAAATTCACCTTGATCTTCACCTTCAAAAGGATTACCTTCTTCATCCACATTTATGACTTCTAAATAACCGAATTTATACCATTCGCGCCCCGACTCGCCATCATATGCATGGCTTTTAGACTGAGGTATGGATAAAACGGAAATGACTACTGCTACTGCAACCAGCATTAATAATATAATGCCCCAGATTTTTACTTTTTTCTTTTGCATATCAAATCCCTCCTTAAGAACCTTAGGAATTATTCAATACTACATTTACGCTCACCACTATCTTCCTTAATTATACTCCTATTGTTATGTTTTAACATCTTTTTTTCATATATGACATACAGGGCTACCCCCGCCAACGACATTATTAATCCCGGGACAAATCCCGGAGGTGTATATCTCATTTCGATATAATGTTCACCGGCACCCAGCGGGAAGGAAATAAAATATTTAAAGCTGTTGACGTCCTTCAGTTTTTCTCCGTCAAGCTTTACTTCCCAGCCGTTGTCATACGGGATGCTTGTCATAAATAACCCGTCATCCTTAACGTCTATGCTGCCCGTCAAATAACCACCTTTTAAATTCTCCACCACTAACAGTTCATCAAAAATTTTCCGATATGCCTCATCCCATCTTTCCAGGTCGACGCGTTCGTATCCGACAATGTCATTTTCTCCCGTATGAATCTCAATGAATCGGTTTAAGATATCCTGCTTGCTTTGTCCCACATCTGTTTCGGTTACTTTCTCATCAACCATATATCCCATTGATGTTGCATATGGATTCTTGTATAAATAATAATCACCTTTTTTTGCAACCATTGTAAGCCAGCCGTGCTCCGGTCTTTCTCCTTCGGATATATAGTGACTGATATTAAATAATGCATCCGGAACAACCGTTAATCCTCTAAAATAGAACTTATTAATCTGTCCTCTGTTGTAAGGATACATTTTATTTAATACCGCATAAGTATCGGCAGGAACGGAAGACGTAAATATTGACAGCCCGTTATAATCATATACATACGGCGCATTGCTCCTTCCCGCGTCCAGAATCTCCATCCTCGCGTAAGGGTCCTCCGCCTGTGCCGCTTCTACCAACTCGACAATCTCTTCTTTCCTGTCATAGGATTCTTCTTCACTTTCATCTACAATAATTTTGCTAAAGTCTCCGCAGCCTGCCAAAATTATTTCCACAAACATCAACATCGACAAACCTAACAGGCGGCTGTTTTTCGGAACAAAACACAGGACTATAAAATACATCAGGATGAAAATTGCCGCAATTAAAAATAAGTAGAAATTATCAAACGTCCACTCTTTGTTTGTTATAAGAACGATTCCGTAGATAACCAGCACACATACGACGGACAGGGCTTTCTTTCCTTTTTTCATCTCTTCCATGCCGCAAATCGCCTCCAATGCGATTTCAATCAGCATAAAAGTAAAGATGAAGGAATATCTTGCCGGTATATCATTTGGTAAATGCAGGAAATGCCAGAAGGAATCAAGCGCAATTATATTAGTACTTATGAAAATAAAAAATGTAAAACCGCACTTTATTACCCTTTTTCGTAAATCCAATTTCCTGTTAAACAAAAACACAAAGAATAAAATCAGACTGATCAGCCCCGAATACAGGTTTGCGGGCCCTACTACCATCGTGACTTCACTGTTTGGAAGAAGCTGTTTTAAATGTGTCGAAATCGGATAATACAGGACATTACTTACTCCGCTTCCCAGTGTCTCATAATTTTGCGTCTTTAATAAGGCGTTGAATGTAGGCAGTAACACAACCATGGTCATCACAAAAGCAAACGCCGTTAATATTCCCACCCTCAAAGCCAAAACGTGAATTTTTTTCTTTCTCTCCGAAAAGCAGTAAACAAAGAAATATAAGAAAACAAATATACACATCAACAGGCCCAGATAGTACTGCGTAAAAAGCATCAGCGCCAGAGAAATCGTATACAGCTTTCTTCCCCGGTTTTCCACGACTCTTCTTAAGCCCAAAATAACCAAGGGCAGCAACGCGACGGTATCAAGCCACATCACATTAAAGTAAAAGGCAATGACATATCCGCTTAAGGCATAAACTGTCGAGAAGCTTAAGGCAATTAAATTTTTACGTAAACCGTAGGTCCTATTCTTTTCATTTAAGATAAAGGTATGGTGAATGTAATAATACATGCAGCTGCCTATCAGCCCGATCTTACACATAATCATAAGCGTCGTGCCAAGAACCATATGCTCGGAACCGAACAGCAATAAAAACAGCCAGGTGATGGGGCTTGCATTCTGATAAGTATTTAAGACATAGAAATTCGTACCCAATGCCCCGTTGAAGCTGTAGAAAATGCCTTCATTATTCGAAACTGCATTACTCAGCTTATTCATAATGGGCAGATACTGGCCATACAGATCACTCTTAATAAGAGTGTGACCGCCAAAGGGAAAAACATTGAAGATAACAAAGATAATAATCAAAATTATAACCGGAATCGCAAAAGCAAAAAGTAGACTAAAAAATAAAGAACTCTTCTTTCCGGAGCTGTTAATTATTCCGTCCGCCGCAAGAGATAACTGCTTATCAAAAGTATATTTCGATTCCCCGGAGATTCTCTCCTTACATTCATATTCGACCGTGGATATATTAAGAGGCAGCTTCAAAAAATCACCCCTTAAAAAAACTCTTTCACCTGACTGCTGCTCAAGCAGCCCGATTGCGTTTTTTGTTACAAGGCGATAATCGGAATGATTGGGAATTATATTTTTATCCCGCAGCTTTAAAAAACCATAGTAAAGATTGGCGGAGGTCTTTTTAAAAAATGAATCGGTACTCCTGTCCGTCCTTACTCCGCAAACTATCTCACTGCCCTTCTCATACTCATCCAGCATTCTGTCAATTGCATCTATATCCTGCTGACCGTCCGCATCCATACTGACAACGATATCGCAGAAATCCTTTGCCTCAATAAGACCTTTATATAAGGCAAGCTGCTGTCCGTAGTTTTTATCCAGATACATACCCCTAATCGGGCCGCCCGCTTTTGCGAGCTCTTCTATATTTTTCTTTGTGCCATCCGTACTCCCGTCGTCAACAAAAAGAATCCGACTGTCAGCACTGATTCTTTCTTCCGAAACGAGCTGATCAATCTTTTGAATTCCCTGTGCGGAAACTGTCTCTATATTTTCTTCCTCGTTGTAGCAAGGTATCAAAATGTACAGAGTGGGCTTCATTTTTTCTCCAAACTAAAATTTCTTTGATATAATTAGGTTAATTATATCACTATGAAAGGATAGTTACAGCCATGGAATCTAAAACGACTAAACCGGCAGGCAGGTCATTTATGAAACCTGCGATATCATTAATTGCCATACTGCTTTGCTGCGTTTTCTTATGTTCCTGTCAGTTCGGCGGAAATCCTCTGTTTAAATATGAGGATGCGGAGTATGACATTATGGAGAATCTCCTGATAAACCAGAAAGAGACAGATGAGCGCATCTCAAAGGAATTATCAAACGACAAAAACACATTTGATAATCCTCTCGTAATTGAAAATCCCTATCTTATATCCCCGTTAAGCGCAATCGTCATATTCACAACCGATGAAGAAACTCCGATTGATGTGACTATAAACGATCAGGCTCTTGTGAGGTTTGAGACTTCAACCAGGCACGCCATTCCGATTTACGGGATGTATGATGATTATGATAACAAGATCCTTTTAACCGATAACAAAGGTAATACCAAAACGTTAAACATAACGACCGAAAAAGCATCCGGCGCAAGAATTGATGTGCGCCTTTCCGATGAGAGCCTCTCGGATGAATTCTATCTGGTTTCCCCGGATTATGAATATACATCCGCATACGATAAGAACGGACGCCTGCTTTGGTATCTGAATACGGCCGACAATGAAGGAGCCGTTGTATTTAACGGCGACGGACGCTTCCTGATAAGCGACCCCTATCAGGGAACCGGCGGTATAAGAATTAATTATTCAAGCTTTATGGAGATGGACTATCTCGGCAAGGTGCGAAAGATTAATCTTACCGAGTACGGATATCATCACGAAATAGTCCCCATAAAAAACAACACCGAATATCTGATACCGGGGCATGATGAAGACTCACCCTTCATGCAGGCGATACTTTATACAATAGATGCCAAGACCGCGAAACCGACAAACGTCATCGATTTTTATTCCGTTTTCCATGACATTGCACCGGAATGGACGGACTCTTATACGAAGGATGATAAGTTTAATTTTGTAATCAACGGCGTTGATTATGATGAGAAAACAGGAGACGCAATTATTTCCGTCAGATCCTTTGGTATGTTGATTCGAATCAACTTGGAAAGCAGGCAAATCAAATGGATATTCACGGACCCCAAAGATAAACCGGAAGAATTAATGCAATATATTTTAAAGCCGGCTGACGATACGCGCTATCCTTACGGTCAGCATGAGCCTAAGTTCCTCGAAGACGGAACAATCTCTTACCATAATAACAATATAGACTTTTTGGGAGCGGATCTGCATTTATCAAAGCTTAGAAACAGCTATGCTTCAAATGAAATCCTGCAGATTGATGAAGACAAAAAGGAAGTCCGTACTCTCTGGTCGTATGATGCTAACAAAGAGATTATCTCCAGGATGAGCGGCAGCTTTGAATTTTTGGAGGACGGGCATAAGCTTATCAGCTACGG
>CAJOLA010000056.1 GCA_905235275.1 uncultured Lachnospiraceae bacterium
CTGTTTGAAAAAATCCCTTAACATTAAGAACCTGAGTCACTATCGCAGATAGTGGCTCAGTGTTCTTTAATGGAAGGGATTTTTGAGTTTACGCGTTCTAAGTTCGCGTTTATAACGATTCGGTTGGTCTGTAAATTCTTTAGACCTCGTTTTTCAGTTCATCAAAGTAAATATCGACATACTGATTTCCGTAAACGTAAGCGCGCTCGGGATCTAAGCAAGAAAAGAATTTTTCGAGTTTAGTCGTTTAGTTCGCGTTTATAACGATTCGGTCGGTCTTTAAATTCTTTAGACCCGAAGGCCGGTTCAGCAAAGTAAATTATTGGCATGCTGATTTGTGCGAAACGAATGCGCGCACGGGTCCTTAACAAGAAAAGAATTTTTCGAGTTTAGTCGTTTCACTCGCATAACGATTCCGGCGGTCTTTAAATCCTTTTGACCCGAAGCCCTATGTTCATCATTCAACGGCAGCACGTCTTTTTGCGTAGAGCTTAGATGCGCCGGGCTTCATGAAGTATCCGGCATCAGGTTTGATCTGCCTGAAGAGCTTACGTCTTAAAGCCTGCCGTTTTAGTCCGTATCCGATGAATACGGCAACAGGCTTTTCATCCGCAGAGACGCCTTCGATGAAGTAACGACCTCCCGATACCTCGAAGTGCAACAGTTCGTCTCCGACATTCACATAGCCCTTGGCCCGCAGGCAACAGCCGAACTCCCCGCGCACGAGGTCTTCTGCAAAGCAGATGAAGTGTGCAAGAGAGGGGGCGCTGATGCCTTCCAATGAGAAGCTCTCAGGCAGAGGAGCATCTGATGCTTCAGCGGATTTTGCGGGTGCCTGACTCTCATCGTAGGGTTTCTCGAAAAGTGTGTTGAACCAATCCGTATCAAAGGAGGAATAATGGCTTTTAATTATCTCTGCATCCGGGTTAAGTTCCCTTATCAGCTTTTCGATGTGAGCAAGTTCATTCTCATCCATATTTTCCTGCTTGGAGAGTATGATGACCGATGCCTCGCTTAACTGGTCGGCGTAGAGCTCATCCCCCGAGCGAATGTATTGCTCTACGGTGCCCGCGTCTGCAATAGTTACGGGCTTTAGAATCTGTATGCGATCGTACTCGAGTTCCTTAAGGTTGTTGATGACATTTGAAAGTCTGCCGACTCCCGTAGGTTCGACGATAAGAATCTCGGGGTCTATGGAGTTGGCGATGGTAAGGACAGATGCCTTAAAATCGCCTTTTTCCGAACAGCATATGCAACCGCTTGACGTCTCGAAGATGTTTACGTCACCGTTTGTGATGGCATCCTCAAGAACCTTTTTGTCTACGCCTTCGGCGGCATATTCATTCTCGTATATGGCAATATCGCGCCCCGTTTTGTTGACCAGAGTTTTTATAAATGTTGTTTTGCCGGCACCTAAAAAACCGGAAACCGTAAGAACCTTCAAATTATCAACTCCCTATCCTAACGTAAAAGATCTTTTATCAATCCTCAATCTTAACAACAGGCTTAATGAGATCTGCCGGTTTATCCTTCATGAGGTAGAGTGCCTCTTCAACGTGATCCCATCCGTCAAATACATGTGTAACCATAGGTTTAAGATCAAGCTTACCGCTTGAAACAAGTGCGCCGAGCTTCTCCATACGAAGACGTCCGCCGGGCATAAGTCCGCCGCAGATGTTCTTGTTACCCATTCCGCAGCCCCAGTCCTCACGGGAGATCTTGATGTAATCGCCCTTGCCGAGGTAGTTAACGCTTCCGATACGACCGCCGGGCTTAAGAGCCTTAACAGCCTCATCAAACGTATCAACAGTACCGCCTGCGATAACAACCTTGTCAACACCCTTGCCGTTTGTCATCTTAAGAACCTGCTCGGAAATGGAGCCGTCCTTGTAGCCGATGAAGTCTGTTGCGCCGTACTTTGAAGCAACCTCACGGCAAACAGGTCTTGTACCTACAGCGATGATTCTTGCGGCACCGCGGAAGTTACAACCTGCAACTGCCATAAGACCTACAGGTCCGATACCTACAACGAGAACGTCGTCACCAAACTGTACGTCTGCAAGCTCAACACCGTGGAATCCTGTAGGAACCATGTCGGAAAGAATCGTACCTGTTACAGGATCGATGTCATCCGGAAGATGAGCGAGGTTTCCGTCAGCGTCATTTACGTGGAAGAATTCTGAGAACACGCCGTCCTTGAAGTTAGAGAACTTCCATCCTGCAAGCATTCCGTTTGAGTGCTGCTGGAAGCCTGCCTGTGCCTCAAGTGAGTTCCAGTCAGGTGTGATAGCGGGAACAAGTACTCTGTCGCCGGGTTTGAAATCCTTAACCTCAGAACCAACCTCAACGACCTCAGCCGTACACTCATGTCCGAGGATCATGTCGTGTCTGTCACCGATAGCGCCTTCAAATACAGTGTGGATATCTGATGTGCAGATAGCGATGGCAAGCGGCTTACAAATCGCATCAAGCGGACCGCACTCCGGTCTATCCTTCTCAATCCATCCTGATTTTCCTATACCAAGCATTGCATAACCTTTCATAATTAAGTTACCTCCCTTTAAAATAAAAAATGTTAATTAGTATGTTATGGTTGGATTATATTTTAAGTTAGGTACGCATAAAAGTATCAATTTATAAATAAATATAGGGACCAGATTTTAAAAACCGTTCAGCATTAAAATTAGGATGAATCGGACAATTCATTACCCACCTGTTAAATAAAAGCAAAAAATAAGGGTAAGAAGCAGCACTTCCTGCGCATGCAACCTCCCGGGTAAAAAAAAGTTTAGTGCATGGTGCGGGACTAACCTCTCGGATAAAGAGCAAAAAAAAATAACAGAGGAAAAATCCTCTGCTATCTTTTTTAATATATGACCAACAAACGCAAAATCGATCAATCTTCCTGACGATATTCAAATGCAGGATATGCATCTTCCTGATGTTCGCCAAGGTCAAGACCTTTAACCTCTTCAGAAGTCTCAACACGAATCTTAGTAAAGAGACGAGTAACAAGAACTGAAACGGCTGTCATACCTGCGGCAAAACCTGCGGTCATACCGAGGCAAGCCATCTGGATAGCGAACTGTCTTCCGTCACCGAATGCAAGACCAGGGAAGAATCCGCAGTTGAGCGGATCAGCCTGAGTTGCGGGATCGCAGAAGACTGCAAGTCCGATAGAACCGGTGATACCTGCGATACCGTGGCATCCGAATACGGCCATCGGATCATCGAACATGTCTTTCTTGATTACGTTGTTAGTGATTGCAGCGCAGATCGGGCTGACGGCACCACCGATGATGAAGCATGCCCAGATAGGAACATAACCGCAGCATGGAGTAGCCGCAACGAGACCGCAGACAAGACCGGAAGAAGCACCTACGATGGTAGGCTGTCCGGTTCTTACGATATCCACAATCATCCATGAAAGAAGCGCACTTGCAGCAATGACCATAGTAGTCATGAATGCGTGTGATGCAAGTCCGTCTGCAAGAAGAGCGGAACCTGCGTTAAAGCCAAGCCAGCCGAACCACAGGAGTGAAGCTCCAAGGAATACGTAAGGCTTGTTGTGAGGCTCGAAGCTCTTCTTGGGGAAGCCGTCACGCTTGCCAAGCATACATGCAAGGACAAGACCTGACATACCGGTAGTTACCTCGATTGGGAAACCACCCGCGAAGTCGATAACGCCCAGCTGCTGCATGAAGCCACCGCCCCATACCATGTGAGCGAGCGGATAGTAAACCAGTACGGACCACACAGCTGTGAATAAGAACATAGCTCTGTATCTCATACGGCCTACACCGGCACCGGTTACAACGGCAGGTGTGATCATCGCAAACATCATCTGGAATGCAACGTAAGAATACATTGAGATGCTGTTAGCGGTTCCGTCGAGAGTCTGATAAGGACTTATCCCGATAAGTAAACCGTGGCGCATGTCACCGATGAATGGACCGTCGCCGCTGAAGCAGAGAGAATATCCGATACATACCCAAAGGATTACGGAGATTCCCATGAGACCGACACTTGCCATCATGGTGTCAATCACATTCTTTTTCCTGGCAAGACCGCCGTAGAAGAAGGCCAGACCAGGGGTCATAATGAAAACTAATGCTGCACAAACCAGCAAAAATCCATTACTACCTAAATCCATAATACTTTTCCTCCTTATTTTAGTACTAGGCAATCAAACTGATAAAAAATAAAAGCCCGGTCACCATAGATTTAATAAATTTTAACAGATAAATATAAAGCAGTCAATAAAATTATAAAAAAACTATAAAAATAAACGGCCCCGGGAAAGCCGTTTATTTTGCGAAAAAAGCCATGCGGGAATGCCGCATTTCCCGCATGGCTTTAAGTTTAAGATACTTCTTTTGCTGCCGTAAAAGTCATGTTTATTTTACTTCTGTGCTTCCTTAATTGCTGCAAGGAGCTCGTCGTATTCTTCGTATGTCTTCACGTCCGAAAACTCTGCCTTAATCTTATCGGTCGTTCTGAAGAAGAAGCCGGCGGTGCTGTTGGTAACCATTCCAACGTCATTGTAAGAGTCGCCGCTTGCTATCGTCTCAAGTCCGATGCCCTGAAGAGCCTGAACCGTCGTAAGCTTCGGATCCTTGGAGTCAACGCGCATCTTTATCTCTCTTATGGTGCCGTCGTCTGCGACATCGAGTGAGTTGCAGAAGATGGTCGGATATCCGAGCTTCTTAATAAGAGGCATCGCAAATTCCAGGAAAGTATCACTTATGATGACAACCTGTGAAAATGAACGAAGCTCATCAAGAAACTCTTTAGCGCCCGGAAGCGGGTCAAGAGTTGCTATCGTCTCCTGAATATCCTGGAGCTTAAGGCCGTGCTGATTCAGTATATCTATACGTGTGTGCATGAGCTTGATGTAGTCAGGCTCTTCACGCGTCGTAATAAGAAGCTCATCTATGTGTCTTGCTTTCGCAAATTCAATCCATATTTCGGGTATAAGGACTCCTTCAAGGTCCAAACATGTAAGATACAAAATTCTCTCTTCCTTTCGTGCTGTAAAATAAATTGCCAGATGATAAGATAACATTTATATAAAGAAAAAACAACATGGAAAACAAAATAAAACTGTGATAAACTAACTGAAGTAAAGAAAAGAGGTGAGACGGTTGAACGATTTTTCAGAAGTTTTCGGATATGATGAATTAAAAGAATATATACATGAAATGGTGCTTTCAGGCAAGATTAAGAACGCATACATGTTCGTGGGTGACGAGGGATCCGGCAAGAGAACCATCGCCAAGAGATTTGCAAAGACCATTCAGTGTGAGACGGTTGAGAAGAAGCTTGAGGATCATACGGCGGTTATCAGCGACATAGTTCCGTGTGATAAGTGCCATTCGTGTCTGCAGGCGATGAGCGGGAATAATCCCGATATTATCACGATTGATAGACTCGAGGGCAAAAAGAGCATTTCCGTGGAAGAGATTCGTGACAAGCTCATTAACGATGTCGTCATTAAGCCTTATGCATGCAAGTATAAGGTCTATATTGTAGTGGGCGCCGAACACATGACGATTGAAGCACAGAATTGCAATCCTTAAGACTCTTGAGGAACCGCCCGAATATGCCGTCATCATCCTTCTTACCGCGAATGAGAAGCTTATTCTGCCGACCGTGAGATCACGTTGCGAGATCATTAACATTCCCGCCATGCCGGACGAGATGGTTCTTGAATATTTTGAGAAGAACTTCGGCGGTAATGAAGGCGTGACGGAGGATGACCTGAAGTTTGCCGAGCACTTTGCCGACGGTAAGATCGGAAGAGGAAGCATAACATTTACTAATCCCGATTTTAAAAAGTTAAAGAGGGATGTGCTTGAGGTCGTTCTTAATATAGAAGATATGTCTTTAAATGACATGATGAATTATGTAAGAAGAGCGGATATGTATACGGATCTGGGCGTTGATTATTTCTTCGACCTGATGCTTCTTTGGTACAGAGACCTTCTCCTCTTTGAGAGCACGCGTGACGCGAACGGTCTGATCTTTAAGGACTATCTGACGGACATCAGCAGACAGGCGCAGATTCTCTCCTACGAGGGAATTGACAGCATAACGGATGCCATCGAGAATGCAAGAAAAAGGCTTCATGCGAATGTAAGCTTCGAGCTTGTGATGGAGCTTCTCTTCCTCACCATAAGAGATAACATGAAAGGATAATTTACTTGAGCAAGTTAATAGGCGTAAGATTTGAAAAATGCACTCCCATAAGATATTACATGACGGGGGTCGCCAATCCCGTAAAGGGAGACCATGTAATAGCGGAGACGGATATGGGAGTCGAGCTGGGTGAGGTTATACTCGATGACTGTGACAAGGATAAGGTAAATCCCCCTCAGCCCGTCAGATCGATTATCCGCATGGCGACGGAGCGTGACGTTCAGAGATTAAGTGAATACGAACAGCGTGAGAAGGAAGCCTTCGATATCTGTAACGAGAAGATAAAGATGCGTGGTCTTGATATGAAGCTTATCAGGGTCAGGTATCTTTTTGATAATAAGAAGATAATTTTCTACTTCTATTCAGAAAACAGAGTCGACTTCAGAGAGCTTGTAAAGGACCTGGCCGCCATCTTTAAGACAAGGATAGAATTGCGCCAGATCGGAGTGCGCGACGAGGCAAAGCTAATGGGAGGCGTCGGTGCGTGCGGAAGGACGATGTGCTGCGCATCATGCATGCCGGAATTTTCACCGGTGTCGATTAAGATGGCAAAGGACCAGAATCTTGCGCTTAATCCTTCGAGCATATCGGGCATTTGCGGAAGACTGATGTGCTGTCTGGGGCACGAGAATGAGACCTATAAATATCTTCACTCACTTATGCCATCGACAGGAGACGGCGCGGTGATTGAGGAGAAGGGGATAGAAGGCGTAATCATCGGGGTGAACGTACTCGGTCAGACGGTTAAGATTCTGGTCAATAACGATAATGTAAAAGAGAAGGAAGTGGTCGAAGCTTCCGTAAAAGACATAAAGGTGATACCAAGAAAAGAAAAAGAAGAAAACGAAGAAATTAAAGAAGCACAAGATAACGAAGAAAACCATGAACAGGATGAATGATTTTTTAAAAGACGGGGAGAGGATAGATGACCTTGAGCGCGGAGGCTACAGGGTGATTCAAAATCCCGGTCTTTTTTGTTTTGGAATGGATGCCGTTTTGCTCTCGGCATTTGCAAAAACAAAACCGACCGACCGCGTGCTTGACCTGTGCAGCGGAAACGGCATCATACCGATACTTCTTATTGCAAGAGAAAAGGCGAAGTCGGTCACGGGAATTGAGATACAAAGTACAAGCGCGGACATTTTCAAAAGGAGTGTGGGGTTAAACGGCCTTGAGGACAGAGTGGAGGTTATATGTGCAGACATTAAGGACCGGGACGCTTTCGGGGAGGGTGAGTATGACGCGGTAACGTGCAACCCGCCCTACATGTCTGCGGGAGACGGGATTGTGAACCCGGGAGACGCAAAGGCACTTGCAAGGCATGAGATAATGTGTGACTTTGCGGACGTGGCAAAAGCAGCCTCTAAAGCTCTTAAGTCCGGCGGGAAATTCTTTTTCGTTCACAGACCAAGGAGGCTTACGGAGATCTTCGCAGCGCTTAAAGACTGCGGTCTGGAAGCCAAGCGCATGCAAAACATTCATCCGAAGGAAGGCTCACCCGCCAACATGATACTTGTGGAAGCGGTTAAGGACGGAAGGGTGCAGATGGTGATTGAGCCGCCGCTTATCGTTTATGATGAGAAGGGTGAATATACTAAAGAAGTAAGGAGTATGTACTATGACTGAAACATTTCTTATCGTCCACGGTCGGAAGTGTGAGTATACGTAAGAGAAGGAGTATGTATTATGACTGAGGGAAAGCTCGTGCTGTGCGCAACGCCCATCGGGAATCTGAAGGACATAACGTTTCGCGTGATTGAAGCGCTTAAGGAAGCGGACATCATAGCGGCGGAGGATACGAGAAATTCCGTTAAGCTATTGAATCATTTTGACATTAAGACTCCCATGACAAGCTACCACGAATATAATAAAGTCGAGAAGGGCGCAAGCCTCGTGCGCGAGATGCTTGCAGGAAAAACGGTGGCTCTTATAACGGATGCCGGGACTCCCGCAATCTCCGACCCGGGGGAAGAACTGGTAAGGCAGTGCATAGAGGCGGGCGTGACAGTCACGTCACTTCCCGGTCCCGCGGCATGCATAACGGCGCTTACGATGTCGGGACTTGCGACGAGGAGATTTTGCTTCGAGGCATTTCTTCCGTCGGAGAGGACGGATAAAAAAGAAAGACGCCGGGTGCTGGAGGAGCTCTCAGATGAGACTAGAACCATCATTATTTACGAGGCGCCGCATCATTTGAAAAAGACGCTTGAGGATCTGGGAGAGGTGCTTGGCGGCAGCAGGAGAATCGCCGTAATAAAAGAGCTTACCAAGGTACACGAGAGCAGGATGAATCTTACCCTGGAGAGTGCCCTTGCTTACTTTGCCGAGAATGAACCAAGGGGTGAGTATGTTCTTGTAATAGAAGGAAAGCCCGAGAGTGAGAGGGAGGAAGAAAGCCGCGCGAAGTGGGAAGATTTAAGCATTCGGGAGCATTTTGAAGAGTACCTTAAAGGGGGTCTTGAAAGGAAAGAAGCGATGAAAGCCGTGGCCAAAGACAGGGGGGTTGCGAAGAACATAATATACAAAGAATTACTTGACGATTAATTGTGTTTTTTCTGTTAAAAAATGTACAAACTTTCTTGAAAGTAGGCCCAAAAGTGCATATAATAGATTAGAAAGAGAATGTATTGTTTTTTACATTTCATATATAAAATGCGATTAAAGGGGTGGGAAAAATGAAGACCGGATTAAAAAAGCACGGACTGATAAAAGTGCTTGCCATACTCATGGCGGCAGTTATTTGCGTGCTGGGACCCGTAATGCTTATACCTGAGAAAGCGGAAGCGGCGGACGTGACGATCAGTGTAACACCCGAGTATAAGCAGTCGACGGCAAGAAGCATGCTCAATCCGTTAAACGTGTGGAGAAAGCAAAGGAACTGGTATTATACGTCAAGCAACAAGGTGGCTTATATACCTGCGGGAGAGCTGCCTAATCTTAAGTACGATTATACCCTTGAGAATTATGCGATGTTAAGAGCCGCTGAGATATCGGTAAACTTCGATCACGTAAGACCGAACGGCACCAAATCGTCCGGTCTTGTCGGAAACGGATATCAGACTATAGGAGAGAACATTTACACGACCACATCGTCCAACGGACTTAACGCTTCGTACGTTCTTGATAAGTTCAAGGAAGAGGACTGCTCATTTAATTATCAGGGACACAGAAGAAATATGCTTTCCTTCACATGGGCGGCTAACGGACGCCATGACCTCGGATATAATGCGGTCGGAATCGCATGTGCGAAGGTGGGCAACGCCTACTTCTGGGTACAGATTTTCGGAAAGACGACATCCCCTAACACCAAGGCAACCACGGCCGTAAACTCCAAGAGCACGAAGAATATTACGCTTAGCACAAGCATGATTAAGAGAAAGAGCAGTGCCGATTTAAGTGATATTAAGAACGTGACATTAAACCAGGGAACGAATATGACTCTCGGAAAGGCTCATATCAATGTGGGCTGTGCGGATACATTCCCGGATACCACCGTTAAGGTGGACGTGACTCCGACATGGTCGGTTAAAACACCCTCCATACTTACCATTAACAACAACATTGCATACGGTGTGAAAGCCGGAAGCTCAAAGGCCACCGCTAAGGAGTCGATAACCGGAAGCTCCAAGACGGTTACGTTTACCATTAAGAAGAGCAACGTCAAGAACGGCTTCATTAGAGAAGGTAATAAATTCCACTTCTACAGGAACGGAGTTAAGCAGACCGGATGGGTTTATCTGACGGCAAAGGACGGCGAGAGCGTTCCGCATTACTCTTACTTTGATAAAGCGACGGGAGATATCTATACCGGTTGGCATTATATGTCAGCAAAAGAGGGAGAGACCACGCCGCACTGGACATACTTCGGACCGAACGGTTGGATGAGGACCGGTTGGCAGCAGATGGGCGTGGGCACGAATAACCCTGACGGTAATAATCCCAAGCATTGGACATACTTCGGACCGAACGGTTGGATGAGAATGGGCTGGCAGACCATGGGTACAAGCAATAACCCGGACGGAGGAAAGGTACATACAAGCTACTTCGGTAAGAACGGATGGCTGCAGACCGGATGGAAACATTTTACAAGGGCTGACGGCGAGGCCGTGGAACACTGGTCATACTTCGGCGGCAACGGTTGGATGAGAACCGGCTGGCAGTACCTTGGCAAGGCTGACGGACAAAGCACGCCGCACTGGTCATACTTCGGTAACAGAGGCTGGCTTGCAACGGGCAGATACAGAATTAACGGCAAGGAATATACATTCAGTACCGGTGGTTGGCTCGTTACTCCGAAGAGTCCGTAATGCTTGACAAGAACGGTCAAACATATTAAAGTCAGACTGATTTATTATGATATAAGATATATATTTAAGGGGGTCGTAAAATGCAGATTAATCTTACAACCGACTACGCCCTGCGTTGTGTTATTTTCTTATCCCAAAAGGATGATTATGTAAGCTCTAAAGAGGTTAGTGACGCCATTAAGATCAGCAGGGAATTCGTTCAGAGAATTATGCAGAAGTTAAAGAAAGCAGGTCTTGTCGGACACAGCATGGGTGCAAACGGCGGATACAGACTTGCCAAGAAGCCTGATGAAATCAAGCTTATTGAGATATTCGAGGTTATGGAAGATACCATGAGAATCAACAGATGCATGGAGGAAGACACATACTGCAGTATCGGAATGCCTGAAAGCTGTAATATGCATCACTTCTATGAGGAGCTTCAGGAAAAGCTCGACAGGTATTTTGCCGAGAATACGATCGGGAATATTTTAAACAGTAACTATGTCCTGGATTGACGGGGATATTAACGAAAGGCAGAGTCCATGACTGAAAACGAACTTAAAAAATTAAACCGGGCGGAGCTTCTGGAGCTTCTCCTGGAGCAGGAGCGTGAGAATAACAGACTTCGTCTCGAGATAAGAGACCTTAAGCGTAAGCTTGAAGACAGGGACATCAAGCTTGTAGAGTCCGGGAATATCGCAGAGGCTGCCATCAGGATACATAACGTATTCGAGGCGGCTCAGGCAGCGGCTGATACTTACCTTCTGAATATTAAGAAGAATGCGGGGGTAGAACCGGATCCGGTGAAGACGGGAACGCCTGAGGAATGATGCGAAATAATTAATTATGAAAAAAGACGACATTGATAACGAAATAAAAAATAAGGACTCTACGGGCGGTTCGGGATTCGTATCCGGGGGAACGATTGAACCGGCCGAAGGCAGTGACGCTTATACCGGAGGCGGTCCCGCAGACCTAAGAGAGGCCGATGCTTTAGCGGAAGCCAAGTTCCTGGAGAGACAGGAGAACGAAAAGAAGCAGTCCGAAAAGGATAAGAAGAAGAGCGAAGGATATTTCGCAAGACGAAGGAGAGCAAGGGAAGATAACGATCCCACACACGGCAGTGCGGAAGTATATGACGAGCTGCTCGATGAAGAAGGAGAGTTTTCCGAGGAGTACATAGCCTCGGGTAATGAAGACCTGCCGACGGCAGAACAGCTGGAGACAGAGCTTAAGCGTGAGATTAATAAGCGAAGGTTCCGAAGGATTCTTCGTACCACTATAGGTACGCTTGTGGTTATCGCGGCGGCAGCCGTACTTGTTGCTATGATTTGGCTGCCGGTATTTCGTATATACGGTAACTCCATGAACTCGACGCTTGAGGAAGGCCAGATCGTGGTTGCCATGAAGGGTAACCAGTTTAAGAACGGTGACGTCATAGCTTTCTACTATGGCAATAAGCTGATGGTTAAGAGAGTTATCGCGGGTCCCGGTCAGAAGGTCGACATCGACGATAACGGTAACGTCTTTGTGGACGATCAGCCGCTCAGCGAACCGTACGTGACCAATAAGTCGCTCGGAGACTGCAACATATTCATGCCGTATGAGGTTCCCGATAACAGATACTTCCTTATGGGAGATAACAGGGACACCTCGCTTGACTCCAGGAATACATCCGTCGGGTGTATATCGGATGAGCAGATAGTCGGTAAGGTTGC
>CAJOLA010000057.1 GCA_905235275.1 uncultured Lachnospiraceae bacterium
GCGGTGTCACCTAATTAAATAAGCTTTGAATTTCTCCGGTATCCACACTTATTACCGCATTTTTTTCCACTTCCTCGGGAACTTTTATCTCATTATTGAGATTAAAGCTGTTGAACTTTATTTTTGCATCTATGTTTTCTATACCAAATTCAATGGGATTTCCTTCGGCGCTTCCCGAAACATTCGGTATGCCCAGTTCGATAATGTACGGATCCCTTGTTTCTTTTTCAAAATAAAATTTAATGTCGGCATTTATTTCTGACAGATCCGGCTGCGGCAGTCCGGACAGCCCCGGGATGGAAAAGCCCAGACCGTCTGTCAGAGTTTTTACATTTTCACCCTTTAGAGGACCTTCCACGACATAACATTCCTTCCCATCAATGGTCTGTGTTCCGTCTTTAATCGTAAGCTCTGCCAGGCTGTCATTTGCGGCAGAATACAGGCTGATTAAGTCGCCTAGTGAAAGATTGTTAGGAGCACCTTCAGTGCCGCCGTCACTGATACTGCTGCCAACGCGGAAAAATCCCGTGTAACTTCCGTTATCACTTTTGATACTGTCGCTTTCTGCAAGGCGAATGATGTCAACGCTTCTGCTGCTAACCTGGTTGTCTATGGCTTTTCTGGTTACAATCCATCCGCTGTCTCCCGTTAACTCATTTTTTTCATTAAAGTAGGTGTAGCGCATATTGTCCTTATCTATCGAATAAGTTTCAATATCTAAAGAACCCTTTTCACCCATAAACTCAAAATTGACATTTCCCTTAGCGTAAGATGCGTTGTCGGCTTTTGCGGACTTTACATTCATATCGGTAGCGGCATTTACACCGACACCTATGCCCGATATCTCTGCTTTCGCCGTCATTTTGGCATCAATATCGGCATCCATGGACTGTGCGTCGTTCATCTTTATCACGGCATCCGTAATCAGCTTTTCCTTACCTACACCCTCATCGTTTGTAGTTGTACCGAACGGAGTCCATTGACACCCGGTCATCATGACCGCGCAAATTACAGGCAGGCCGGCCAGCGCAACGCGGCATGTAATCTTTTTTTTATTTTTGGCATGTTCATACTTAAGTTTTTTTATCATATCATTTATACCCTCCGAACCTTGAAATCATACAAACCGTCTCACCCGGCGTCACTTATGACAAGGTGAGTTGTCATCCGAAGTTTATCACTAAATAAAAAATAACATAGCTGCAATTTCCTGTAAAATGTTAAAAACCAAAAAACATTTATCGCAGAAAAAACAACTATGTTATACATACTTTTTACACTTACCTTAAATATCCGCCGGCTTAAACAACCGGCTAAAAAGGTCTTTAAGTTACAGTTGACGGGATATATGGGAAAATCATACCTTCTGCAGATAAGCCATCGGTTCAATCATATACCATCCGGCTGTATAATGACTGCCGCCTTTGCTGATATAACCTGCGCCGGGAAGAACCTTTTTTTGTCCATTGTAGGGCGAATTTTCGTAATAAAAACCGGTGCCGTTAACGACAAATGAATTTCTATCATCCTTCATATAGTTAAACATACCGTCCATACGCCCGTACCAGGTATCTATGCTGAGGGTATTGGGCTGATTGCCGTATGATGCCTTAAATGCAAAGGAGAGACCGTAAAAACGGTCGTTGTCAGTATAACCGGCGCCGGAACCGAAATCGGATTTATTGAAGGTGGTGCGTTGATTCAGGAAAGAGTCGGCATCAAAACCGGCAAGGACCAGCTCGTCCTTAAGTGATCCGCCCTTTTTTCTTTTGGCGAATTCATCTATATCCTCATCCTGAAGAATCCAATAATCCACTTTGCCGTCTTTATAATATTTTGTGGAATCCGATATACGGACGTTGGATTTCATCAGATAACAGTAAGGATCACCGTTTTTATTTGTGGCTTCCTCAACAACATCCGGGAAATACGAATCCTTAAACAGACCAACATTCTCATCCTGCGAATCCTTACCGCCGAGGAGCATAAGGTAGGACAGTGTCCTGTCGAACTGGCAGTCAAGATCGAGAGCGTAAAGCTCTTTGTCCGTCAAAGATGTGGTCGAGAAATTGTCAATATACTGATACATCTGGCAGTAGCGGCTGATCGGATTGGCATTGTCCTTCTTCAAATATGTCATTGCAGTTGAGTATTCATGATCAAGAAGCTTCAATTTCTCCCCTATAGTGTAATAATTTGACTGCCTCATATTGCAGATCTTTCCGCCAAATTCTTCGAGGATTCGGTTCCTTTCAGCTTCGGACATTTCTCTGCCTTCTTCATTCTCATCGTAATATTCATCAGCAAGCGCTTGAATCGCTTCGCTGTTTCTGGTTAAAGCAGTTGCGATTTCATTAGTGTACTTAACCATTACGTCATAATGTGAATGGAACTGTGCAAGATAGTCCTCAACCGTAATAAGGGACAAATCTTCCAGTGCCCTCTTGTTGTCAACGGCATATGAACGTATTGCAGTTACATCCGCCTGCATGGCTTCAATTTGTCCTGAAATAGTGCTCAACGCTTCCATTATTTCCTGGTGCCTTCGTTCTTCGGCACTGGGACCGGAGGATCCCAGTATACCGAATGCACCAAGCATTGCCGTGACGGTGCTATAGGCCGTCATGGCCGTTCCGTAATAGGAAGCCATCTGGGATCCGAAAACGAAAAGGTTGCCTATTTCATCAGAATTTTCATACATTTCAGGGTGGTCTTTCTTCGGATATACCGTTTCTTTAATCTTCGCCATATCAGCAGCGGTCAGAGCTCTGCCTAAAGTATCTGCAGAATATTCTCTCGTGTAAGAAATCTCCTCGTTATTATTCGTAAGGCTGCCTGCCGCAAGTGTTATAGTTCCGTAAGCGTTTTCACCGCTTTGATCTTTCGGTAACTCTTTTACATTTACAACAAGCTCATATTCTTTGTCTGCTTTTTTCAGTGAAGCAATTTGCGCGCCTCCCAAAACGCCGTCCAAGGTGATTTTATCCTTGTTGAAGCCTTCCGTGAAGCTGCCGCCGTAAGGACGAAGGAAAATGTGCAGTTCCTTAGAATCACCGTTGTCTATCACGGAATCAAAGAACGGGTAGAAATAACTTCCCTCTGCTGCTTTTCCGGACTTACACATAACCGGTATGCTTGCCGAAACATTTTTCTCCGAGTCAAAATATTTTCCTGCAAATTCCATTGTTCCCAGATATCCGAGAGTAGACGCTCCTTCAAATTCCGGTACGCCACTGACGGTGAACGCTATTGTTCCTTCATCATTGGAAACATCGGTTACTTTCATGTTCTTAAATGATCCGCCCAGTTTAATATCATCTGCGGACAGGGTGCCGTTTATCTTGGAACTTGATTTAAGCTTAAGTGCCTGTGTTACCTCCGTGCCCTCGTCGGGCGCGGAAACATGGTCTATGTCTGTTCTTAATACGGTAGAGGAAAGCTCTGCTTCCTTTTCATCGACTGATGCCGTATTGGCCGAGTTTGCACAACCTGCCACAACTGTTGACATCATGACTGCCGATACCACCGGACATAGAATCTTTACAAACTTATTTTTCTTTCCCATGGTAAATCCCTCCTTTTTATGCATTTGCAGATATAAAGAACCGATTGTTAAAATTATATCCATGTGTATTGTAACACATCTTGCAGGATTTTTTTTTATTTATATTACTATTGATATACCGTTTGGCTATATCCTTTGCGCAAGTGATTAAAGTATTGATTACAAAAATTTTTGGCATGATAAAAAATGTGTTTTATTTATACTTGTGATTATTGTGGCACAGTGTACAATGGTAATAATTGGTGCATCGTTTTTAAATGCAATTAATTAAGAAACGCTGCACTAAAAAAGCCACACGATAACAACACAGGCAGGAAAATCATTACAAAAACAAATGATCAGAGATTAAAAAAATGGATGAAAAGTTATCTGAAGAAAAAAAAGAACAAAAAGGAAAAAAACTTCACGACATAATAACTGAAGACCCGGCTGAACGTAGAGCGAACCTAAAAAAAGCTTTAAAGAACTTTTTTGGTATTATGCTGTTTGCCGGAATTATTGCTGCCGTGATCGTAGTATTTTCCCATTTTAACGTACACTATTTAAAAAGATATGATATCCGGGCGGAGATGCCTGTATACGAGCCTGATGCCGTCTGCTCGGTATACATATATATGTGCGGTTCCAATCTTGAAAGCAGACAGGGACTTGCGGGCAAGAATATAAATGAGCTTTTAAAAGCGGATATACCGGAAAATGTTAATGTCATACTTCAGACGGGCGGCACAAAAAAGTGGAACTCCCATGATATTTCCGCAGATAAGCTGCAGCGCTATATCGTAAAGGATAATCAGCTCCGTCTCGTAGAAGAAGCAGATGATGCCAGTATGGGCAGTCCCGATACTTTGTCCGGATTTTTGAAATGGGGTACTGAAGCTTATCCGGCAGACCGTAATTTTGTGGTGCTGTGGGATCACGGCGGAAGCTCTGCGGAGGGCGTATGCTATGACGAAAAATATAATTTTGATTATCTTGACAGATCGGAGTTAAAAAGCGCTTTTTCCGCGTCAGGCACAGACGGGAAATTTGACATGGTTATTTTCGATGCCTGTTACATGGGATGCATAGAGATTGCAGACACGGTACAGGACTATTTTCGTTACATGATTGCCTCACAGAAAATAGTACCGGGGGGCGGTCTGGATTATACCGGATTCATAAATGCCGTTTCCGGGAACAATGACGTGGAACTGGGTAAGATTATTTGTGACAGCTTTTTTTCCAAATATGAAGAAAACAATGCCAACGAAGATGTGCAACTGTCATTTTACGATCTGGAAGGGACGGATCAGATGATCAGTGCACTGGACTCAGCAGGGAAAAATCTGATAGTAAGCGAAAAAACTCAAAACGGACGCTTCAAAATCGTAAATGCGGCAATGAACTCCATAATCGGTAATGCTAATGAAGAGATAAATGTTGTGGATATGCAAATATTTATGGATAAGGCTATAGGAATAGATCTTACAGATCACTATGATGAGATCACACTGACAAAGAATGCCTTGCTGCCATATCAGATAAAGGGCAAGAATACGGAATGTACAGGCGTTTCCATGTATTACCCTCTCTGTTATGATAAAGAGCAGGTAGAGGAATACCTGGAGCTTTGCCCGATAAACAGCTACGGGAAGCTTATTGAAAATGTATATAAATCTGTTCCTGATAAGCCTGTAAGCTTTGAAAATGCCGGGTCTGTCAATGAAGACGGAAGATTTGAGGTCAGTTTCGGTGAAGAAAGCGAGCCGTATATATTTTCTCTCAGCAGGCGACTATGGCGCGAGTCAGAGAAAAATCCCGGGAGATTTGAACTTGTCGGTACGGATGCTGTTGAAAATTATGACATCAGATTCCGCAAAAAAGCATCGGCATATGTAATCGATGATGATTTTGACGGTGACTGGTATCATCTTGACTCTCATTTTCTGCTTACAAGCGCAACAGCCAGACGTGCCACCACCTCTGTTACCGCCCCGGTAAATGTAAACGGAGAAGATTTTAATCTGTCATTTGTGCGTCCCAATTCCGGAAGTAAGCATATCCATTCCCTCGGCAGGCTGGAAAAGGGAAGCGATGAAAACGGGCTTAATACCCGTGATGTCAGAATTCTCCAAGAAGGTGACAGGGTCAGTGTATATTCGGCAAATGATGAAACCGGAGGATTTATAACCCCGCAGGAAGAATTTGAAGAGACAACAGAAGGAGGGGATCTTGGATACCTTCCCCTTCCTGCCGGTAAATACCGGATGCAGTATATTGCAAATGATATCTACGGAAATTCAATTTATTCAAATTATGCTATCTGTGAGATATCCGGAGAGGATGGCGACAGAAAAGTTGAAGTCACCCGGGTGATTCAAAGTGCGCCGGTTTCTAATTATTAAAGAAACTCTGCGATAAGACGACTCCGGGAATAATAAACGCTGATCAGGATATTAAGACAATCGGAAATACAAAAGAGCCCATTCATACACCACATCAGGTGTAAATGGGCTCTTTTTATTGAAATCAATGTATCTGCGGAAACAGGGTATGCAGTTTAAAATCTGCCCCTGTTTTTTTGATATAAGGCTTTCCGTTTGATTATCCGGCTAGGCCTTTAGTTAATTCTTTCTTCTTCTGCGGTATGCAAGAATACCGATTGGTAACAGGATTGCTGTCAGACCCATGACAAGCCACAAGGCAATGTTACTGCTGTCCCCTGTCGTCGCGGAGCCGACAACTTTGCTTTCGGGGCCATTGTTGCCGTTGTTTGTGTTATCGCCTTTGTCTGTATTATCGCCTTTGTCTGTATTATCGCCTTTGTCTGTGTTATCGCCTTTGTCTGTGTTATCGCCTTTGTCTGTGTTATCGCCTTTGTCTGTGTTATCGCCTTTGTCTGTGTTATCGTCTTTGTCCGTATTATCATCTCCGCTGTTGTTTTCGGCAACATAGAATGCAGCTTCAGCGCTTCCGTCGTCGAACTCGGCAGTTATCGTATGCCTGCCGATTCCAAGCTCATTCAGATAGCT
>CAJOLA010000058.1 GCA_905235275.1 uncultured Lachnospiraceae bacterium
ATAAAGCGCTCCTCCTTTGCTTTTACTTAAACCAAGTGACGACCTTGTTCAGGTTTTCGGTTACATATTCTTTCGCCTCACAAGCCGTTGAAAACGGCAGGAATCCAGTGTGTGCGCCCGGTATTCTATATCTTTCAAGCCGAACGAATCTCTCCCAGTGGCGATGATTTCAGAATAAACATAACCCAAATACTGGGCAATGGTTGTATTACCATCAGTGTACGCTTTTGACAGAATCTCGAAATAATGATCTATTACCTGAGCCAGTGCTCGTGGCTCAATATGAATGAATGCCTCAAGAATCTGTTCAACGGCTTCGCACGCAGAGACATTTTTTGTATTTCCGGGCTGCAAATCGTGTGGATTATCTGTAGAATCTGCTGTGCATAATTGGTAGACCGCATGATTGCGTAGTGGTACTTTAATTTTGTAACACTACAGATATTGTACTACAATCGGCTCGGTCATTATTGGTACATTGGTTATTATTTGGATATATGTAAATGCCGATGGTCGCAACTATCGCAGTTGTCAAATCTATCACCGCCATAAAAGTCAAAGCGAGTATCATCTTCACGGCCACACCGGAACACTAAGCAAGTATATTTCAGACATCAAGATCTACAACTACCTTTTTCTTGATCTGAATATTTGCCCCTGCTTTCTTTACAAGCGTGATGTATGAGAATAATTCATGGAATACAAGCTCGCTCCATGGGCGTATGACGTAAACTTCCTTTTTCTGCCTTCCAGAAACTGCTCCAGATTGGAACCTCTTCGAAGTTACCGGATCTTCACTCGTTTCTTTTCCACTTCAATTTCTGCTTTGCTTCTGGTCATTACACTTTCCTTTCTGCGACTAAACAACGGTTACAATACCAATCCTTTAACACAAAAAAGGCACCTACCTTAGTTCCCTAAAGTAAGTGCCTGATAAGCGTTCTCGAAAGTTGTTCCTTCGAAATCTCGCTGATATTTATTTGGATTCAAATTGTGGTGTACGTCTTAATCCGTCAAGCATCACGATTCATTTTAGTGCCTTTCCATAAGCTTCCGACAGATTCCGATACGTTTGTCAGAAATCGGGTCGATCAGTGGCATCACATCCTGATTCGTCTTTCTTCGTCTGACTACGAATTACCACGTCAAGCTGCGTCCTTCTCCATCAAGACAAACTCTTAAGCGTCGGGAACAACAACACATCCCTGATGCTCTCCTCGTTCGTAAGCAGCATTACAAGTCTGTCGATTCCTATGCCGACACCGCCCGTAGGTGGCATACCGTAGGCAAGTGCATTGAGGAAGTCTTCGTCAAGTGACTGCGCCTCATCATCTCCTGCTGCCTTGAGCGCCTCCTGCGCCTCAAAACGTTTTCTCTGGTCAATCGGATCGTTAAGCTCGGAATAAGCATTTGCAAGCTCGCGTCCCGCAACGAATAATTCGAATCTCTCCGTAAGTCCGTCAGACCCCGGCTTCTTCTTGGTAAGCGGTGATATCTCAATCGGATGATCGATTACGAAGGTCGGCTGGATGAGATGCTCCTCACAGAACTCCTCGAAGAAGAGACTTAAGATGTCTCCTCTTTCATGTCTGTCTTCGAACTCCACTCCCTTCTCCTTGGCTATGGCTTTCGCTGCCGCGGTATCGGGAATCTCATTAAAGTCAACACCGGCATATTGCTTAACGGCATCAATCATTGTTATCTTTTGGAAGGGTGACTCGAAGTCAAGCGTGATGACCTCGCCCTCGCCTTCTTCCGACTTCTTACCGTAAGGCACCTTGGCGGTTCCGTTAACCTTCATGCACACATCGCGAATAAGGCTCTCCGTAATCTCCATCATGCCGTTATAATCGGTATATGCCTGATACAGCTCAAGAAGCGTAAACTCGGGATTATGTCTCGTATCAACGCCTTCGTTCCTGAACACGCGTCCTATCTCATATACTCTCTCAAGACCGCCGACGATAAGTCTCTTTAAGTAAAGCTCAAGGGATATTCTTAAATTAATATCCTGGTCGAGTGCGTTGTAGTGCGTCATGAACGGTCTTGCCGCGGCACCGCCCGCATTCTCAACAAGAAGCGGTGTCTCCACTTCTATAAAATCTCTTCCGTTTAAGAAGTTCCTGATCTCGGCAAGAATCTGCGATCTCTTGATAAATGTCGTACGCACCTCAGGATTAACAATTAAGTCAACGTATCTCTGACGGTATCTCTGATCCGTGTCTTTTAATCCGTGGAACTTCTCAGGAAGCACCTGAAGACTCTTAACGAGGAGAGTAATCTCTGAAACATGGATGGAAATCTCTCCCGTCTTTGTCTTAAATACCGTTCCCTTAACGCCGACGATATCTCCGATATCGAACTTCTTAAACGCCTTATAAGGGTCTTCGCCTATCTCATCTCTTGCAACATAAAGCTGGATATTCCCGTTACGGTCTGCCACATTTGCAAATGAAGCCTTTCCCATAACGCGTCGTGACATCATACGCCCTGCAACGGCCACTTCTTTTCCTTCAAATGCGTCAAAGTCCGCTTTTATCTCGTCAGTATGGTTCGTTACGTCAAAGCTTGTTATCTCAAAAGGGTCCCTGCCCTCCTGCTGCAATCCTTCAAGCTTATCGATTCTGTTCTTTATCTGTTCATTAATGTCAGGTATCTGAGCGTTATTATTATCTGCCACTTTATTTACCCCTTTGTAATCAGTTCTTTACGGCAACAATCTTGTATTCAATCTCTCCTGCCGGAGCAGCCACTTTTACAATGTCACCTTTTTTCTTGCCCATAAGAGCGGCACCAAGCGGTGATTCATTAGAAATCTTGTTATCAAGAACACTTGCTTCTGATGAACCGACAATCTCGTACTGGATGTCCTCATCATACTCCATGTCGTGGAGCGTAACGAGACTTTCCATCTTAACCTTTGTCTTATTCTTGGAGTCAACCTCAACTATCTCGCAGTTCTTTAAGATCTTCTCAAGCTCTGCGATCTCTGCCTCCATGTCTCTTTGCTCGTCCTTTGCCGCATCATATTCGGCATTCTCGGAGAGGTCTCCCTGCTCTCTTGCCTCTTTTAACTTCTCGGCAATTTCTTTTCTTCTTTCTACTTTAAGATACTCGAGTCTTTCGAGCTTCTCGTCATATCCCTTTTTGGTAAGATACTGCTTTTCTTCGTCCATGTTTCAATCCTCGCTTTGTTGCATATTTAGAGTCAAAGTATAGTCATACTAATTTCAAAATTATATACTTTCCCCACATAAGTGTCAAACAAGGCTTGATTTTAAAATGTCTTCCAAATCCTTAACGCTTTCGCAATCGTTAATCTTCCTGCGCAATTCCGTTGCATGATTCATGCCTGCCGTATACCACCCGAAATGCTTGCGCATCTCTCTTGCGGCCGTATATTCTCCCTTAAAGTCGGTAAGCTCCCGCATGTGCCTGAGTATCATATCCTTTTTCATCCCGGGCGTAACCTCAAGTACTTTCGGCGGCTCCGGCACGTTTCCCTCTATAAAACCTGCCTCCTTTAAGGCATAAAAAACATCCGAGAAAATCCACGGGTTCCCGCGGGAGGCTCGTCCTATCATAACGCCGTCGCAGCCCGTTTCCTTTATACATCTGACGGCGGACTCTCCGTCCTTTATATCGCCGTTTCCTATGACGGGGATTTTTACCGCTTTCTTAACATCCGCAATTACCTGCCAGTCGGCTTCCCCCGAGTAGTACTGCTCTCTCGTTCGCGCATGGACCGTCACCGCCTTCGCGCCCGACGCTTCGCATATGCGCGCAATCTCCGGGGCATTAATGCACTCCTTTGAAAACCCCGAGCGTATCTTTACGGTCACGGGCTTCTTAACAGCCTTTGCCATTTTCGAAACTATCTGCTCAACGAGACTGGAATCCTTTAAAAGTGCGGAGCCCTCACCGTTATTTACGACCTTTGGCACGGGGCAGCCCATATTTATATCAATCATGGCAAAATCGCGCTCTTCGCATGCTTTCGCGATGTCTGCCATGATGTCCGGGTCAGAGCCGAAGAGCTGGAGTGCCGCGGGGTATTCTTTTTTATCGGTTTCAAGAAGGATGTTCGTATTTTTATTTTTATAGAGAATTGCCTTCGCGCTTATAAGCTCGGTCACGGTCATGCCGCAACCGAATTCCTTGCATATAAGCCTAAACGGCAAATCCGTGACACCTGCCATAGGGGCAAGCGCCACGGGTACGTCAATATTTACGTTTCCAATTTTTAACATCAGTCGATACCTATAAAAAATACTTTGTAGAAATTTTCCAACGCCTCGAAAAGCTCGCGCTTTTCCTTTTGCAGCTCATGCACAAGAAGTCCCGCGCTTATCTCATCGTAGGTGATGTCTTCCTCGTCCGCCCTAACTTTTACCAGAAGCTCTCCGTCTTCGTCGAATTCAAGGGAAATGATTCCCCCGCATTCTTCGGTAAATACCACGCACATAATCTGCAATTCCTTCTGAATGTTGGAGGGAAGCTTTCCAAACTCCGGATTAAAAAAATATTTTCTGTCGTATGCGCTTGCCGCGCACAGTGTCACTGTTTCTTCATTCATAACATTTCCATCCCGATTACATGTCCGGATCAACGCCAAGTGTCGCCGCCATAACCGCTTTTATCGTATGCATACGGTTTTCGGCCTCCTCAAATACTACCGACTGCGGACTCCTAAAGACCTCATCCGAAACCTCCAGCTCCGTAATTCCGAATCTTTCGTGAAGGTCCCGGGCTATCGTAGTATTTAAGTCATGGAATGACGGAAGGCAGTGCATAAATATGGCATGCGGAGCCGCCTTCTTCATAAGCTCTGCATTTACCTGATACGGCATCATGTCATTAATTCTTTCTTCCCATTTCTCGTAGGGCTCACCCATGGAAACCCACACGTCCGTATAAATGACGTCGGCATCCTTTGCGCACTCAATGTCCGTACTGAAATTAATCGAACCGCCGCTATCCTTCGCCCATTCTTTGCATTTGCCTGCAAGCTCTTCTTCCGGAAAATATTTATCACCTGCTGCGCACGCAGTGAAGTTCATACCCATCTTGGCGCTTGCAACCATCCAGGAGTTACCCATGTTGTAGCGGGCGTCTCCGAAGTAAACTATTTTTTTACCCTGAAGGTCTCCGAGCTTTTCCTTAATGGTAAGCATATCGGCAAGAAGCTGTGTCGGGTGAAATTCGTTGGTAAGTCCGTTCCAAACCGGCACAAATGCGCCGTCTGCAATCTGCTGCACTCTTTCCTGACCGAATCCCCTGTATTCGATTCCGTCAAACATGGTCGTAAGAACCTTTGCGGTATCCTCGATGCTTTCTTTCTTACCTATCTGAGAGCCTGACGAATCAAGATAAACGGCGCTCATGCCGAGGTCATTTGCCGCCACCTCGAATGCGCAACGCGTCCTCGTGCTGGTCTTTTCAAAAATGAGCGCAACATTTTTTCCGACTAACGGCTGCCATATTTTCCCGCTTTTCTTTAATGCCTTAAGCCTTGCCGACAAATCAAGCAAATATTCAATCTCTTCCTTTGTGTAATCACAAAGCGTAAGGAAGTCCCTTCCCTTTAAATTCATAGCTTTTCCCGTCCTTTTGATTAATGTATAAATATACTTATTTTTTGAATATTATAGCATTTTTATTCATTTGTGCAAGTTTGACTTTTCCCTGCTTTGCCTTATAATTTAAATAATTCATTTACGTACGTGAAAGGAGATGCTCATGCACGAAATACAGGAATCCGGAGAAATGTACCTTGAAACAATCCTGGTACTTTCCAAGAAAATTGCAAATGTCAGATCAATCGATGTTGCCCATTACATGAACTACAGCAAACCGAGTGTAAGTCGCGGTGTCGGTATTTTAAAAGACGACGGGTACGTTACCGTCGATGAGGGAGGGTTCCTTCATTTGACGGAAGCGGGGCTTGCTATCGCCGAGAAGATTTACGAACGTCATCAGGTTCTTTCCAAATTTTTTGAATCCATCGGCATAAGCGAAGAGACGGCGTCAAAGGATGCATGCCGTATAGAGCATGTGATAAGTGATGAGACATTTGATGCAATGAAGACATTTATGCAGGAACATAATCTTTAACGAAAAAGATGTATCGCAAAATTGCGATATGTACCCTCTTTTCCGGACACCCGGAGGAGAGGGTATTTTAGATTGTTATCGGGATTGTCACCAGGTCGCTTTTCTTTGGCAACTTTTGGGAACTGTCACCCGGTCGGTTCACGCAAATCAGCACGCCGATAATTTACTTTGCTGAACCGGCCTCCGGGTCAAAGAATTAAGACCGACCGAATCGTTATGAACGCGAACGGGAAAGCCTAAGCCCGAAAAGTTCCGCCATCGCTTCAGGAGCCCGTGCGCGCATTCGGTTCGCACAAATCATCACGCCGATAATTTACTTTGCTGAACTGGCCTCCGGGTCTAAAGAATTTAAAGACCGACCGAATCGTTATAAACGCGAACGAAACGACTAAACTCGAAAAATTCCCTCTCTT
>CAJOLA010000059.1 GCA_905235275.1 uncultured Lachnospiraceae bacterium
CTGTTTGAAAAAATCCCTTAACATTAAGAACCTGAGTCACTATCGCAGATAGTGGCTCAGTGTTCTTTAATGGAAGGGATTTTTGAGTTTACGCGTTCTTGTTCGCGTTTATAACGATTCGGTTGGTCTGTAAATTCTTTAGACTGCGTTTCTCAGTTCATCAAAGTAAATATCGACATACTGATTTTCGTAAACGTAAGCGCACTCGGGCATTAAGCAAGGGAAGAATTTTTCGAGTTTAGTCGTTTCGTTCGCGTTCATAACGATTCGGTCGGTCTGTAAATTCTTTAGACCCGGAGGCCGGTTCAGAAAAGTAAATTACGGCGTGCTGATTTGTGCGAAACGAATGCGCGCCCGGGCCCAAGCAAGAAAAGAATTTTTCGACAGACTTTTAATTTAATTGATTTTTTAAATTGACACTATGTCAGAATGGTCGTATACTATATGTGTTGACACTGTGTCAGAATAGCGACATCGCAGAAAGGAAGCGTCATGCCAAAAGGGTCACCTGAACTGACGGCCGCAAGAAAAGAGGAAATTGTAAATGCCTGCGAGAAGCTTTATCAGACGATGAGCTTTAAGGATATCACGTTGAAGGAGATTGGTAATGTAACTTCATTTACCAGAACTTCAATCTATAACTATTTCCACACGAAAGAGGAAATTTTCCTGGCGTTCCTCGAGAGGGAATACGACAGGTGGAATGAAGAGCTTGTTGCCATATATGAAGAAAATGACGAACTTACCCGGGAGGAGTTGGCGGATAAAATTGCCCGGTCTCTTGAGAACAGGCGTCAGCTTCTTAAACTTCTTGCCATGAATAATTACGATATGGAGTCCGACAGCAGATTGGAATGTATTGTTTCATTTAAGAGAGCATTCGGCGCGTCCATGCGGAATATGCAAAATCTTCTCGATAAGTTTTGCCCGGAAATGAGTAAAGAAGATAAGCAGGATTTTATTTATGCGTTGTTCCCGTTTATGTTCGGCATTTACCCTTATACGTCAGTTACCGAAAAACAAAAAAAGGCAATGAAGGATGTCGGTCTGGATTTTAAGTATCAGAGCATTTACGAAATAGCATATGCGAGTCTGATCAGGCTTCTTTGCTGCGGAGAAAAAGTGAGGGGGTAAAAAAGATGAAGGCTAAGAAAATATTTGCATGTGTTTTTACGGCATGTGCAATCGTTCCGCTTGCCGCATGCGGAAGTGCCAAAGAAGCTGAGACGACAAGCGTAACGGAGTCTGCGACAGTTTCTGAGACTGCAGGCACCATCGTGACTGAAAGTGCATCAGCCGGTACCGAAGCGTCAGGTGAATCACTAACGTCCGAGCAAAAGAAAGAGGATGACGGCATGAAGCTTACCATAGACGGCAGAGAGGTTGATGTTGACTGGGAGAATAATGAATCGGTCACCGCGCTTAAGGGTCTTTGCGACGGAAAGGACTTAACAGTGAAGATGTCGATGTACGGCGGATTCGAGCAGGTTGGGTCTCTCGGTACAAGCCTTCCGAGAAACGATGTGCAGACCACGACGAATGCCGGTGATATCGTACTTTATTCCGGAGATCAGATAGTTATTTTCTACGGACAGAATTCATGGGCTTATACGAGACTTGGCAAGATCAAAGATGTGTCTGCGAGCGAGCTTGTGGAGATGCTTGGAAGCGGAGACGTGAGTATTACGCTTCGTGATTAAGTAAGAAGTGGAAGGTTTGAGGTGAGACAGAGGAAGGTTTCCTGTCCCGACGTTCGTGCGGCGATGACGACGAATCGGGGGTAACAGGGACAGGGAACCTTCCCCTGTCCCACCTCACAAAGGGGGAAATGATATGTTAGGTAATTTCAAATATTCAAATCCGACAAAGATTTATTTTGGTGAGGACGCATTGTCCAATTTAAAAGATGAGCTGGCAAACTACGGTCCCAAGGTGATGCTGACCTATGGCGGAGGTTCTGTTAAGAAAAACGGAATCTACGACCAAGTGATTGGCATTTTAAAAGAGGCGGGAAAAGAAGTCTTCGAGGATCCGGGTGTAATGTCGAATCCGACAGTGGAGAAGCTGCGCGAAGGCTGTAAAATCGCCAGGGAAAATGACGTCGACCTTATCCTTGCGGTCGGTGGCGGTTCCACAATCGATTACTCAAAAGGCGTATCCGTATCTGCATGGTGCGATAAGGACCCTTGGGAAAAATATTACCGCAGGATGGAAGAGGTGGACAATCGCATCATTCCCGTCGGCAGTATTCTTACCATGGTTGGAACGGGCTCCGAGATGAACGGCGGTTCCGTCATTACCAACAATGATGAAAAGGTAAAAATCGGGCGCGTGTTTGGCGATGATGTCATGCCTAAGTTTTCCATTCTGAATCCGAAATTTACGTTTACCGTACCGAAATATCAGATGGTTGCGGGAATTTACGATATTTTCAATCACATTTGCGAGCAGTATTTCTCGGGAGATGATGACAACACGAGCGACTATCTGGCGGAAGGCCTTATGAGATCTGTTATTCATTCTTCCCTTATTGCCGTTAAGAATCAGGAGGATTACGAAGCAAGAAGTAATCTGATGTGGTGTGCGACGTGGGCGCTTAACACGCTTATTTCCAAGGGCAAGCCCGGAGACTGGGAAGTACATATGCTCGGTCAGGCAATCGGTGCTCTTACCGATGCCACCCACGGCATGACGCTTGCGGCCGTTTCTCTTCCGTATTATCGGCATATAATGCCATATGGTTTACATAAGTTTGCAAGATTTGCAAAGGAAGTCTGGGGTATCAGGACGGAAGACATGAGCGAGCAGGAAGCGGCCGAGGCCGGTCTTGACGCGATGGAAGAGTGGATGAAAGAGATAGGCGTCGTTTTGGATGCAAAGACTCTGGGAGTGACTGAAGATATGATTGAAGATCTCGCGGATGCGACGTTTGTGTTCGACGGCGGTTATAAGACATTGACGCGTGATGAGGTTATTGAGATTTTCAAGGAATGTTGTGCGATAGAGTGATATGAGCCGGGGGCGGCTTTGTGTCCGGTAAAAAAGAGCTATGTTCAGCTCTTTTTTTTGTGAGTTGAAAATTTGGAGCCTCATAAGACTAAGGAGCATATCATTATGTGCAATTACTAAGACTTAGGTTTTTGATATGTCCCCGTCTCATGCCTGCTTGACAACAGAGTCTTTATAAAGTAAAATCGAAAACAATTTTCATATTCATATTCGCGCAATTTTAAAATTCGCTAAAACAGGAGAAAGAAATGAACTCAAAATCCACTTATAAGACAAAGCAGCGTGAAGAACTGATCGGCTACATGGAAAAGCATCGCGGGGTTCACGTAACCGTACAGGAAATATGCGATTACTTCCACAGGAAGGGAAACAGCATCGGCATGACCACGGTATACAGACAGCTGGAGCGCATGGTTGATGAGGGTCTGGTAAATAAATACATTATCGATGCGAATACCCCGGCATGCTTCGAATATATAGCAGATGATAAGGATCACGAAGAGCACGGGCATGACACATGCTTTCATTGTAAATGCGAATCGTGCGGCAAGCTCATTCATTTGCATTGTGACGAGATGGAAAAAATTAAAAGTCATTTGCTTGAAAGTCATGAGTTTACGCTGGACCCGAAAAGAACGGTATTTTACGGATTGTGTAAGGAGTGCGCAAAAGCAGTGTAAAACGGAGAAAAATTATGAAGAAGAAATCCGGCTTTTTGGCGGCAGTTGCTTTTTTTGCAGCAGCTGTATTTCTTACGGGATGCTCCGGATCCGGTAAAAGCGGAGAGCCCGATAAAAAAAGTAAAGAACCTATAAGCGTAGTTACGACGTCATTTTCAGGCTACGACTGGACGCGTCAGATACTCGGTGACTCATCCGAAAATGTGGAGGTAACCCTTCTTGGTATCGGTACGGATATCCATAACTACCAGCCGACGATTGATGATATTTTGAAAATATCAAAGAGCGACATTTTTATTTATTCGGGCGGTGAGTCCGAAGAGTGGGTTAGAGACGTATTGGAGGATTCCGAAAACAAAGATAAGGAAGTCATAAATTTCCTTGAGATACTGGGAAGTAACGCCAAGGAAGAAGAAACCGTTGAGGGCATGAAAGAGGTAAGAGGAGAGGAAGAGTCGTGGGAAGAAGATGAGCCTGAGTACGACGAACATGTGTGGCTCTCTCTTAAGAATGCAGAGATTTTTTGCGAGAGCATAGAAGACGTCCTGGCAGAAGCTGATAAATCTCATGCGGATGAATACATGCGAAATGTCTCGATTTACGAAGATAAGCTAAAAGACCTCGATGCACGATATAAAAAATGGGCCGGGGAGTCCGATGTGCAGACGCTTGTATTTGCGGATCGTTTTCCGTTCAGATATCTGACGGATGATTACGGTCTTGATTATATTGCGGCATTTGCCGGATGCTCGGCGGAGACGGAAGCAAGCTTTAGTACGATTGCATTTTTGACCGATAAGGTCGATGAGCTCGGTGTAAAGAGCATATTTAAGATAGACGGCGGAAGCAGCAAAATTGCGGAAACAATAATCAGAAACACTAAAACAAAGGACCAAAAAATTCTTACGCTGGATTCCCTGCAGGCGGTGACGGGTGCTGATATAAAGAGCGGTAAAACTTATCTTTCCGCGATGGAGGGTAATCTTACCTGTCTTACACGGAGGTAACATGTCTGTTTTAAAAGTAGAAAATTTATCTCTCGGTTATAACGGAGAGATAATTGTGGAAAACTTAAAATTTAATATAGAACAGGGCGATTACCTGTGCATCATAGGCGAAAACGGCGCCGGCAAATCCACGCTTGTCAGGACCATCCTGGGTCTCCAGGATGCGGCTTGTGGAACCGTCACACTTGGCGACGGTCTTAAAAAAAGCGAAATCGGATACCTGCCCCAGCAGACAAATGTACAAAAGGATTTCCCGGCATCAGTTCGGGAAATAGTTCTCTCCGGATGCCAGGCGCGAAACGGCATGCGACCGTTCTATAAGAAGGAGTTCAAGTTGGCAGCGGAAAACAACATGCGGCGAATGGGAGTGGACACACTTGCCGGGCGCTGCTACAGGGATTTATCGGGCGGGCAGCAGCAAAGGGTGCTTCTTGCAAGAGCGCTTTGCGCGACTTCGAAATTACTGTTGCTTGATGAACCTGTTTCCGGACTTGATCCGAAAGCGACCGCCGATATGTATGAGACCATTAAAAATTTAAATGACGAGGGCATAACGATAGTTATGATTTCGCATGACACGGAAGCGGCTTACAAATATGCAAGCCACATTTTACACGTAAAGAAAAACCCGGTGTTTGAAACTAAGGACGAGTACGTAAACAGCGATTTGGGAAAAGCATTTCTTTCAATATGATTTTTAAAAATTCATTCCGTCCGGGAAAAGCTTTTTGGTTAATTATTCTGTATTTTGATAAATAAATTTAAGTCTTTCCCTGTTCGTCGGGAAAAGCTTATTTGTTAATTATTCTAAATAATCAGGGATTAAATTATGGGAGAAATATTTACTTATTTACAATATCCGTTCGTAAGATACGCGGTAATAATAGGCGTGCTCATTGCACTGTGTTCGTCGCTCCTTGGCGTGACACTCGTCCTGAAAAGATTCTCATTTATCGGCGACGGGCTCTCACACGTGGCCTTCGGAGCAATGGCTGTTGCAAGCATCATGAACCTGACCAATCAGACAATTCTCGTACTGCCCGTAACGGTCGGGTGCGCCATCCTTTTGCTTGGGCTCGGGCAAAATGCAAAGATAAAAGGCGATGCGCTGATTGCGATGATATCCGTCGGTGCCCTTGCTATCGGTTATCTGCTGATGAACATTTTCTCGACATCTTCGAATATTACGGGTGACGTCTGCACAACGCTTTTCGGATCGACTTCGATACTTACGCTTACGTTGCAGGACGTGTGGATATGTGTCGGTTTGTCGATTGGTGTCGTTTTATTTTTTGTTTTGTTCTACAACAAAATTTTTGCGGTCACTTTTGATGAAGGATTTTCGAAAGCGGTCGGAACAAATACGGGCGCATACAACATAATGATAGCGGTAGTGATTGCGGTAATAATCGTTCTTGCAATGAACCTCGTGGGGTCGCTTCTTGTATCGGCACTCGTCATATTCCCCGCGCTTTCGGCAATGAGGATATTCGGGAGCTTTAAAAGCGTTACGATATTTGCCGCATGCATTTCGGTTGCGTGTGCGTTGACGGGTCTCATTATTTCGATAG
>CAJOLA010000060.1 GCA_905235275.1 uncultured Lachnospiraceae bacterium
ACCGTTTCCTCAACTATCGGCACAATAGGTACTTCAATCGACTCTTCCTTTGTCTCCTGCGCAAGCACTGAAGGCGTCTCGTCAGGCTTTCTTACATCCTTTGGATCGTAGTTGCCCGTAAGGAAATCAACAAGCAGTGCGGCGGCGTTTATAACTTCACGCGGGAACTTCTCAGGCACGCTTACATTTGCCGATTCAGGCGTAACTGCAGCGCCCGCAACCGACATCTCAAATCTCTTAAGTCTGTCATTAGGCCCTTCTTTTATATTGCCCTTCTTGACCTCTTCCTGAACGGAATCGACCATAATCGTAAGAATTCGTTCCTCAACGCTCTTTTGACCGTGATGATATTTATTCTCATTCTCAAGCTTGGCGGTTGCTTTTCCCGTACGAATCGCAAGGTCGGTTCTTGCCGCATCGCGAATCATCTGCTCCTCAACCTTTTGCTTGGCATCCTTTTCATCGAAAGGCTTGCCCGACTCATTTGCAAGACGCTTCTGCTCCGCCATAAGCTTGTCGTAAGCCCTGCTCTTTTCATCCTTTTCATCAAGCATACGCTCAAGCTCGGAACGTGAATACTCTTTTGTATTCTGGTTTCCGTATCTTTGCTCGCGGACTTCATTGAGCCAGTCTTTCATGTTGAGCTGACCTTCTATCTGCTCTTCTTCGTCGATAACGCCCTCGCCCCGTAAGGCATCCTCTTCCCTGAGAATCTCCATTACTCCGACAGTCAGATTCTCCTGAAGCAAAGGATCGACACTTGCCTTTCCTTCTTCTTCCGATTCCTCTTCGGAAGCAGCATCTTCAGGCTCGCTTGCCTCTTCTTCGGCAGGCTTTTCGGCAGGCTCTTGGGCCGGTTCCTGCACATCCCTGCACATCCTCTTCTACTGAGGCTTCTTCGCCCGTCATTTCAGGCTCTTGCGCAGTCTCTTCAGCCGCGGTCTCTTCAGTCGCAGCCTCTTCTACAGTCTCTTCTGCAGTCTCTTCTGTTTCCTTTGCCTCATCTTCAACCTCTTCAATGTCCGCCTCTTTAGAGGTTGTTTCAAAAGCTTCATCATCGGCATTATTGAAATCCCACGGAATATCCTGTGAAGCATCCGGCTGTTCCTGCTTTACGGCTTCTTCGGGTTCCTTTTCATCTCCCATTACTCCCGCAAGGATATTATCGATTGCCTTGTCTTTTTCTCCTTCAGGCTTTGCACCTTCTTCGGCATATGCTTCCGATACGTCCTTTTCTTCTTCCTCTTCCGATCCGAACGCTTTCTTTATCAGAGAAGAGAATACTCCCGTTGCACCGCCCACTGCGGCTGCCGCAGCGACACCTTTTGCCACTTCTTCTCCATCCTGCGTCGGGGCTTCCTGCGGGGCTTCTTTTGCGGCTTTAGATGTGTCTTTTTTAGGTGCCGGTGCTTCTTCATCCTCTTCGATCTCTATATCTACCGCTCCTTTTGCTTCATTTAAAGCAAGCTGATCGGCAAATGAAATCTGCTGCGTCTTGGATAATTCTTCTTCAATGACTTTGGACTTTTTGTATAACTCTTCCTGAGACGGAGTAAGGGTGCCTCCGACTCTTTTCTTAAGCTTAACCGCTCCCTGCGCATATTCTCCGTCCTTAAACCAGAGGGATATGTCATCGCAGATACTGATACATTTTTCGGTATTCCCGCTCTTTGCGTACAGTTGCGCAAGTCTGTACATATATCTCTCATCCACTTCGCCGTCTCTGTAATTCTCCAAAGCAACGATAAGCTCGGAATCAGGGGCATTCTCGGCGCGCAGAATATGATAATTAAGAATATGTCTGTCTGAAGAGTTTCTTGCTATGTTGCAATATTCCTTGTAGAGCTCCTTGGCTTCATCCATCTCTCCGGTCTTGATAAGAATGTCTGTAAGTCTGTAAACAAGCCTTTTACCGCCAAGGTTGCGGTTATACGCAAGCACCGCCATGTCTCTTGCGTTTTCATTATCCCCCGTATGTTCGTAAACATCTATCATCATGGCAAGAGGATCCCATGTCTTTATTTTTGTCCAGTCAATGTCTTTTGCAAGCTGTGCCGCCGACTCAAAGTCGTCAGATTTGTAAAGATTTCTTATTTCTTTGATTCGAATATCGGTTTCGTATTTATCCACCTTAGACGCCCCTTTTTTTCATATATTTTTAAAATTTGTATTATCGTTTAGTTTAACATAAAGCCATGTCTTGTTCAAATGAAGCTACAGGTCTGTTCTGCCCTCAAGAGCCCTTAGAAGCGTTATTTCATCTATGTACTCCAAATCCCCTCCGACAGGCACTCCGCTGGCTATTCTTGTCACCTTAATGCCCGTAGGTTTAATAAGCTTACTGATGTACATCGCGGTCGTCTCACCCTCAAGGCTTGAGTTGGTTGCAATGATCACTTCTTTTACGTCCTCTTCGGAGAGCCTCTTCATAAGCTCCTTAAGCTTAATGTCATCAGGCCCTATACCTGCCATGGGACTTATGCTTCCGTGAAGCACGTGATATACGCCCTCATACTTACCCGTTTTCTCGTAAGCCATCATGTCCCTGGTCTCTTCAACCACCATTATGGTGGAATGATCCCTTTTTGTATCCGAGCAGACAGGACAGGTCTCTTTATCCGTCAGGCAAAGGCATTTATTGCAGTAAGTGGTATTTTCCTTGGCTTCCAATATGGCCTCGGAAAGTGAAATCACCTTTTCCTTAGGCATATTCACAATATAAAAAGCCAGGCGTTGCGCGCTTTTTGCTCCAACACCCGGCAATCCTGCCAGTTCCTGCGTAAGTCTTTTTATGTACCGGCTGTATATATCCATCAGAATAATCCTCCGCCAAGTCCCCCGGTAATGGCAGACATCTTCGCTTTGGTTTCCTGTTCGCAGCTGTTAAGAGCTTCATTAACAGCCGCAAGTATAAGATCCTGAAGCATCTCCACATCGTCCGGGTCTACCGCATCAGGGTCTATCTCAACCTTTGTAACTTCCTTTTTACCGTTTACCGCAACGGTAACGACACCGCCGCCTGCGGAAGCCTCAAACTCCATTGATTCAATCTCCGCCTGCTGCTCCTCGAGCTGTGCCTGCATCTTCTGTGCCTGCTTCATAAGCTGATTCATGTTACCGGGCATACCTCCGCCCGGAAATCCACCGCGTCCTTTTGCCATAATTATACTTCTTCCTTTCCTTTGTCAGGTACTATTTCCATGGTTACTTTTTTTCGTAAATCAAGGTTGTCATATTTTTTCTCATCATCAACCTCTTTTATCGTAAGAGGTACTTCAAGCCCTCCCGTCATCTCGGTTATGAGTTCATCCAAAATCTCTCTGTAGGTTTTACCCGAACCTTTAATGTCTATGCCGTTGCTTAAATCGTACCATGCGCCCTCCAGTAAAACTTCTATTGACTTTCCGTCATCCGCAAGCAATACGAGTGCCGTATGTAACATGGGTGCGCCGGTCCTGTTTTTGTATTCCTCGGCAATCACATCCCACATCCCAACTACTTTTTTTAAGTCTTCGGGCATGGCTTTGACAAGCTTATCATACTTTTCGGCTTTTTCCCGTTCCTTATCGGCCTCGTCTTTTTTTACGGGTTTCTGAAACGGTATAACCGAAGCGCCCCTGCTTTTCATCTCTTCCAGGCCGGATGAGAGCTGCGCAATCTGTTTTTCAAGGGCGTTAATCCTTTGCAGTGCGGCAGCCTGCGCATCTTCGCCGTTTATCGGCGGTCTTGTAAGCTTTATCAGCATCATTTCCGCTATCGTCTTTTGCTGGGCCGAATTTCGCATCTGCGAAAGGCTTTCGGAAATCACGTTAATATACATTGAAAATGTATCAACATCAGCTTTGGCTGCATCTGCCTTCATCTTTTCAAGATTTTCCTTTGTGGTGTCGAGTATATAATCCGCATTCGCATCACCGGACACCGACAATATCATCAGGTTCCTCAGATATTCGGCAAAATCCGTGAAAAATCTGCTTACAACGCCTCCCTCGGATATTACATTATCCAGAAGCTTTAGACAACCCGTCACATCATTTTCATGAATGGCATTAAACATATCTGAGAAAACGTCGGTATCCACAGACCCCAAAAGCTTTAACACGCCGTCATACGTTATGCTTTTGCCCGAATAAAATGCCACGCACCGGTCAAAAAGACTTAGCGCGTCACGCATTGCGCCGTCCGCTTTTCTTGCGATATATTCGAGAGCTTCATCCTCCGCATCCGTGCCTTCCTCTCGCGACAGCATAACGAGCTGTTCCTTAATGGTATCCGTCGTTATTCGCCGGAAGTCATATCTTTGGCATCTTGAAAGTATGGTGACCGGAAGCTTGTTAACCTCGGTTGTCGCCAAAATAAAGATCACATAATCGGGCGGCTCTTCAAGCGTCTTAAGAAGGGCATTAAAGGCACCTGCCGACAGCATGTGAGCCTCGTCTATGATATAGACTTTTTTATTGCCGCCCGTCGGGGGATATAAGACGTCTTCACGTATCTCCCTTACGTTATCGACACCGTTATTGGATGCGGCATCTATCTCCCGCACGTTCATGTCGTTGCCGGAAATGATTCTTTTGCAGCTCTCACACTCCAGACACGGGTTTCCGTCCTTGGGATTTTCGCAGTTTACCGCAGCCGCTAAGATCTTTGCCACACTGGTCTTACCCGTTCCCCTCGTGCCCGTAAAAAGATACGCATGACCCGTCTTTTCGGTTTTTATTTGATTTTTCAATGTCGTAACGACCGCTTCCTGACCTTTTACTTCATCAAAGATCTTGGGGCGCCACTTTCTGTATAAGCTTATATATGACATGTTTCGCTCCGTGAAAAATCTATATTTGAATAATTATAGCCTGTTAAGTATTCTTTTGGCAACCGCCTCCGCCACCTTGATTCCGTCTACCGCCGCAGACGTAATGCCCCCGGCGAATCCTGCGCCTTCACCGCACGGAAAAAGACCGTCAGTCTCCGTCATAAACTCTTCGTTTCGAGGGATTCTTACAGGTGACGAGGTTCTGGACTCAACTCCTAAAAGAAGCGCATCCTCCGCATCGAACCCCTTTATCCGGTTTCCGAAATGCGGCATAACCTCTTTTATCGCACCCGACACAAAGTCCGGCAAAACCCCGTTTAAATCCGCAGAATTGGTTTTTCCTTTCGTGCAAAAGCTTAAATCCTCCGGAAGCTTCGAGATTCTTTTCTCCCTGAAGTCCCCATAATACTGAGCGGGGATGTTGCCCGAACCCGCTTCAAAGGCAGCCTTTTCAAGCTTTCTTTGGAAGTCCATCCCGTCAAAGAGTCCGCTTCCGAAGTCTTTTCCCGATACGGTAACGACGATGGCGGAATTTGCAAAATCAGCATCACGTTTGCTGTAGCTCATCCCGTTAACAACCGTTCCTCCGTTTTCGGTTGAGGCATTAACGACATATCCGCCCGGACACATGCAAAAGGAATAAACTCCCCTTTTATCATCCGTCTGACCGGTAAGCTTATAATCGGCAACGGGAAGACCTTTGGCAATTCTTCCCTTCGCATCCGCGATACCGTAAACGTAATCGTCAATAATTTTTTGCGGATGGGCGATTCTAAGTCCCACGGCAAAATCCTTTTGCAGCATTGAAACTCCTGCGTCACTTAGCAAACGAAACGTATCCCGTGCGCTGTGACCTATGCATAAGCACAGGCTTTGCGTCTCTATACGGACTTCACTTCCCGTATTTAAATCCTTATATACGCCGCCCGTAACCGAGCCGTTTTCAGCCGTAAAGCCGGTTAATTTGGCATTAAAGATTACCTTGCCGCCAAGCCGTATTATCTCTTCCCGCATGGATTTTACGATTCCGGTCAGTATGTCGGTCCCAAGATGCGGCTTACTGTCGGTAAGCACTGACTCCGGAGCCCCATGCTCCACGAATATCTTAAGAATCTCTTTTGAGCGTCCGCCGGCACTTCCTATCCCGGTATTTAACTTTCCGTCGGAAAATGTTCCGGCTCCTCCCTCACCAAATGAGACATTTGATTCTTCATTTAGCTTTCCCGTTTCCCAGAATGCAGTTACATCCTTCTTCCTGGCGTCGGCATCCTTCCCACGCTCCAAAACTATCGGGCAAAATCCGGCTTTTGCAAGCTCATATGCCGCAAACATTCCAGCAGGTCCAAATCCCACAATAACAGGTCTTTTGTTTTCGGGGATATCTTTCACGGCTCTGACAGGAAAAGAATATGATTCTTCACGGGAGACAATTTTCACATGCCTTTTGTCATATTTCTTAAGCTTTACATCCGAAAGAAGTGCCACGCTGTACACAAAAAAAATATCCGGCTTCTTTCTTGCATCAATCGATCTTTTGATAATCCGATAATCAATCTTTACATCCGGACTTAATCCCAGTTTTTTATGTATTTCTTTTTCAAGCGCCGCTTCGTCACTACCTGCGGGCAGCCTGATCTGTTCTATAACCGTCATACATTCATCCCCGCTACGGCACCCGAGCTCCACGCCCACTGCAGGTTATATCCGCCGCAGGGACCGTCAACATCCACAATCTCTCCGGCAAAAAATAATCCCTTTATCTTTACATGCTCCATGGTTTTGGGATTAATCTCGCTTAGCAAAACCCCGCCGGTGCACACCTGAGCTTCCTTTATGCCTGCGGTATCCGTAATATCTGCCGAATAATTTTTTATTATTTTACCGATTTCAAAGAGCTTCCTCTCATCGACGTCTCTTAACTTTCTCTCATTGGAAATGCCCGCTTTATCGGAAACTGCCGCAACAAGCTTGGCAGGAATTATCCCTGAAAAGAAATTGCGGATGGTTCTAAGCGGCATGTCACTTATGCCCCGCTTTATATACTCCTCAATGTCCGCCTCGGAAAG
>CAJOLA010000061.1 GCA_905235275.1 uncultured Lachnospiraceae bacterium
CACAAAGGACCGTCGCAACGGCAATAATGACAATCTAAAAAATACCCTCTCCCCCGGGTGTTCGGGAAAGAGGGTACATATCACATACAGGTGGCTTTTTTTTCGGCTTATTCACCCGGATACAAGAGACGACATAGCGGCTTGCTGCAGGGTTTTGGTCTTGGGATTTGCAGTAATCTTGTTGTATATATTGATTTGCTTGCGTATTATTTATAAAATATTACGGTAAGAAGAATTTGACTTTCCTTTTTAAAAAAACATTGGAGGTTTCTAAATGAAGCGTATAAATAAAAAAAGCGGCAAATATGCCGCAATGACTTTGGCAATCCTGCTCTCAGGATCTGCACTGTGTGCATGCGGGGGCAGCGGCGCCGGCGACAACAAAACCGGTGACAACAAGACCGCTACGACAACGACCACTGATGACGGAGTGATTCTCTCTGATGATTCGTCGGATTTTGTGCTGCTTTCCGAAGCGGTTCCCGATGCTATCCTTGAGATCAGGTATTATTCCACCTATAATTTCGTCGGCGATCGTATCGACGGTTACGAAGAACCCCTGGCTTTTGTCACAAAGGAAGCGGCTGCAGCGCTTAAAGAAGTAAGTGATGAGCTGGTTTCCAAAGGATACAGGCTGAAGATATTTGATGCATACCGTCCTCAAAAGGCCGTTACCAACTTTATGAACTGGGCACTGGATAAGGACGATGTGCGCATGAAAAAATATTTTTATCCGGAGCTGGAAAAGGATGTGCTCTTTCCTCAGGGCTACATCAACGAGCACTCCGGGCACAGTCGCGGAAGCACATTAGATCTTACCCTTTTTGATATGACAACCGAGCGTGAGGTGGATATGGGCGGGACCTTTGACTATTTCGGCGAGCTCAGCCATCCTGATTACAAAGGAATCACCGATGAGCAGTATAAAAACCGTATGATTTTAAGAGACGCGATGCTTGGCCACGGCTTCAAGCCCCTTCCGGAGGAGTGGTGGCACTTTACGTTGGAAAATGAGCCCTATCCCGATACTTATTTCACATTCCCGATCAACAGCGATTCACTAAAAAATTGAGTTGATTGTTTAGAGTCTGCGCAGGGCGTCAAAGGGGGAAGCTTCTTTTCGCATTATTTTGTATTACTGTATTTTTAGGAGTAAAAAATGAAACACATACTCGCATTTGGAGATTCAAATACATGGGGGCTTATCCCCGGAACCAAAGAAAGATATCCGTACGAAAAAAGGTGGACGGGAATAATTGATAGCAGGCTGGATGGGGTTCGTATAATTGAAGAGGGTCTTTGCGGAAGGACCACGGTTTTTGAAGATGAATTAAGACCCGGAAGAAAGGGTGCGGACTTATTTCCTGTAATATTGGAGAGCCAGGCCCCTATAGACGGCCTTATAATTATGCTTGGAACAAACGACTGCAAATCAATTAATAACGCAACATCATACACAATAGGAAAAGGGATAGAGCGCTGCCTTAATATTGCAAGCATTTATCTGCCTGCCGACAAAATACTTCTCATGTCTCCGATTCATCTCGGTGAAAACGTATGGCGCCCCGATAAAGATCCGGAGTTTAATAAAGAATCGGTGAAAGTCTCCAAGGAGCTAAAAAGTGTATACAAAGAAATAGCCGAAAGGAGAGGGCATAAGTTCCTTGCGGCATCGGATTATGCCCGTGCCGGCGAAGCGGATGAAGAGCATCTGGATGAAGAAGGCCACAGAATGCTTGCCGAAGCAATCTTGGGACTTAGAGATGTTAAATCCGGTAATATCTTTTCATTCTGATTCGAAATATATTAATACGTGTAATATTTGGGATATTTACGTAATAAAAGGAAAAAGCATATCTCGGGTGATAATCCGGGGTATGCTTCTTATTATAGAAGAAACCCGTCAAACCCAGGTAATATGTGGGCTGCAAAGATTACAAAAATATGTAAAAAAAATTAAAATTTAAATTTTTTATAAAACCGTTTGACATATCAAAGTAATTGATTTATAATCTCCTCGTAACAAGTTGTAACAAATTTGTAATATTTAAAACACTCGGGAAACCGATTGAATTAATTAGGAGAAATTATTTATCATGAAGATACGTAAGTTGGTAACAGGTTTACTTGTAGCCGGAGGCGTTTGCTCAACAACACTTACAATTGGAGCAGGATTTGGCGCAGGCAATGAAGTACAAGCTGCAACAACTAAAACTACAAAGGAAACTATTTTAGCTAAGGCCACTGTAAAGAATGGCTGGGTTAAGGAGAACGGTAAGTTCAAGTATTATAAAAACGGTATTGCTTATGTCGGATGGCATAAGATGGGCAAGGCCGAGGGAGAGAAGGTAGCTCATTATTCTTACTTCGGTAAAGACGGTGCTCTTTATACCGGATGGCACAAGATGGGCAAGGCCGAAGGCGAGAAGGTTGAACATTATTCATACTTCGGAAATAACGGTTGGCTTCAGACAGGTTGGAAGCACTTCAACAAGACTAAGACAGAGGCAGCTCACGATTCTTATTTCGGTGCTGACGGATGGCTTCGTACAGGCTGGCAGTTGATGGGTACAAGCAAGAACCCTGACGGAAAGAACAAGCAGCACTACAGCTACTTCGGAGCTAACGGATGGCTTCAGACAGGTTGGAAGCATTTCAACAAGACTAAGACAGAGGCAGCTCACGATTCTTATTTCGGAGGCAACGGTTGGTTAGTTACTAACACAACTAAGAAGGTTGACGGAACGAAATTCAAGTTCGATGCAAGAGGTTGGGCAACAAAGGTTGTAGAAAATATCACTTCAACAAGTGATGTTGATACATCAGGTTGGTCTCAGGGTCCTGCATCTGCATACGGCGGTGCAACAGATCCGGGATGCGGTTCTACAACAGCTACAGGTGCAAGAGTTACCGAATCATCTATGGGTGTTGCAATTCCTATGGCTTGGGGAAGAAGAGATCTCCTCGGTCACAAGGTTATGATTGCATACGGTAACAAGGTAGTTACGGCTACTATCAATGATGTCGGCGGAATGGGCGGCGGCTCACGTCATCTTGATCTTCAGCCGGGAGTATTCAGAGCATTCGGATACTCAAGCTGTAACAGCTGGGGAGTTCGTACAGTAAAATATAAGATTCTTTAATTTCTAAAATTCACTTTTGTTTACATATATATTTAAACCATGCATTTGCATGGTTTTTTATTTGCTTTTTTTTACGGGCGCTTTAAACGTTGTAATCACTTAATTTGGCAGTGATAATAGATATAAAGTATCTTCTTTTTTATCAATATTGTGTTACAATTAGACTAGATTTTGAAAGGGAATTCACAGGCCTTTTAGGCACAGATTAACATGAGGAACAGATTATCAGTTTTATTTGCGGTTTCGGCAATTGTTTTGCCTTTAATATTTTCAATAGCGGGACTTGTGGACGGTAATATTCTTATTATCTCCGCCTGGATGTTGATAGGAAGTCTCGTATCTTTTGTCCCGGCCGTATTTTCGTTTCTTTTTGCAAAAGGGACAAATCATAAATCCATAAAGGTATTATCCATAATTCCTTTATTTATAGAATCACCGTTCTTTTTTATTTTAAGTATAGTATTATCATTTTTATAATTGAGAGGATTCGGTCATGTACAATAAATTTTTAGAGTTTTTGTTAGAAAATGACCCTAAAAAAGTCATTTCCCCCTTTGGATTACGTGTCAGACAGATATTTAATCCGGCTTTTAATATGATAATACCCTTCAAGACCCCGACTAAGCTGCAGATAGTAGGTCGTGCCAGGATGCCGAAAAACAGACCGGTAATATTTGCGGCCACGCACGGTTTTAAAGAAGATGTCGATAATTCAATCATGACTATCGGCAGGAATGCCTACATACTTGTGGGAAGTCTCGAGCAGTTTTTTAAGACTACGGACGGCATTTTAGGCTGGGCAAACGGTGTTATTCTGGTGGACAGATTGGATAAGGAGAGCAGAAGCGCCTCAAAAGAGAAGATGGTGCATCTGATTAAGATGGGGGGAAGCATTCTTATGTTTCCTGAAGGCACCTGGAACGTATCGCCAAACCAGCTGGTCGCAGGAATTTTCCCCGGTATCTACGACACAGCCAAGGAATCGGGAGCGCTTGTGGCGCCTGTGGCGACCATCAGACACGGAGAGATGGTTTATTCCATGCTTGGAAAAGCGTTTGATATCACCAAATATGAAAGAACCGAGGGTCTTAAAATACTTCGCGATAAGATGGCAACACTTAAGTGGCGTCTTATGGAAGAGAAGACACCGGTCGTAAAGAGAAAGACGTTGCCGGTGGGGGCTGAGGCAGATATATACTGGAGGATTCAGACGGATGATCTGAAAGATGAAGTGCATTTCTTTGAACATGAGTTGGAGGAGAAGTCCATCTACAAGCACAAGGACATTACCCATATTGAGGAAGCCTTTGATTTTATGCGACGAATGCTGCCTCACCATAAGAATGCTTTTCTGTTCAGAGGAAGCGGCGGTCCTTTTTTCCATCGCGGGAGGGGATAAAGTTCCGTATCCCGGTAACGTAGGCCGAAACATCGGATTTCATAGCGAATATCACGCTCACGTCTGAACGTTTTTACGAGAACGCAGAGCACAACAGAGGATTTCATACAGACCGGCTTACTGTCAGCCGGTCTTTTTTATGCGACTGTCTGCATTAATCCTGCTGAAATAATGGTCAACTTAAGCAATTAGTGTTATAATGCCGAAATAGTAATTTTTTGGAGGCAATTATGCTTGTCAGTGAACTGATCGGAAGCAATGTAATAATTAAGTGCATAGTAAAAAATAATTCCGGTTATATAGGAAGTATCGAAGTATTCGGAGAGATTGTAAAAGCCGGACAGACAATAGTGGTTCACATAAAAGAGGGCGAACTGGCAGGAAAGACGTGGGAAATAAACGTAAAGGACGCGCAGTTTAGCGAGCCGGACAGACAGTCGTATGCACTCGGCGGAACCGGCAAATGGGTTTCTCAGAGAACCGTATACGTAAACGGAGTCGATTTTTTAATTGAATGGTTTATCGACTACTCCAAGCTGGAAAATGAACCGGACGTGGAAGAGGAGCAACCGGAGCTTCCCGAGGAACTTCAGGAAGAAAAACCGGTATCCTGGACCAAGAAAAGTCTCGGACTGCCTCTCCCGTTAATGCCAAAGACCGAAGAAGAACAGAACAATTCAAATGCCAAACTTCCATGGTCGACCAATATTGAAGACAATCCGGTGCCGAAAGGCTTCTTCGGAGTTGTCAGATATGATTCCGAACGCGGCTATAACAAATTAAGCAGAGTAACCAAGGACAACTTCGAACTCGAAGAAGAAGCCAACAGGGCCATGGCCGACGCCGCCAGGGAATTCGCACGCCTTGTACGCACGGGCGGGCACCTCATCGACATCAAGCGTCTGTCGCCAAACTCCATCCGTGTCGAATATGTCGACAATAACGGCTCCGATTCCTTCGTTATCTTTCAGATTTTCGAAGGCTGACGGACTAAAGGAATCTCGGGAGGCTTATACGTCACCGAAAGCCTGTACTTTAAAAATTCTGTCATCGCCCGGGACCCGTGCGCGCATTCGGTTCGCGCAAACCAGCACGCCGATAATTTACTTTGCCGAATCGGGCTTCGGGTCAAAGAATTTACAGACCAATTGAATCGTTGTATAAACGAAAAGCCTAAGCCCGAAAAGTTCCGTCATCGCCCCGGGACCCGTGCGCGCATTCGGTTCGCGCAAATCATCACGCCGATAATTTACTTTGCTGAACCGGCCTCCGGGTCTAAAGAATTAACAGACCGAC
>CAJOLA010000062.1 GCA_905235275.1 uncultured Lachnospiraceae bacterium
GTACTCGTTATTCATTCAACCCTCAACTTCGACAGTTGTAAATGTGATTATTCAGCTTTTGCCATCCTATGATTTCATCTCGCTGTAATCTTCCTACATTACACAGCCCGTTTATTGTTGCCTCAATATACAGGCTTTTATTTTTTCATTCGTGATATTTTATCTGATAATTGTTTTATATACTCATCAAAATCTTCTTTATCTTCTTGACATAACCATTCATGGTCGGTGCTATCCTTTCCGGCCTTTATTAGGATTTCATCAACTGTGGTAATATAAGGCAAAAGATACTTGTCACCTAATCTTGACAAGTTTTCAATCCCCTCGCCTTCATACATATCTCCCGCAAATACGTCATTTTGCAAATAGGATAACAAAACAACCACTGCAGACTCAATAAAAATATTTTGCCTAATACACCTGAAAACATCAAAAATCGTTAGTTCCGCTTCTGTTTTTTCTATTATTTCATTGTACCAGTCTGCAAGAGTATCTCCCCTTGTTTTATTATTATCGCAACCATATATCTCTTTTATTTTTTTATCAGCCATAACTTTATACCTACATACTGATTAAATAATTCCCTTATCATATCTATATGACGTTCTGCATCTCCCAGAGCTCCATCAAGAAATTACCGGCTAAAGCGGAGCCGTAAAAGTGTGCACTTTGTGGCGAAAAAATGTGTATTTTACTTGACTGCTTACACCATAAGATTCTCCGTATAATTTTTGCGTATTTACGCGTTTTTTATTCCGACTTCTCTAATTTACGCCTTTCTGAACCTGTTGTCTCAAATTCACTCATGTCAACTTCCACCTTGACATGTTCATCAGATTTAAGTTTGGAAAGATAGACCACCGTCTCGACATGCCCCGTCCCCGGGAACATATCCACACACCCCATCTTCCCGATCTCATACCCCGCCTCAAGGCAGACCTCCAAATCCCTCGCAAGCGAAGTCGGTTTACATGAAATATACAAAATATTCTTAACGCCATACTCCAGAATCTTTTGCAGTGCCTTCGGGTGAACGCCGTCACGCGGCGGGTCGAGAATTATAAAATCAGGAACATCGGAAATCTCATCCAGGCATTTCAGCACGTCACCGGCGATGAACTCGCAGTTTTCAAGACCGTTCAGTCCGGCATTAACCTTGGCCGCCTCGACCGCTTCTTCTACAATCTCCACCCCGATGACCTTCCTTGCAACGGGTGCCATAATCTGCGCAATCGTCCCGGTCCCGCTGTACAGATCGAAGATCACCGGCTTATCGCCGAGCTGAGTGGAAAGCGCATACTCCCTTGCCCGCGAGTAAAGAACCTCCGCGCCCTTTGAATTCGTCTGGAAAAATGAAAACGGCGTAATCTTAAACTGCAGTCCGAGCAGCTCCTCGGTTATATAATCCTTCCCGAAAATGACGGTCGTCCCCTCGTCCTTTACGATATCGGCGACGCTGTCGTTTTTTGTATGCAGCACGCCCGCAATACTTCCCTCAAGCGCAAGCCCGCATACCCCACCTGCATATTCACGGATAATATCCGAATCCCCGGACATCCCGGACGTTGTAACAAGCGTCACGAGTATCTCTCCCGTCGCCTCGCTTCGCCTGAGCACCAGATGCCTCAAAACACCCTCGCCGCTCATTTTCCTGAAATAAGGCACGTCCTTTTTCTCAAAAAAAGACAATGTGAACGTAACAATGCGGTTGAAATCTTCATGCACCAAAACACAGGCATCGGCATTCACAACGTCAAATCTGCTTCCGCGCTTATGCAGTCCAAGCGTCATTGGTCCGTCCTTAACGGCATCCCCAAACGAATACTCCATCTTATTTCGATATCCGGTCGTTTTCGGCGAAGCATCGATACGGTCGACATCGCAAAAATCAGCCATAAGCCTGCGCACCATGTTAAGCTTGATTTCAAGCTGGTCTTTATAGCCGACCGAGCTGTAAACACAACCGCCGCATGCCCCGAAAACCGGACAGACTTCGTTTACCTCTATGGGCGATTTCTCCAAAACTTCAGTCAAATCTCCCTTCCCCTGCTTCTTTAGTCTGAAGTTAATCCTTTGTCCCGGTATGACATTTTTTACGCCAACCACCTGACCGTTATCCTCCGGATTTTCCGGCGCCTCAACCGCAACCTTAGCACGACCGCCGAAGTCCACAATATCCGTCACACGCCCTGTATAAATACATTTACGTTTCAATTTCCAATCTCCCTGCCTGTCCAAAAACCCAACAAAAAACCGTATAGCGCCGCCGCACACCCGTATTAACAAAACTATCCACTTATATTAACTATTTTTTTTATGTTTTTCAATATATTCCATCTGTTCAAAAAAATATTTTGTTTCTTTCTCTTCCCTTTCAGTCATATCCCTCAACAGGTATAGTCTTGCAAGTCTCATAAGCCACCACGCATCTACATTAGCCCGTTCGCAATCCTTTTCCTTTTCGTATATACTATAATACTTCAACAAATTTTCACTGCCTTTAAGCTCTTTTTTATAATATTCCAAATCCAAATAATTACAATCGTAATCATCATATAAAAATCCGGTCTTATTATCACAGCAGTAGCCGTATGCACGCATATCGCTTTCATCATAATATTCTTTTCTTTCCTGTCTCTTCCTTTTATACCACGGTACTGTTCCCATAAGTAAAAACGGCATATCACTGTCATAAGCGTGAACTATATCACCCTTCTTAAACGGTACCGGAATATCATACCAAAGACCGAAGAAAAAAAAGCTCAAATCATACTCATATTTACTGTGACGGGGAACTTCTGCCGGCATATCCTTATTATCTTCTCCGGGAAGATCCCACCACACTTCCATCATATTACCGTTTTTATCGTATTCCGTTACAATACGTGCCTCTCTGTCAGTGTCCGTGTAGAAGTTTTTGAAAATCCTGAAACGCTTTGCCCCGGCTTCACTTTCAGAATATTCAAGAGCATTGTCATAAACTTTTGATAAATCAGCGCTTCTCATACCCGTATCTACCCATTCATATTCATCAGAAGTGTACATTATGAAAGAACGTTTTTCATATAATTGTGCACTTAAAAAAGCATTTTCCGGTTCCTTTTTTTCAAACAACTTCAGATATTTTTTCTCCGTTGCCATATAGTCCGTAAGCATTTTATGAAGGCTCTCAAAGCCCTCGCAGTGAGCTCTTTCCGGAACCTCCATATCCGGTAAAGTATTTATTATTTCCTGCCACGCCTCATGCTTCTGTGCGAGCGTATGCCTGCCGCTCTGCCATATCAGATATGCTTTTTGAAGCGGATCAAATTCATAGTTTTGTTTTTCAAGAAATTCCCTTATATCATTGGAATTGATAAATTCATATATATTCATTATTATCACCTCTGCCGTAGCATAATCATTTCCTACTCATGTATTATTTCCCAAAAAGAGCATAAAAAAAGACGTGGGATTTTTTTATCTCATCCCACGCCACTGTCATCAGGGTCGCTTCATGTCATTCAGAGGGGCGAAGTATCCTTACCTGTCTTCTTTTCTTCTCTTCACCGCAATGGCCGTTGCCGCAACTGCGCCTGCTGCCGCCGCTGCCGCTCCCCAAAGTGCCGTATTATTACTGTCTCCGGTTGAAGCCGGGGCAGTTTTTTCTGCGACACCGGATGCCGGAACAGCTATTTTCTCCACATTAGCGGCCGGAGCAGCTTTTTCTCCGGCACCTGAAGCTGGAACAGCTATTTTCTCCACATTAGCGGCCGGAAGACAGAGGGACGGTTCTTTCGTCTTTTATTGTTTTCAAATACGTTCGATCACCGTTTTACTGATACCCGTTATCCGGGACAGCTGCCTGATAGAAACTCCATTACTTAAGACTGTTAAAACTGCTCTGTCCCTTCTTTAGTATTTATTGTTGCCGATTATATCAATACTGTTTTTTTATCAAGACAAAAGAACCGTCCCCATGTCTTCCCCATGTCTTCTCTAAGTCCAAGCCCGCATAACAGTCCCTGCCTTCCAGATCAATCATATCTATCTCTTCATTATCCTTCATAAAGATCGCATCCGAGATCCCTCCTTTCCACATAATAAAAGGACCATGCTCTTCACATAATCCTCTTAATCTAAATTACTCTTTTTCTTTATTTCCAACTTCGAGATTCATAATCCCATTTTGCTGAATAATCACTGTTTCCTGTTATGCATCCTACTATCGGAAGCAGTAATGTTTTAAGTAGCTCAACCACATCTTCCAGTTCTGCATTCACCAGTGCCTTCTTCTTTTTCAGAAAAGCTTTCCACCGACTCTGGTGGATCTCACTTGCTATGAAGTCATCAGTGAAAGCAAATATGTCATCAAACCTTGTGCCTCTATGCTCAAAGGTTTCTTTGACCGCCTCCTTCAATTCAGTTCCATCAAGATCATAACGGTCAGCCAGTATAAAAATATCGTAAAAATCCTTGTATCTGCTGTTGGCATCTCCCAGAGAAACGATTGCTTCAAATTTCTCGGATATCACCGATGAAATTGAATATGCGTAAATATCTGGTACTTCCATATCAAGCAGTACCGGGAATTCCATTTTCACCCTGTCCGGATAAACGATATCCCCGAATCCGATATCAATAGATATCGGAACTTTCGTCCTATCCAGATATGCCATGATGGAAACATTCACACCGTGATATTCCTTGAATTCGGTGATATCTGTTACATCCAGTGTATCCCGATCATACCGCAGGGCATCATCACACTCTATGGAGAAGATGTTTTCAAACACCTTCTTCATATCCTCTACATTATTTGGAATATTCCTTGCCAGAAGGTCTATGTCTCTTGTAGCCCTTGCAAACTCACCTTCAAAGAGCGCATACAGGAATATACCACCCTTAAGCGTGAAGCGTTCCACATATTCTGACACCGACAGTCTGTATATGGTTCTTTCCAACCCATACGCCGTCAATGCTTCCTGAAATGTCTTTCCGTCGGCAACTGCCTGATTCTTCAATCTGTCCTTTACAGATATTGCACTTATCATACGAGCACCTCCAGATACCTCCTCATCGCCTTGTCGCATTTCATCAGCTCTGCATATTTTAGAAGACGGTTCAGATTCCGGTCTTTCCTCTGCAGATAGGTCACAAGGATCTCCTTGGTTTCCTCAATCCCAACCTTTTCTCTGTAAAACACAATATCCACGACGGTCTTTTCCATATCATAGATCTGGAATTCATTCTTACCTTCCTTTACCGTAGTAACGCCCAGCTCATGTCTGTCATCGGTATAATGATGGACAT
>CAJOLA010000063.1 GCA_905235275.1 uncultured Lachnospiraceae bacterium
GAAAAGGCGGAGGATGCGCCCGAGATTTTATTTGCCGGAAATTCATTCAGTACGGACAGCATTACGGATATATTTGAAAAGGTTAAAAACAGAGACTTCAGCGTGAACGTGATTTCCAAATCGGGAACGACGCTTGAGCCTGCGATTGCCTTTAGGGTATTCAGAGAGCTTCTTGAGAAGAAGTACGGAAAAGAAGAAGCGGCAGGAAGGATATATGCAACGACCGATAAGAGCAAGGGCGTGTTAAAGGAGATGGCCGATAAGTACGGCTATGAGACATTTGTCGTGCCTGATGACATCGGCGGAAGATTTTCCGTATTGTCTGCGGTAGGCCTCCTTCCGCTTGCGGCTGCGGGAGCGGATATTGAAAAGGTGCTTGAGGGCGCGGCCGACTTAAGGAAAAGGTGTCTTGAGGAAGACTTCGATACAAATGCTGCGCTAAGATATGCGGCGTTTCGGCAGCTTATGATTGAGAAGGGCAAGGACATAGAAGTGCTTTGCATTTATAATCCGTCCATTCAGTCATTCTCCGGTTGGTGGAGACAGCTTTTCGGAGAGTCCGAAGGAAAGGACGGTAAAGGGCTTTTCCCTGCGTGCGTGACTTATTCGACCGATCTTCATTCCATCGGACAGTACATCCAGGAAGGAAAGAGAACGGTTTTTGAAACCATGCTTTATACCGAGAATTCCAACAACAGTCTTGTAATCGGTGAAGAAGACGATGACATTGACAGACTGAATTATCTGTCGGGAAAGACGCTTTCCTACGTTAACAGATGTGCGGCGCGTGGTACGGCTCAGGCGCATCTGGAGGGCGGAACGCCCAATATCCTCATCAGCTACGGCAGGAAAAATGAGAATTGCCTCGGCGGGCTGTTCTACTTTTTTGAGTTTGCGTGCGGTGTGAGCGGATATATGCTCGGCGTTAATCCTTTCGACCAGCCGGGAGTTGAATATTATAAAAAGAACATGTTCCGTCTTCTTGAAAGACCGGGATATACTTAAGTGATGATTTGGAGAAACCATGAGAGTTGGTGTTTTTGATTCGGGGCTCGGAGGGCTTACCGTTCTTAATAAGGCCTTGGAGCTTTTGCCCGAAGAGAAATTTTTATATTATGCCGACGTTGACCATGTGCCCTACGGTGAAAAGACGAGAGAGCAGGTAGTGGAGTATGTGGACGGGGCGGTTGATTACATGATCAATAACGGCTGCAAGGCAATCGTTATAGCGTGTAATACGGCTACCAGTGCGGGCGTGCAGTATTTAAGAGAAAAGTATGACTTTATTCCTATTATCGGGATAGAGCCCGCGGTAAAGCCTGCCGTGCTTTACCTTAGCAAGGGCAAGAGAGTTCTTGTCGTGGCGACGCCGATAACCGTTAAGGGTGAGAAATTAAAAAAGCTTATCGAGACCTACGATGAGAATAACATCGTGGATACGATTGCGCTTTCAGAGCTTGTAAACTTTGCGGAAAAAGGAATATTTGATAAGGACATCATCGTTCCTTATCTTCATGAAGAATTAAAAGAATATAATCCTGACGATTACGGTGTGCTTGTTCTCGGGTGCACCCATTTTCCGTTTTTTAAAGACAGCTTCGGCATAGTGATGCCGGGGGTAAGCATTATCGACGGAAGTACGGGCTCGGCGTCCTATCTTAAGGTACGCATGGAAGAGGAAGGTCTTTTGGCGACGGACGAGGATGCGCAGGAAGGCGAGAGAGTGATTTTCGTTGAGTCGGGAAGAGTCGTAACCGAAAAGTACGAATTGGAAAAGATAGATAAGCTTTGCAAAAGATGGCGGGAGTTGAACTGACATGATACACAGGTTCCCGAAATATTATAAAGACTTTGTATGTACGGCAGATGCCTGCAGGGATAACTGCTGCCGTACGAATTGGGATATTGAGATAGATGACGATACTCTTGGACGCTACGAGTCGGCACCGGATGACATTAAAGTTAAGCTTAAGTCGGGAGTCTTTTTTAAGGATGAGGTGCCGGTATTTAAGAAGCGCCGCGGCGGATGCGTATGGCTTGATGATAAAGGGCTTTGCAGTCTGTACGGTGAATACGGTGAATGCTATCAGTCGGATGTCTGCAGACTGTTCCCCAGATTTTCGGAATATTACGGCAATATAAAAGAAAGCGGAATCGGACTTTCATGCGAGGAAGCCGCAAGAATTATTTTCACGTGCGAGGATGATGCGGCTCTTTTGGAAGAGGAGATATCGGAAGAAGAATATATAAGCTCCGATTACGATCCGGGGCTTGCTAAGATAATTTTTCGCATGAGAGATATCCTGATGCACATTACCTGCATCCCCGATACCAATAACGAAGCGCTTGTGATTACCTTAAACCGAATTTGCGCGGAGTTTCAGGATTATATTGATGAATACCGCGAGGGCGGGGAAGATGAGATCCTTGCAAAACTTTCCGGCATGGAAGATAAGTTTACATGGGAGAGCATTAATGAGACAGAGGTCGGTCCCGATACGGTTTTAAGCAAGGCGGATGAGGTCTTTACATTCTTTTCGGAGCTGCCCGATATCAGGCGCGGGTTTGACGAGGTGCTTGAGTCGATAGGTAAGAGGCTTGAGGATGAGGATATCCGTCAAAATATAGGAGACAGGGTAGGCACCTTCGATCTTTACATGTATGACAACGGTCGTTACGGCGACTATAAGAGATTTATGCGATACATCCTTTTCAGATATTTTGCAAAGGCTGTTTATGACAGGGATGTGATATTAAAGGGAAAGATGCTTATTTCTTTTTATTCATTCCTCAAGCTCTACGATTTTGTCAGGTGGTTTAAGAACAAAAAATCCTTTAAGCTAAAGGACAGGATATCGACTGCGAAGATTTTTTCCGGAGAGATTGAGTATTCGGAGGATAACATGCAGCAGCTTTTTGAAGACTTTTTATTTGATGACGGTGAGTTTTAAGGAAGGAGCCGGATTATGGATATGGAAGCTATCACAAGACATATGAGCGAGGCTACGCGCGAGCTGATCGAAATTTCGGGGATACGCGAAGGTGACATCCTTATAGTCGGATGCTCATCAAGCGAGATCATCGGTGAGAAGATAGGCACGACTTCAAGTGCTGAGGTTGGCGAGGCCGTTTTTAAGGCGATAAATGATGAAGCAAAAAAGGACGGGATATTTGTCGCCGCGCAGTGCTGCGAGCACCTTAACAGGGCAGTCATCATCGAGGAAGAGTGCGGGATAAAATATAACTTAAGCAGGGTAAATGTCGTGCCTGCGCTAAAAGCCGGCGGTTCATTTGCAACTGCCGCGTATTCGAACTTTAAAAAGCCGTGGGCGGTTGAAAGCATCGAGTCAAAGGCTGCGGCAGGCATGGACATCGGCGATACGCTTATCGGAATGCACTTAAGACCGGTTGCCGTGCCGGTGCGACTCAGTGTAACGCAGATAGGAAAAGCGCGTCTTGTGTGCGCGAGAACCAGAGCGAAGTACATAGGCGGCGAGAGAGCCGGATATGATAAGGATCTTGGATAATGATTACATCGACGGATAACGGGAAAATAAAAGATATAGTCAGGCTCAAAACCAAAAAAAGATTCCGTGACGAGGAAGGGCTTTTTATCGCAGAGGGAGAGACTTCCGTCTGCGAAGCTCCTGCAGAGCTTATCCGGGAGATTTACATAAGCGAAGGTTACTCCGGAAAGATCCCGGAGGCGCAGTGTGAGGTCACGGAAGTTGCGGGAAGGGTTTTTGAGAAGATATCCGATACGGTAACGCCGCAGGGGATACTTGCCGTATTAAAAAAGAACGTGACGGATACCGAGAGCATCCTCGGAGAGGATAATAACCTGCCCGTTTTATTCCTTGAGAATCTTCAGGACCCGGGGAATCTCGGCACCATCGTCAGGATGGCGGAAGCGGCCGGGGTTGCGGGCATTATCATGAGCAGCGGGACGGTCGATATCTATAATCCCAAAACGGTGCGATCGACCATGGGATCCGTTTACAGGGTTCCGTTTACTTACTGCGATGACTTTTTGAAAGCGATAGATAATGCAAAGAAGAAGGGAATCAGGGTTTATGCCACATCGCCCGTTGATTCCAAAAGCTTTTACGAATGTGATTATACTAAAAAAAGCGCCTTCATTATAGGAAATGAAAGCGCCGGAATCAGCGATGAGGTGATATCTGCGGCAGATGAGAGGATAATGATACCGATGGACGGTAAGGTCGAATCCCTTAATGCCGCAATCGCCGCCACGGTCATATGTTTTGAAGCAAAACGCTGCAGAGGTTAAGCTTATTTTAAAAGCGCCTCTACGGCGTTTTCTTTTATGATTACGCTGTCGTGCTCAAGCAGGTAGAAAAGGCGTGATTCGGGAACCTCTTTTGCATTATAAAAATTCATCAGAGGCGCCGCGCTTTTTCTGAAGGCCTGCGCGGAAAGGTCTCCGGAGGTCAGAAGAAGTATGAAGCATCTTTCGTCACGCTTAAACAGCCAGCTTTTGCCGGCGAACTTCTTAAGACCCGAAAGACTTACGGCGCTTTCCACGTCATCAAGAGACTTAAACTCAGCCAAAACGCATATGCGTCTGTGGCTTTTTTTAGGTTCTGAGGAAACGGGTGCACGCTCCATTTCACTTAAGTGTTCCATGTAGGTTTCCACGCGATTTATCATCTCGTCTTCCTTTGCTTCCTTTGCTTCCCTTGCCATCGCCTCGGTGATGTCGGCTTCGCGGGCATCGGCACCGGGCGGGCCGAAAAATGAACTGACGAGGTTCTCAAGACCGCTTTCGGAAAGAGCGGCTATAAGAGAATCAAGAAAGTCTTCGTTAAGATATTTTCTTAAATGCTCGACTATATTGCCGTTCTCGGCAGCAGAAATCAGGTCGTTAATAACGCCAGACTGCAGCTCATCGATTGGAAGAAGCGTCGGGTCATCCGACCCGTCTGTGGCTTTTGCCGGTTCTAAACTTTTTTCATCTCCCGCCGGCTCATCCTTTGGATAGACCGTTTCCGTAGAGATAATGAGCTTCAGTGTGTCGGCGTCAATAACGGTTTGTAAGATCATGGGCTCGTGCAAGGTGGAACCGTAATCGGCCATGATGCGAAG
>CAJOLA010000064.1 GCA_905235275.1 uncultured Lachnospiraceae bacterium
ATTTGATTTATGTGATATTATAATCTAAGCAGGAAGATTTTTGTTCGTAGCGGTGATTTCGGTTTTGCATGAGGAGGACTTAGATATGTCATCATTTATTACGGCACTGATAAAACAAAGAAAGGCTGCAAAGAAAGCTACGCCTGATACTCACGGAAGGCTGAAGGAGATACTGGCCGTCCTTAGGAAGTATAATTATGATAACGGTTTTACGCCGGAGATTGTGGTAAACATACTTCAGGATCTGGGACCGACTTTTGTAAAGATAGGTCAGCTCGCTTCCCAGCAGAGTACCAGCATTCCTCCTGAATACCGCGAGGCATTTGCCAATCTGCGCTCAAAGGTAGCGCCTATGGATATGGAGACTGTTCACGCCCAGATAGAGGAAAATCTGGGAAAGCCCACAAGTGAACTGTTTAAGTCCTTTGATGATAAACCCATGGGTTCGGCGTCCATAGCGCAGGTACATAAGGCTGAGCTTTTTGACGGAACGGTCGTAGCCGTAAAGGTACGCCGTCCGGGAATAGTGGAAACTATCGCGCAGGATTTTGCTCTTATTGAAAAGTTGATTGATAAAGTCGCAACTAAGTTAGTGGGAGAGGTCGATATCAGGGATATGATATACGATCTTGAACAGACCTCTAAGATAGAGCTTGACCTTACAATTGAAGCAGACAACTTAGATCTTTTTTACGAAAACAATCATGGTCGAGAGAAGGTCGAAAGTCCCAAATGCTACAGGGAACTAAGTTGCGAGGCAATTCTGACCGAGGATTTTGTTACGGGCAAAGAAGCAGGCGACGCAAAATTTCTAGAGTCGCTGGATAAGGAAGAACGCAAACGTATCGCAGCTCTTATAGCCGATAATTTTGCCACACAGGTTCTCGTTGACGGGTTTTATCATGCCGACCCCCACACCGGTAATGTACTCATAAAAGCACCGGAATCACAAAGTAGCGTGGAATCTTCAGAAGATGCCCGGGAAAATGAAGGCGGGGAAGGTGAAGAAAAAAAGATACCGCTTCCGAAAAACAATATAGAGTGGATAGATTTCGGTATGATGGGTACGCTTTCTTCAAATCAGCGTCAGACGATATTTGATCTGGTGGCTAACGTCGTTTTGCAGGATGCTTATAAAGTCAAGACCACATTGCTTAAGCTTGCCAAGCCTCAGGGAGAGGTGGACCATGGCGCTTTGATGGAAATGTGCGAGGGCGTCTGCGGACAATACAGCGGTGCGGATTTCGGTGATTTTGACCTGGGGGATCTTTTGAATACGGTTCTGGACTGTATGAAAGAACAGAACCTGAAAGTTGACCCGTGTGTTACCAGTCTCGCAAGAGGTGTCATAGCGCTTGAGGGTACGGTAAAAACCATCAGTCCGGATGTGAATATGCTGAATTTCTTTACGGACAAGATAGATATGGGTTCTTCTTTTAATATTGATTTAGAACATCCGGAAAAGATGGGCCCTGAGATGGCAATGAAACTGCTCCGGCTTGCAAGGGGAATTTCGGACTCATCTACAAAGGCAGCCGAGACTCTGGATATGCTTGAAAAAGGACAGCTCAAGATTAACACGGAATTCGGTTTTGAAGAAAAAGGTCTGTCCAACGCCAACCGTCTCACCGGATATGCGGCGAGGGGGCTTGTTATAGCGGCAATACTTATCGGCTCAAGTATAATGTGCCTGAGTTCATCACTTACCGGCGACAGCGACGCGATACGGATAATCTTCCGCGTGATCGGATTTAGCGGTATCGGACTGGGAGTGTTATTTGCGATTCGGCTGTTTAGGAGTATTAAGAAGGGTAAATGATAAACGGTATAACGGCAGAAGATGTGTGGAAATATCTTGACGTTCTATGAGCCGCTTTTTCTTAGTTTTACACATTGACATATCGAACATATTAGATTATATGAATATCATAAATTACAAAAATCAATACCCATAGCGCCTGCTGTCTTTATGGCAGGTAAAACTATGATGGAAAACAACCAAAAACATTTGAAGAATTTGATATAAGTTAGGAAAAAGTTGTCAATAAGAACTATTGCTAAGGAATATGTTATAATAGTAACGGAAAGACTGTCTGACTGTTTCCGGGACTTCAGGAGGGGGTCAGAGTAAGTCCTTGTCGCACTGTTAATGTAAATACCGAGTTTAAGAGGAGGTTTAATTATGGAAAATGTTGTTGTTGCTATATTTAAGAACGAGAGTGAGGGCTTCCAGGCAGCTACAGAACTTAAGAATACAGCAGTCGGAAGAAATTATACCATTTCCCAGCTGGAACTTGTGCAGAAAAAGTACGGAAGGATTGATACCGTCGACGGCTTTGATACGGGAGCAGATACTACGGACGATTCCATGCAAGGTATGCTGATAGGTGGTCTGATTGGAATTCTTGGCGGTCCCCTCGGAGTACTGCTTGGTATGAGCTGGGGAGGCTTAATCGGGGTAGCGGTTGATGCGGGAGATGCCGCTGATGACATATCTTTGTTGGAGCAGGTGTCAGGAAAGCTTGAAGACGGCGATACTGCCATTATTGCCCTGGTGCGTGAAGAGAACGAAAACGTCATAGACAGCTTACTTTCTAAATTTGATGTTGAAATCATTCGTTTTGATGCAGCCGTTATAGCTCAGGAAGTGGAAGAAGCAAAGGAAGCGGAGAAAGAGCTGAAGAAACACGCCAAGAGAGAATTGAAAGCTCAGAAAAAAGCCGACAGAAAACAGAAGATTGAGGAAAAGCGCGGTAAGATAAAAAATTCATTTGACGAAAAAGGCGGGGAAACAGAAGGGTAAAACGTGCGCTGTCTCTTGGGACGGTTCTAAACGACAACTGTCAGGAAAAAATTCGGATTGGATTAATGCCCGTCAAACAGTAAAATAACAGTAAAAGTAAGTGAACATGAAAAACGCCTTCCGTGGTATACATCGGAAGGCGTTTTTGCTTCAGTCCTCTATGGGTACCCCGTAAGCTATCATGGGACCGTTCTGTATGATGTTTAGCGACGAGCACTGATATAAAATGACTCCGTCCTGCTCGGCAAATTCCGTAAACAGACTTTTTCCGAAATAATCTCTGATCTCACCCAGCTTATCGCCCTTGACGAATTTTTCGCCGGCTTTTTTCTCCGGATACCAGCAGCCTGTATAGGGAGCGCGGTCATTATATTCGGTAAGCGCCTGCTTTGGATAGTTGTGGTAAGTCCCTTCAAGAACTCCCAGCATGGTGAGGATATTACGTACATCCGTCTTGTCGGCTTCTATTTCCGCACGGCTGTGAAGTCCCATTTGACCGCGCTCAATTAGTACGCTGGGTATGCCTTGAATGGAGGCCAAATTATAAGCTCCGCTGGTGCGGCAATTTGACCGTACATAGTATTCCGTATTAACGCAGTCAATCATCTTTTTAGATGTCTCCTCAGCAGGGGCATCACCCAGGTAATAAGCAAAAGGTATGAGGCTTTCATAACCGTCGCCGCTGTGCAGATCAATATATGCGTCAGCATTCTTTATAAATGTTTCAAACAGATGATGTGCAAGTCTGTCTGCCTCCGAGCCTTCTTTGTCTCCGGGGAAAACGCGGTTTAAATTTTTCCCGTCTTCATATACCATGCTCATGGTGCGGTTTTCAAAGCCGGATCTGTTTGCGAGGGGGACTATAACCACATTTCCTTTAAGCTGCTCAGGCTGCAATTCGTTTGAAAGCTCTATGGCTGCCTGTATGCCCACATATTCTGAATTGTGAATCCCGGCGGTGATAAGGACTGTCGGACCTTCCTCGTGACCGCAGATAATTACATGGGGGACGTGCAGTGTCGTACCTTCTATATGAACGTGATCGGTTATATTTTTTCCGGGCTCTATTTCGTGGCCGGCTATTAATTTTTTCATTTCAAATCTCCTTTTTATTAAAGAAATATACATAAAAATCAGTGATTCACTATGTTGTTATGTGAAATGATAATACAATTTTTATTTCATACAATCCCCGTAGGGGGGATACGGTCTTTATGTGTTTCTTTAATCCTGATACTGAAATTTATTTATGATTTTTTTATGCTATTTGACGATGGCTTTAAACCCTGTATTTATGCGGGTTTTCACGATTGTAACATTTGTGTAATTTTTGACAAAGCAGGGTGGGAATTAGTAAAATAAAGTGGTAATGGAAAGGCGATTTCATTCGTTTTTTAAAACAAAAAAAGATTGGTTTTTTGCAAAATCAGCGGCTGTTATGAAAGGGGTTTGATATATGAAAAGAGAATTTAAGGATCTGCTCATTTATGAGCCATACGAAAACGTAAACAGCGAAATCACGGGTGACTACGATAAAGCCCATGCCGTGAAGTGTATAAACGGCACCTTTGTCGGAACCCAAAATAACGGAGTCGCATCGTGGCTGGGAATTCCCTACGCGAAGCCGCCCGTGGGAGAGCGCCGCTTTAAGGCACCGGAGTATGTGGATGCGGGCGACCGGATCTTCGAGGCCAAATACTACGGAAAGGGAGCTTTCGGTTCGCTCGGATATCCGGATTGCATTCAGAAGCTGGAATCCGAGGATTGCCTCTACTTAAACATCTGGGTCAACGAAGACGACAAGACCGAAAAGAAGCCGGTAATGGTCTGGATCCACGGCGGGGCATTCGTTGTCGGATCGGGCTCGGAGATCTCCTACAGCGGAGCCAATCTCGTCCAGAAGCAAAGCGACATCATTATGGTGAACATCAACTACCGCCTAAATATGTACGGCTTCATGGACTTCTCGTCGGTTCCCGGCGGAGAGGCCTTCGGGACGGCACCCTGCAACGGTCTGCTCGATCAGGCCATGGCGCTTCGGTGGGTACATGAAAACATCGCCGCTTTCGGCGGCGACCCCGATAATGTGACTATTTTCGGGCAGAGCGCAGGCGGCGGCTCGGTCTCCATTCTGCCGGTCATGAAAGAAGCGAACCGGTATTTCCGGAGGGTTATCGCCCAGAGCGGATCGACAGCCCTGGCCTTCCCGGTCGACTGCGCGGCCGCGCAGGGTAAAACCAAAGCGCTGCTTGAGTACACCGGCTGCAAAACCATGGACGACATCAT
>CAJOLA010000065.1 GCA_905235275.1 uncultured Lachnospiraceae bacterium
CTTTCTTTGTTTTCGTTGTTTTTGTTTAATTCGTTGTTGTCAAAATCATCCCACATAATAATTCCCCCTTAAGATAATTTTATAATAAAAATAGTCGTACTATCGTACGACTATATTGTATATATTAATTGTGATATCTGTGTGTACTTTTTATAATGATTCTGTTAATTCTTAATGCCCGCAACCTCCAGGACCGCAGCCTGTAATGCAGCCATCTGCTCCTTCGCATCCTCCGTGTTTTCGCCCTTTACTCCCGTATAGAACTTAATCTTGGGCTCCGTACCGGAAGGTCTCGCACAGCACCATGCATCTCCTTCAAGAGCAAAATATAATACGTTTGATGTGGGAAGACCTGTAAGCTTACTCTCACCCGTTACGACATTTTCATAACGATTGGTCTTATAATCAACAATCTCTGTCACCTTGAAGCTTCCAAAGTTTTTTGGAGGATTATTTCTCAGTCTTTCCATGATGGCGGCAATTTCTTTTGCTCCGTCGGCGCCTTTCATGGTTATGGATTTTTGCGCCTCAAGATAATAGCCGTACTTTTCGTAAATATTGTTCATCTGGTCTATAAGAGTTAATCCCTTATCCTTGTAGTAGGCCGCCGCCTCGCAAAGCATAAGCACCGCCATCGGAGCATCCTTATCTCTTGCATGTGTTCCGACAAGACAACCGTAGCTTTCTTCAAATCCGAATTCATAATAGAAATTCTTTCTTTGTTCGAAGAACTTTATCTGCTCTCCGATGAATTTAAATCCCGTAAGAACCTCTATATACTCCAGGTTGTACTCATCAGCCATGGCCTTTGCCATATTCGTTGATACGACCGTTGTAATCAGGGCTCCGGTAAGGCCGGATTCCTTTTGGATCTCGGAATCCTTCTCGTGGAGCACGCCTCGCTGCCTTCTTCTTGAGAGACAATATTCCGCAATAATCATGGCGGACATATTGCCGGTGAAGGACTGATACTCACCCGTCTTTAAATCCTTAACGTACACTCCGAGTCTGTCCGCATCGGGATCGGTCGCAAGTATGATGTCCGCATCCTTTTCCTTTGCAAGCTTAATCGCAAGCGTAAATGCCTTCGGATCTTCCGGGTTGGGATATTCAAGCGTCTTAAAATCGGGATCGGGATTTTCCTGCTCTTCAACTGCATAAACCTTTTTAAAGCCGAGCTCGTTAAGAAGACGTCTTACCGGTATATTGCCCGTCCCGTTAAACGGCGTATAAACGATGGTAAGGTCATCGGCCACCTTGGCAATCTCGCCTTCATCAAGACTCATCCTCTTCATTGCGGCGATATATTTATCGTCCATATCATATCCGATAATATGAAACAGATTCTTAATCCTGGCCTCGCCCTCAGGCATAATCTTTACTTCTTCAAAATCGGTTACGGCATTTACTTCGTTTATTATCTCCTCGTCAATTGGCGCCGTAATCTGAGCACCGTCCTCCCAGTAAACCTTATAACCGTTATACTCCGGCGGATTGTGACTTGCGGTTATCACGATACCCGCAATACAGTCAAGCTGTCTTACCGCAAATGATAATTCCGGAGTCGGAGTAAGCACTGAAAATAAATAAGTTTTAATGCCGTTACCGTTAAGACACGCAGCGGCTTCTCTTGCGAGCTGTTCGGACTTTCTGCGGGAATCATATGCGATTGCAACGCCTCTTGGCGCAGAGCCTTTTTTATTAATGAAATTGGCAAGACCCTGTGTTGCTTTTCTTATCGTATAAATATTTATACGGTTCGTACCCATCCCGAGTATTCCGCGAAGACCGCCCGTTCCGAATTCCAGGTCTTTATAGAATCTGTCTTCGATTTCTTTTTCGTCTCCGGCGATGCTTTCGAGTTCTTTTCTGTCCTCTTCGGCAAAATAGCCGTTATTGCACCATTCGTTATATTTTGTCATAAAATCGCTCATGCTTTTTCTCCGTAAAATCAACTGATTAACATCGCATCCCCGAAGCTGAAAAATCTGTATTTTTCATTGACAGCTTCTTTGTATGCGTTCATAACATTGTCTTTACCCGCAAATGCAGATACCAACATAATCAATGTCGACTCAGGCAGATGGAAATTCGTTATCAACGCATCTACCGCCTTGAATCTGTATCCTGGATAAATAAATATCGACGTGTCGGCGGACGTTTCGCTTATATGTCCCGATTCGTCAGCAACGCTTTCAAGTGCTCTCGTGCTTGTCGTACCGACGGATATTATCCGTCCCCCGTTTTCTCTTGCCAGGTTAATGGTATCAGCCGCTTCTTTGGTAATAATGAAGTGTTCCGAGTGCATCTTGTGATCTTTTATATTATCCGTCTTCACCGGCCTGAAGGTACCAAGCCCCACATGAAGAGTGATTCTTGCAATATTAACCCCTTTTTGACTGATTTTGTCAAGCAACTCAGGGGTGAAATGCAGTCCGGCCGTCGGAGCCGCGGCAGAGCCTTCCGTCTTCGCATAGACCGTCTGATATCTGTCTCTGTCCTGCAGCTGCTTCTTTATGTACGGCGGAAGAGGCATGGTTCCAAGTCTGTCCAAAACCTCTTCGAATATACCGTCATAATAAAATCTTATAATCCTGTTACCTTCTTCGGTTACGCTTAAAACCTCGCACTCAAGCTCACCGTTCCCGAAGACTATCCTGTCTCCCGGTCTTGCTTTTTTACCGGGACCGGCAAGCGCCTCCCATTCATCGGACCTGTCCTTTAATCTCTTAAGCAACAGTATCTCAACGGCTCCGCCCGTCTCTTTTCTGCTGCCCATAAGTCTTGCAGGTATTACCTTCGTATCATTAATGACAAGGCAGTCTCCGGGATTAAGATAATCGATTATATCCCGAAATATTCCATGAGTTATCTCACCCGTCTTTTTATCAAGGTGTAAAAGCCTTGAAGAGGACCTCTCACTTAACGGATCCTGCGCTATCAGCTCTTCGGGCAAATCGTAATAATAATCATGAACACTTAAATTATCTTCCATATTTACTGTCTCAGTTCAAATCCTTTGGATTTTAATTCTTCAAAAAGCTTATCCATTATCGGATTCACATCATCATCCGTAAGGGTTCTGTCCTTTGCCCTGAATGTAATGTTAAAGGCAACGGATTTAAAGCCTTCCTGTATTCTGTCTCCTTCATAGAGGTCGAACAGACTGTAGCTTTCAAGAAGCTTTCCGGTACACTTTTCAATTATCTCTTCGGCATCTCCTACCGGCACGTCCTTAGGCATAACAAAGCTAATGTCTCTTGTAACGGACGGATAATTGGCTATACCCTTATACTTGGTATCAAATGATACAAACTGCTCGATGCTGTTTAAGTCAAGCACGGCAATATATGTCTTTTCTTCAATGCCGTAATCGGATAACACCTTCGGGTGAACCTCTCCCAAATATCCTATCTCTTCACCGTTATATGAAATCCTTGCCGTTCTTCCCGGGTGCATGTATGGGATGTCCTCAGCTGCCGTATAGGTGCGCTTATCATTCATTCCGAGTCTTTCAAAGAAGACCTCTGCCACGCCTTTTAAGTCAAAGAAGTCACCCTCGCCGTAAAATCCGAGTGTAAAATCGGTTCTTTCGTCAGGCAGATCTTCGCCCTCTACGGGAATATATACCTTTGCAAGCTCATATAATCTTACGTTTTTATTTCTTCTGTTGAAATTATTGGAGAGTGACGTAAGCATTCCGTTAATCGGAAGAGTTCTCATAACGGAGAAATCCTCGCCCAACGGATTAAGAATCTTAACCGTATTCCTCTCGGGTGCATCACCTTTTAATCTGAGCTTATCAAAAACCTTCGGGCTCTCGAAGGAATATGTAAGACTCTGAGAAAATCCGAGTGCCTCAGCCGTATCCATGGCTCTTACCTTTACTCTCTCATCAAAGAGAATTCCGCCCACAATATCCGTATCAGAAGACCCGGTCGGAAGTGAAACGGGAATATTGTCATATCCGAAAAATCTTGCCACCTCCTCGGCAATGTCGGCTCCTCTTATCAGATCCTGTCTGAATGTCGGGATGATAAGCTCATCCGCCGCGGAATCGTATTCTATCTCGAGAGGCTTAAAGTATCCGAGCATCTCCTCTTTTGATACATCCGTACCTAAAAGTCTGTTATAGCTTTCGGGCTCGAATTTAATTCTTTTTTTGACAACGGGCTCAGGATAAACGTCAATTACTCCGCCGACAACTTCTCCCGCGCCAAGCTCTTCCACGAGCGCACATGCTCTGTTTATTGCCTCGAGTGCGGTCTCGGGATCCAGACCCTTCTCAAATTTTCCAGAAGCATCCGTTCTCATTGAAAGCCTCTTTGATGACTTTCTGATATTGGTTCCGTCAAATGTAGCCGACTCGAATACGAGAGTCTGTACATCGTCCGTTATCTTTGAATTCTCACCGCCCATGATTCCGGCAATACCGATATATCTGTCGGCATCGCAAATCATAAGAATGTCACCGTCAAGCTTTCTTACGTTACCGTCCAGTGTCTCGAACTCTTCGCCGTCTTTGGCGCGCTGTACAACTATCTTCTTTCCGGCAATGGTTTCATAATCAAAAGCATGCATCGGCTGACCGAACTCTTCCATGACATAATTTGTTATATCAACTATGTTATTAATCGGTCTGATGCCTGAAGCCCGAAGTCTCTTCTTCATCCACTCGGGCGATTCGCCTATCTTAATACTCTTAACGACACGGGCCGTGTATCTGGGGCAAAGGTCCTTATCCTTAACCTCAACAGAGAGATAATCATTGACATTTTCGGAATTACCGGTTTCTTTAATCTCCGGATACTTAAATTCCTTACCGAAGGTTGCCGCAGCCTCTCTTGCGATGCCGAGCACACTGTAGCAGTCAACTCTGTTATTTGTTATCTCATATTCAAAAATGGTATCGTCAAGACCGAGTACCTCCGGCACGCTCTGACCGGGCTTTAAATCATCGGAAAGAATATAAATTCCGTCATCCGGTGCATCAGGGAAGAAATCCTTTGATGAGCCAAGCTCATCAATTCCGCACATCATTCCGAATGATTCCACGCCTCTTAACTTACCCTTTTTTATCTTT
>CAJOLA010000066.1 GCA_905235275.1 uncultured Lachnospiraceae bacterium
CTGTGAAAGCGCCTTTGCAAATGACTTATAGCAGGCCTCACAAATGTGGTGGTCGTTATCCCCGCTGAATTCCTTAAAGTGCAAATTCATTCCCGCAGAATAAGAAACGGCATAAAAGAATTCCTTTACCATCTGGGTATCGTAATCCCCCATGGTTGGCGTGGTAAATTCAACATCAAACACAAGATACGGTCTTCCTGAAAGGTCAACGGCGCTAAGCACCAGCGCCTCATCCATCGGAAGCGTAAAGAATCCGTAGCGTCTTATGCCCTTCTTATCTCCCACCGCTTCTTTTATGGCCTGTCCGAGCACAATTCCGGTATCTTCTATCAGGTGGTGAGAATCCACTTCAAGATCTCCGACTGCCTTAACCTTAAGATCGAATAACCCGTGACGTGCGAAGCTGTCAAGCATGTGGTCAAGAAATCCAACACCGGTTTTAATCTCAGCCTTACCGCTTCCGTCAAGGTTTAACTCTATTTCAATATCGGTTTCTTTTGTCTTTCGAATTACATTTGAAACTCTGTCAGCCATGACTGTCTCCTTTTCATTCATTTTCAAATCTTACGTGTATGGAATTAGCGTGTGCCGTAAGGCCTTCGGCTTTTGCAAAAAGCTCAATGTCCTCGTGAACGTCACGCAATGCATCCCTTGAATAAGATATTATACTTGATTTTTTGATAAATGTATCTACCCCGAGCGGAGAAAAAAATCTTGCCGTTCCGTTCGTCGGAAGAACGTGGTTCGGTCCCGCAAAATAATCGCCAAGCGGTTCTGAGCTTGATTCACCGAGGAATATGGCTCCTGCATTTCTTACTCTTGTCATTACCTCGAACGGATCCTTCGTGACAATCTCCAAGTGCTCTGAGGCAACGGCATTTACCGCCTCTATTGCCTCATCGAGATTTTCGGCAACAAGTATATAACCGTAATTATCAAGTGAAGCCTTAATAATGTCGCGTCTCTCAAGCACCTCAAGGAATCCGTCTATCTCTTTTGATACTTCCTCCGCAACCTTCTGACTGGTGGTTATAAGAATTGCACACGCCATCTGGTCGTGCTCAGCCTGTGAAAGTAAATCGGCCGCAACGTATCTGGGATTAGCAGTCTCATCTGCAAGAACCAAAACCTCACTCGGTCCCGCAACCGAATCTATACCCGTAAATCCGAATACCGCCTTTTTTGCAAGTGCTACGAATATGTTTCCCGGGCCCACAATCTTATCAACCGCTTTAATGGATTCTGTCCCGAATGCCATAGCACCGATTGCCTGCGCACCACCAACCTTATAGATGGTATCAACGCCTGCTTCGTGTGCCGTTACAAGTGTGGTCGGATAAACCTTTCCGTCTTTTCCGGGAGGCGTGCACATGATGATCTCATCAACACCCGCAACCTCTGCCGGAACCACATTCATAAGAACGGATGACGGATAAGCGGCCTTACCTCCGGGTACGTAAACACCGACTCTCTGAAGCGGTGTCACCTTCTGACCGAGAACCGTTCCGTCAGGCTTAGTCTCGATCCAGCTGTTTTGCTTCTGTAATTCGTGATAATCCTTAATGTTTTTCATGGCACGTCTGATGACTCTTAAGAGCTCATCATCAACCTGCTCATATGCCTCTTCAATCTCCTGCGGAGTCACCTTAACGGTGTCTGCATTAATATCCACCCCGTCAAATTTTTTGGTGTATTCGAAAAGGGCGCTGTCGCCGTTTGTTCTTATATTCTGTAATATCTCATTTACAGCCTGCTCCTGCTCCGTAAAGCGGTTCGGGCTTCTTTTTATAAGATTATCAAGGATGTCTTTAATTGAATCCTCGTTTAATTGTACTGTTCTCATTTTATAACCTCTCTCATATCCTGAATTATCTTACTTATACGTTCCTGTTCCATCTTCATGCTGACCTGATTCACGATCATTCTTGCCGACAACGGGCAAATCTCTTCAAGCACTTCAAGACCGTTTTCCTTTAATGTCGCGCCCGTTTCCACAATGTCCACGATTACCTCGGAAAGTCCGACAATCGGAGCAAGCTCGACAGAACCGTTAAGCTTTATTATCTCAACCGTCTGCTTCTTCTTATTAAAGAAATAATCCGTTGCAATTCCCGGATACTTGGTCGCAACTCTAATAAGCTCATGGTGCTTTAACTTCTCGGACATCTGTGCCGGTCCGCACACGCACATCTTGCAATTCCCAACGTTTAGGTCAAGCACCTCGAAGAGCTTGCGTCCCTCTTCAAGAATCGTATCCTTTCCGACGATACCGATATCGGCCGCGCCGTATTCAACAAATGTCGGCACATCCGACGGCTTTGAAAGGAAATATCTAATCTTCGTCTCTTCGTCCGTAAATATCAGCTTCCTTGTATCTTCATCCTTCATTTCCTCGCAGGAGAGCCCGATCTTTTCGAACATCTCCATGGCTTTTTTGGCAAGTCTGCCTTTTGCCAGAGCTATGGTTAAATATCTCATACATCCTCCCTCCTTATCATAATTCTTTCGTAATCACGGGTGTCGTCGTCCCGTCTTCATTTATAAGAAGTGATGTCTTATCACCTGAAAGTATAATCGTTTTTTCAAATTTCCATTCACCGGAATACTCAAGATAATCATTATTTGATGCATCCGGGGTCTTAGGTATTATCCCCACGCGCTTACCTTCGGATCTGAGTCTGAATGCAAGCTTTTCAGCTTTTGAGAGCGCATCGTCATCATATATAAATAATATGCTCTCTTCACTCGAAGTTACTTTTATATTCTGCCTCTTAATCGCATCCAGAAGTCTGTCGACAATAATTGCAAATCCCGTCGCAGGCTTTCCGAATCCGAACTGCCCGATCAGGTTATCATAACGTCCGCCGCTAAGAATCGCCACACCGGTACCGAAGGTAAAGCCTTTGAAAATGATGCCGGTGTAATATTCGTGGTCACTCAGAGACCCGAGGTCAAATGACACGTATTCCTCATAGCCTACATCCTTTAACTTCTCATAAAGCTTACTGAGTCTCTCAACCGCCTCGATGCATTCTTTATTTCCGGTAAGGGTTTTTGCTTTTTCGAGAACGTCGCCGTTTCCAAAAAGTGCAGGTATCGCAAGAAACGCATCTGCAGTTTTCTTATCTATGGAAAGCTCGCTTAAGATTTCCTCAACTCCGAAAAAGTTCTTTTTATTAATGAGCGCTACGAGACGCGCCTCATCTTCAGCTTCGATGCCCGCTTCCTTAAGAAGTCCTTTAAAGAAGCTTACGTTTCCGATCTCAACCTGAAAGTTCTTAAGACCGACCGACTTCATGCACTCAATCGCCATGGAAATAATCTCGAAATCCTCATCGATATCACCGTTTCCAATAAGCTCGGCACCTACGGAAGTATTCTCCTTTAACTGACCTCTGTAGGCATTCTCGTGATTAATAAATACATTTCCGGAGTAATACACTTTAACCGGCAAATTATTCTCATGGAAATATTTTGCGGCGATTCTTGCAACCGACGGTGTGAAGTCCGGACGCAGAACCAATGTGTTTCCGTGATGGTCAAAAAATTTAAATAATTCGTTCGAATGGACACTTCCGCGCTCGCTGCTGAATACATCAAAAAATTCAAATGACGGAGTCTGCACCTCCGAATATCCGAATCTCTCACACACACCTTTAAGGTTTCCCGTAATCGTTGTCTTCTCGCGACACTCTTCCCCGTATATATCACGAACACCTTCCGGCGTATGCAGCAAATCCTTTTTCATGTGAATCCCCTCCTTTGTATTCACCCTATCACTTTATTATGATAAAGTGATAAAGCGGTAAAGTTTTCTGTCATTATATGACCACCGTCTATTAATGTCAAGCCTAAACGGGGGATTTCGCAAACTTTCTTCCCTGGGGCCCGTGCGCGCACGGGCTTCAGGAATCACTTCGCCCCAGGAGATCTTTTTGCAGGCATTCGAGGTAATGGACTGCCACACCGCCTGAGGAAGGAACAAGATACGTCTTGTCTATTTCTTCGTAAGAAAAGCTTTTTTTACCGCCATCCTGCGCCCTATCCCAGAATTTCTTTATATCCCTGAATGGAATATAATATGTCTCATCCAAATTGGTAAACGACAGCACGATAAATGCAATCCCATTTTGCTTTTCGAAATTTTCCATGAAATCTATCTGATGCTGATGAATATTTTGCAAGGGATATGTCTGAGTGGCAGTCTCTTTTGCATCAAAGCAAATCGGCACACCCTGCACGACACCTATATAATCAACCGTACTCTTTTGGTCAAAGTAGGCAAGAGTGATGTGTCTCGTTTCCTTATCGATGTTTATGGGCTTTATCGGTGTCGGAATTTTTTGCACGAGCGCGAGACCTGCGTCTTTATATTTTTCATTGCTTATATTAATCAGATCCTCAAGTGTTGATCCGCGAAGACCTCTTGAATTCCAGGTTCCCATAAATCTTCTCCTTGTAAAAATACCTTGAAGCTCTCCGGTATGTCCGCAAAAAACATCCCCCTGCCCGGCAGGTTTAACATATATGCGTGAAGCAGCTGATACTCTATGCCGTATTTTTTCTTGAAAGTATCGTTTACCTGTCTGTTACCGTATTTGTAGTCTCCGATAAGCGGATGACCGGCTTCGGCAAGCTGCGCTCTTATCTGATGAGTCTTACCCGTCAGAAGTTCTACTTTAAGAAGCGTGCAATCACCGTTACACTTGATCGGATAAATGGCAGTCTGCACGGGCACGTTTCCCTTTACGAAATATTCTTTCGGAAATGAGCGGCCGTCCTCTTCCTTCCAACCGACATCCTTAATCTTTACCTTATTACCGTGATTATCCTTACTCCAAAGACCGTTGTAAAGTGTAGGCTCTTCAACTTTTCCGACAACCGGACACAGATAGAATTTATCAAACTCTCTTTTTTTAAAGCCTTCAGAGAGCCACTGCAATCCTT
>CAJOLA010000067.1 GCA_905235275.1 uncultured Lachnospiraceae bacterium
CTCACAATTATAACATGCCAATAAAGATTAATTGAAAATTATTGTAACAACTGAAATAGTCTCTAAATTGCTGTCTTGGGTCAGCTATGCAATAAAATGTATTAAAGAAAGACCAGTATCCAGAATATACACGTGTTCTCATTGTTTTTGTGTTCGTGCAGTGACTGTCTGTTCGCGTGTACTGAACATAAAGAAGATCACTCATCCGAGTGTAACAAAGGGGCTCAGGGAATCCCTGACAAGCTCTCAGGTATTTGTATATACAAACCTGCTTGCTATTCCATTCCGAGGCCCCGGACGTCCTTAGGTCAAGAGAATAGCCTTCACCTCTAAAAGGCTTCAATAAAAAGACCGACAGGTTGTCTATTTCCTGTCGGTCTCTTTCCCTGTAAACTGATGCTATGCTCTGTCTTTGCATTACTGCCTTATCCGCATAAAGCATGTCTCTTCCCGGAGTAAGTACTCCGTTTGTACGGCAGATGTTGGTGTCATGCAATCCACAAAGGTTTTCCGATCTCATCAAAATATCCGGGCTTTCTCACGGAACTAATGTATGGCCTGACAATGCACAATATTTATGGGATGCGGAATGGACGTTGTTAAACTATTGAATAGAAAACACCGAGGTTGCATTTCTGTAACCTCGGTGTTTTCCTTGCCTTAACCGCGCTAATTCAGTTGTTTTTGACATTTTTCAAATTACTGCCTTATCACGGTCGGCCTCCGTCCCTAACTTACTCTTTTTCTCAAGTCACTTCCACATTACCTGCGCCGAGCATAATCTTTAATTCCTCAAGCATCCGTGCAGTCACCTTGGTGCGCTCATCCAAACTCCAGTTATGCATTTGTTTCTCCGCTTCGCAGTAGACTACCACCTGATCCGTACCCTCGGGTGAGAGCATCTCCTGCGCAAGCTTTTGCTTCAGAGTCTCTCTGCCGTTATTATATGACGCCTCATCCGCATATCTGATCCATAACTTCTTTGGCACATCTGCAAAAGACGCAATCTTATCCGCAAGCAGCTTCGCTTCTCCGGTCGATGCATCAACGCTTGCATTTCCGGATACGAATATCTTCGCACCTTCCGTAATCACATCCCTGTACTGTGCGTACACATTTGGAAATACCACGACCTCCATATTCCCGATCATATCCTCAAGCGTAATAAATGCCATCGGCTGACCTTTCTTTGTGATAATGGTTTTAATCTCGGTAATGATTCCGCCCGCGTTATACTTCTTTCCTTCAACGACCTTGCATTCACCGCCTTCGCTCTCGGCCTCAAAGTCCGTCGATATGACATCCGTACGGCTCTTCCACAGGTTCATGTCCTCTTCGAGCGGATGACCGCTTACGTAGACGCCGAGTACTTCCTTCTCATTTTCAAGCAATTCCGCTTTTGGAAATTCATCAATATCGGGAATCGTAATTCCTATCGGAGCACCCGATTCTTGCGTATTATCCGTCGGTAAATAATTAAATAAATTCATCTGACCCACAATGTCATCTTTATTTTGCTTAGTTGTATAATCAAGCAAATCCGCGCTTTTTATTGCCATGGCGCGTCGCGATTTATTTTCGACATTATCGAATGCACCGGAGAGGATAAGATTTTCAAGCGATTTTTTATTGATGACACCGCACATTCTGCGCACGAAATCATCTAAAGATTTAAATGGTCCGCCCGCATTTCTCTCCTCAACGAGTTCTCCGATAACCGCATGACCGAGGGACTTGATGGCACTAAGCCCGAATCTTACACGACCGTCCTCAACCGAAAATCCTTCATAGGATTCATTAATGTCGGGCGGCATGATTCTTATGCCCATCTGTCTGCAGCTGTATATGTATGCCGACACCTTATCCGTACTGTCGATTACCGACGTCATAAGCGCCGCCATGAATTCCACCGGATAATACGTCTTTAAGTAGGCCGTTCTGTAGGCGATTACCGCATAGCAAGCCGCATGTGACTTATTGAATGCGTACTTGGCAAAGTCAGTCATTTCATCATAGATGCGTCCCGCTACAGCCTCGGGTATGCCCCTCTTTACGCAACCCTCAACACCCTCATCTTCATTTCCGTAAATGAAGTTGTGGCGTTCCTTCTCCATGACGTCCGCCTTTTTCTTGGACATCGCACGACGCACGAGGTCGCTTCGTCCCCAGGAATATCCGGCAAGGTCGCGCACTATTTGCATAACCTGCTCCTGATAAACGATACAACCGTATGTGGGTTTTAGTATCGGCTCAAGCTGCGGGCATTCGTAGGTTACGTTGTCGGCATTGTTCTTACCCCTGATATACTGAGGTATAAAATCCATCGGTCCCGGTCTGTAAAGAGAAATGCCTGCTATCAGGTCTTCAAGATTCGTAGGCTTAAGCTCCTTCATGAAGCTCTTCATTCCCGCACTTTCAAGCTGGAAAATGCCGTCGCATTTGCCGGTTGCTATATATTCGTAAACGGCCTTGTCATCGTCGGGCTGATCTTCAACATTAAATCCCGGATGATTCTTTCGAATCATCTCCTGCGCATCGCGGATTACGGTAAGTGTTCGAAGACCCAGGAAATCCATCTTTAAAAGACCCAGATTTTCAAGAGTCGTCATGGTAAATGCCGCAACAGTCTCACCTGCCGCACCGATGGATACCGGCACGTATTCATCGACCGGGCGGTCACAGATAAGAACTCCCGCCGCATGCACTGAGGAGTGTCTGGGGAGCCCTTCAAGGCTTTTTGCGGTATCTATTATTTTTCGCGCCGTGTCACTCGTATCATAGACTTCCTTAAAGTCGGGATTTTCCTCAAGTGCTTTTTCTATGGTCATTCCGATGCTCTGAGGAACGAGCTTGGCTATCTCATTCACCTCGGCATACGGCACGTCAAGCGCCCTTCCGACGTCCTTGATGGCGGCTCGCGCGGCAAGGGTTCCGAAGGTTATGATTTGTGAAACGCATTCATGACCGTACTTTTCTATAACGTAGTCGATGACCTCCTGGCGTCTTTCGTAGCAGAAATCCACGTCAATATCGGGCATGGATACACGCTCGGGATTAAGGAAGCGCTCGAAAACAAGAGAATATTTTATCGGATCGATATCCGTAATCTCAAGACAGTAAGCCACGATGCTTCCCGCAGCCGACCCTCTTCCCGGTCCCACCTCTATGCCGTTATCCTTAGCAAATTTGATATAGTCCCAAACGATGAGAAAGTAATCGACGTAGCCCATGTCATGGATTACGGATAATTCGTATTCCATGCGTTCCTTTAATTCATCGGCATCGTCCCTGTTAAGAAGCCCGTATCTTTTCTCAAGACCGTCCATGCAAAGGTCACGCAAATAATCCCATGAGGAATTATATCCTGCCGGATAATCGTATCTCGGAAGCTTGGTAACTCCGAATTCAATCTCGACATTGCATCTGTCGGCAATCTTTTTCGTATTGGCAAGAGCCTGCGGAACATGCTCAAAGAGGATGCGCATCTCTTCTTCGGACTTAAGATAAAACTGTCCGCCCTCGTATCTCATCCTGTCCTCATCATAGATGCTCTTACCTGTCTGAATGCATAAAAGCACGTCATGGGCATCCGCATCAGACGCATTAATATAATGTACGTCATTTGTGCAGACAAGCTCTATGCCTGTCTCATTCGACATCTTAATCAGAGACGCATTCACCGCCTGCTGCTGCGGAATTCCGTGATTTTGCAGCTCAAGGAAAAAATTCCCTTTTCCGAAAATCTCTTCCAGATAAAGTGCCTTTTTCTTTGCCTCATCGTAGCGACCGGCTTCAAGCTCTCTTGGCACCTCTCCCGCAAGGCATGCAGAAAGTGCAATGATTCCTTCGTGATATTCCTTTAAGACCTCATGGTCAACTCTCGGCTTGTAATAATATCCTTCAAGAAATCCTATGGAGACTATCTTCATGAGATTCGCATAACCGACATTATTTTCCGCAAGCAAAATGAGGTGATTGTAGCGACTCTCATTCATGCCGGCCTCCTTATCGAACCTGGAGCCGGGTGCCACATACACCTCACATCCTATTACAGGCTTTATCCCCTCTGCCCTTGCCGCCTTGTAGAAGTCGATAACTCCGTACATAACTCCGTGGTCGGTTATGGCAAGGCTTTCAAACCCGAGCTCTTTGGCTCTTTTTACCATTTCGGGTATTTTGCCTGAACCGTCCAAAAGGGAGTATTCGGTATGAACATGTAAATGGGTAAATCCTGACATATTTATTTTTCCTGTCTAAAAATTTATTCTTTCTTTAAATCATCATTTGAATTTTGATTGCTTTCGGCCTCGGTCGGAACCTCAGCTGAATTCATTTTGCTTTCGGACTTGATTGAATCCTCATCTGAATTCATTTTGGTTCCGTCTTCGGTCTGATTCTCATCTGAATTCACTTTACTTCCGGCATCGGTCGAGCCGGTTTCTCATCCGAATCCTTAACGCTTTTCGCACTGTCCGCACTCTTTTCGCCCTCAACATCGATGGACTCTCCGTTTTTTACACGGTTAAAGATTTCCATGAATTCCTTACCCGTGATGGTTTCTTTGTCAATGAGATATGCCGCAATCGCATCAAGCGCTTCTCTGTTATCCATAAGAATCTGCTTTGCGTTTTCATGGCAACGCTTGAGCAGCTTCTTAATCTCTTCATCCACAAGTGCCGATGTCTCATCCGAGCAGTTCATGACGGTTCGTCCTTCCAGATACTGGTCTTCCACCGTCTCAAGTCCCATAAGCCCGAATTCATCAGACATTCCGTACTGTGTAATCATGGCTCTTGCAAGCTTGGTTGCCTGCTCGATATCATTTGCGGCACCCGTTGTGATTCTGTCAAAGACAACCTCTTCCGCAGCTCTTCCGGCAAGGAGAGTCGTAAGTCTTGAGATCATCTCATCCTTGCTCATAAGATATTTTTCTTCTTCGGGAACCTGCATAACGTAGCCCAGTGTCCCCATGGTTCTCGGTACTATCGTAATCTTTTGCACCGGTTCCGAATCCTTTACGACAGCCGTAACGAGTGCATGTCCGACCTCATGATAAGCAACCGTTTTCTTTTCCTCTTCGCTGAGTATCCTATCCTTTTTCTCTTTACCGGCAACAACGACCTCAACGGCTTCCCAAAGGTCGGCCTGCGAAACTGCTTTTCTTCTCGCCTTAACCGCAGCGATGGCTGCTTCGTTTATCATGTTTGCAAGGTCTGAGCCTACCGCACCGCTCGTTGCAAGAGCTATCTCTTCAAGGTCTACCGTATCATCGAGGCGCACGTTTCTTGCGTGTACCTTCAATGTCTCAAGACGCCCTTTAAGGTCCGGCTTATCGACAATGACTCTTCGGTCAAGTCTTCCGGGCCTGAGGAGTGCCTTATCCAAAACCTCAGGTCTGTTAGTTGCCGCAAGGATGAATACACCCTTTGATGAATCGAATCCATCCATCTCGGCAAGGAGCTGATTAAGTGTCTGCTCTCTCTCGTCATTTCCGCCGAATCTCGTATCACGGCTCTTACCGATGGCATCAATCTCATCGATAAATATGATGGCAGGCGCCTTTTTCTCGGCTTCACTGAAAAGATCCCTTACTCGTGAAGCACCGACACCTACGAACATCTCGACAAAGTCGGAGCCTGCAAGTGAGAAAAACGGCACATGCGCCTCACCCGCAACAGCCTTTGCAAGAAGCGTCTTACCCGTTCCCGGAGGTCCTACGAGAAGTGCTCCCTTCGGAAGCTTGGCACCTATCCCTGTATATTTCTCGGGATGATGCAGGAAATCAACAACTTCCACAAGAGACTCTTTTGCCTCGTCCTGACCTGCAACGTCTTTAAACGTAACGCCCGTATCCTTTTGCTCGTATATCTTGGCATTGCTCTTGCCGATGCCCATGATACCGCCGCCCCGGCCGAGTCTCCTTGTCATCATTATCATCAGGATGAATACGATGGCTATCGGCATCACCCATACAAGCAGAAAGCTAAGGATGGAACCGCTGTTATCCGGAATATAACCGTTAATTGTTACGCCCTTTTCCTTAAGTAAAGGCACAAGGTCATAATCCGGCACATTTCCCGTGTAATAGGTCTTTTTCCCAAGCATATTCTGTGCATCCGGCTGATCTTCCTTTAAGGTATAGTCGATTCTGCTGTCTTTGTAGGATACGACATCCACCTCATCATTTTGGAGATGCTGATAGAATATGTTATACGGAGTTTCCTGATACGTAGCCCCCCTGACCGCACCGTTTAGGATAGCGATGGCAGCAACGGTCATAATGACTGCAATCACTATCATCATGACGGTTGCAGGTCCGCGACCGGGCCTTTTATCATCGTTTCCCGAACCGTTATTAAAATTATTCTGGTCCTCGCTCATTAAAATCTCCCTTTCAATAAAAATTAACCTTAATTATATAGGCAACTACTCTTTTTCGCAATAAAATATTCTGCCTCTCTGTTCATTGCAAATGAACCTTTCATACGTTATAATGAGTACTTGATTTTTAAAAATAATTTTCTTATTTCGGAGGGTTTTCATGGCTGTTAAATACGTTTTTGTGACGGGCGGAGTTGTATCCGGCCTGGGTAAAGGGATTACCGCTGCGTCCCTGGGACGTCTTCTTAAAGCACGGGGATATTCCGTTACAATGCAAAAATTTGACCCATATATTAATATCGATCCGGGAACCATGAACCCCATCCAGCACGGGGAAGTATTTGTGACCGATGACGGTGCCGAAACCGATCTCGACCTCGGCCACTACGAGAGATTTATTGACGAAAGCCTCGACAAACGCTCCAATGTCACCTCCGGAAAAGTTTATTGGTCCGTTATTAATAAGGAGCGCCACGGCGATTACGGCGGTGGCACGGTGCAGGTTATCCCTCACATCACTAACGAGATTAAGAGCAGCTTCTATCATGAGGATGAGCCTTCTTCCGATACCAAGATTGCAATAATCGAGGTGGGCGGTACGGTCGGAGATATCGAGAGTCAGCCCTTTATCGAGGCTATCAGACAGTTCCAGCATGACGTCGGTCATGAGAATGTGGTAAATATCCACGTAACGCTTATTCCGTATCTTCAGGCATCGGGCGAGATGAAGACTAAGCCGACGCAGATGAGCGTAAAAGAGCTTCTCAGCATGGGTATCCAGCCCGACATTATCATATGCCGTACGGATTATCCTCTTGAGCCGGGAATTAAGGATAAGATTGCACTTTTCTGTAACGTCGATAAATCCCATGTTCTTGAGAATAACAACGTCGACGTGTTATACGAGGTTCCTCTCTCACTTGAAAAAGAGAATTTCGCACAGGTCGTATGTGACTGCCTGGGTCTTGAATGCCCTAAGCCCGACCTTAAGGAATGGAAGGATATGTGCGAAGCATGGAAAAACCCCTCAACTTCCGTTGAGATAGCTCTTGTCGGCAAATATACCCAGCTCCATGACGCTTATATCAGTGTGGTTGAGGCTCTTAAGCACGGCGGAGTCGCTAACGGCGCTGATGTAAGCATCCGCTGGGTGGATTCCGAAAAGGTAACGAAGGACAATGTGGGCGAGATTCTTGCCGGAGTATCGGGAATTATCGTTCCCGGCGGTTTCGGAGACCGCGGTATCGAAGGAATGATAACCTCCGCACAGTTTGCCCGCGAGAATAATATTCCGTATCTCGGCATTTGCCTCGGTATGCAGATTTCCCTTATTGAATTTGCAAGAAACGTACTGGGACTTGCGGATGCAAACAGCGCCGAGATTGACCCGAACACAAAAAATCCCGTTATCCACCTTATGCCCGATCAGGAAGGAGTGGCAGACCTCGGCGGTACGCTCAGGCTCGGAGCCTATCCCTGTATCCTTGATAAGAACAGCAAGGCTTACGGTCTGTACGGTTCCGAAGAGATCAGTGAGCGTCACAGACATCGTTATGAGGTTAATAATGATTACAGAGACGCACTCACCGAAAAAGGGTGCATGCTCTCCGGTATATCACCGGACGGTCGCATAGTTGAGATGATTGAGTTAAAAGACCATCCGTGGTTTGTGGCAACTCAGGCACACCCCGAGCTTAAGTCCAGACCGAACAGACCTCACCCGCTCTTTAAGGGATTCATAGAGGCATCGGTTAAGAATGCGAACAAACAATAAATTGGATATAGGACAAAAAGAGTTGGTAAAAACGGCTGTAACTGTTGAAAATACTACGGTTGCAGCCGTTATATTTTGTTCCTTAAGAAAAAGATTTCAGGCCGGACAAAAAGAGTTGGTAAAAATCCCGGAAGCCATTGAAATTTCAATAAGAATCAGGGTTGTATCTTCCCTTAGAGCAGGCATAAAAAAAGCGCCCTCAAGGGACGCACGTTAATTATGACTCTTTTGCAACGAATTCAGTATCTATCTCGAAATCTTCTTCATCAAAGTCATCATCGTCATAATCATCATCATCATACTCATCAAGGTAATCGGGCTTCATAAACTTATAAACCGCAAAGATAATTCCTCCGATTATCGTCAGAGCACCTACGAAAGCTAAAAACTTTACTAACTTACTTGTTTTCATGCCTATCCTCCTAATTGATCACAGCCCGAAAGACCGTTTTTTTATACAAAGGCATTATAACATACTGATATATAAAATACTATAACTTTTTTAAATTAATAAAGCCCGCAAACATTTTTTTAATGCCCATTTCATCGAAATCCACGGTAATCATCCAGTCGCGTCCCATGTCAATAACTTCCCTGACTTCGCCGCAACCGAACCTCTCATTTTCAACCCTGTCGCCTACTTCAAAGGGTGCATTTTTTTGTTTACTGAAAGCTCCTTTGGAGTCTGCACCTGACGAAGTGCTATCGGTAACGGTTGTTTTATCTAAACTGCCTGCCGAGGGACTAACGTCACCTGTTTCGGGTAAAGTACTGCCACCTCCCGCACCTTTAGGGCTTTCCGGTTTAGGGGATGCACTGTCCCCCGAAGGCTTCACGCTTCCGTACCCGAAAGACGCACTTTTTGTTCCCGCAGGTCTGCTTACGCCGGCATCAACCGAGGGGCTCTTCCCCCCGGGCTTCACGCTTCCGTACCCGAAAGACGCACTTTTTGGGATTCCGGTTTCTTTTTCGTTGCATTTACCGAACCGTATGCCATGCCCGCCGACGCACCGCCCGTGCGGAATTCATACTTGGCGCGGTTTCTCGGCTCGAACTTACCCGCAGATGAACCGGATCCCTTACCGAACCCGAAATCATCTCCAAAAAGTGACTTGTTTACCTTCTCCATAAGGTTTTCCGATATCTCTCTTATGAATCTGGATATGGTATTAACGTGCTTCTCACCGCGCACCATACGCTCTCTTGAAAATGTCATGAAGAGCTTTTCCTTTGCCCTGGTTATTCCGACATAGCAAAGTCTTCTCTCTTCTTCTATCTCGGACTCATCGGATTCTGAGAGCGCAATCGACATGTAGCTTGGGAAAAGGCCGTCTTCCATGCCTGACATATATACAATCGGAAACTCCAGACCCTTTGCCGAGTGAATCGTCATAAGCGAGACGAATTCATTAAGGTCAGAATCTGACGTCGTATCGGCAACGAGTGATACCTCCTCAAGGAATCCCGAAAGGCTTTTGCTCTCTTCTTCATCGGATACCTCTCCCGATTCATAATCGATAATCTTATTGATAAGCTCGTCGATATTTTCTTTTCGTTCCTTAAAGTCTTCCTCGGTCTCGGTATCCGCAAGCATCTCAAGATATCCCGTTTCCTCGATAATCTTATTGGTGAGGTCCTCGATAGACATCTCTTTTTCTGCGGCTTTAAATGACTGAATGAGTTCAACGAACACATCAGTCTTTTTGTAAGCATTTCCGATATCGGGGATGTCCTTTGCCTGAGTAAGTGAATCCCAGAAGGTTATGCCGTTCGCATCGGCAAATCTCTGAATCTTATCGAGAGTGGTCGGACCTATTCCTCTTTTCGGAACGTTTATTATCCTGCGAATGGCCTGCGAATCGGAGTCATTCACGAGTGTCTTAAGGTATGAGAGAATGTCCTTGATTTCTCTTCTCTGATAGAAGTTAACACCGCCGTAGATCCTGTAAGGGACGTTATTTAGAATAAGCTTTTCTTCAAGGAGTCTTGACTGGGCGTTCGTTCGGTAAAGAATCGCAAAATCATTTATGTTATAACCGTCTCTTATCAGATAACTTATGCTGTCAGCTATACCCGACGCCTCTTCGTAAGCGTTGTCATACATAAGAAGCGTAATCTTCTCGCCGCTGTCATTCTCGGTCCAGAGGCTCTTGTCTTTTCTCCTGGCATTATTCCTTATAACGGAATTGGCGGCATCAAGTATCGTCTGCGTCGATCTGTAATTTTGCTCAAGCTTAATTATGCTTGCCCCTTCGAATACCTTCTCGAAATTTAAGATATTTTCGACATTCGCACCTCTGAACTTATAAATTGACTGATCGTCGTCACCCACCACGCAAATGTTCTTCCACTTTGAAGCAAGCTGACTGATGAGCATAAACTGCGACGTGTTCGTATCCTGATACTCATCC
>CAJOLA010000068.1 GCA_905235275.1 uncultured Lachnospiraceae bacterium
GTGCGTTCTTTTCATAAAGTATGGCGCCCGTATCGGCATCCATAAGTATGGCGGCGCCTGACACCAGCTCCGGGGCTTCGGGCCAGAAAAGTTCTTCCTTGGTGTCGGCCTCGTCGGCATGAACCGGTGCGGCAAATGACACGGGAAGAACCAGCCCGATAATAATGGTAAATATCAAAATATATTTTAAGAATCTGCTCATTTCATCCAACTTTCGTTCATAAAAATCAAAGCCCAGTATACCGCAGTTTGTATCTTTAGTAAATAAGATTAAGTCTGAGCGCCCGGATTGACAAGGCAGATTTTAAATAATACTATGGTTGAACAATATTTACTGTAAGGGGTAGAAATGAGACTTAGAAACATTCCCGGCGCAAGGGAACAATTGGAAGAAAGCATACACGTATATACCGAAGATGAACTGATGAAGGGAAGATGGAAAAGCGAGGTATTCGAAAGGCAGGCACCTTTGCACATAGAGATTGGATCGGGCAAGGGGAGATTCATAACAACGCTTGCCGCCAATAATCCCGACATTAATTATCTTGGTATCGAGAAATATTCAAGCGTGCTTTTAAAAATCATGAGAAAGCAGGATGAGAATGCGGTTGATAATCTGAAGCTTATCCGCATGGATGCTACGGATATTAACGAAGCATTTGAAAAGGATGAGGTCGATAAGATATATCTGAATTTCTCGGACCCTTGGCCCAAGGACAGACACGCCAAGAGACGCCTTACGTCCGACAGGTTTCTTGCAAGATATGAAAAGATTTTAAAGAAGGGCTCACAGCTGGAATTTAAGACCGATAACAGAGACCTTTTTGATTTCTCGGTTGAGTCGATAAAGGAAGCGGGATGGAGACTTGATTACGTGACCTACGACCTGTACTCGGACGAAGAGATGTTAAAGGATAATATTCCGACGGAGTATGAGTTAAGATTTACAAAGCAGGGTAATAAGATAAATAAGCTGATAGCGACATACGTGTAGGATAAGCAGGAAGACAGCAACATGCGCATTGGATATGCGGAGGCAGGATATGGACTTTAAATTACATTCTGAATTTGCGCCGACCGGTGACCAGCCACAGGCAATAGAAAGACTCGCAAAGGGTTTCCTTGAGGGGAATCAGTTCGAGACGCTTCTTGGCGTGACCGGTTCAGGTAAGACATTTACCATGGCCAATATCATCGAAAAAGTTCAAAAACCGACTCTTATAATGTCACACAATAAGACGCTTGCCGCGCAGCTCTACGGCGAGATGAAGGAGTTCTTTCCGGAGAATGCCGTTGAATATTTTGTGTCGTACTACGATTATTATCAGCCGGAAGCATACGTTCCGCAGTCGGATACTTATATCGCAAAGGATTCCGCAATTAACGACGAGATTGATAAGCTGCGCCACTCCGCGACGGCCGCACTTTCCGAAAGGGAGGACGTGATAATCGTCGCATCAGTTTCCTGCATATACGGACTCGGTGCGCCGATTGATTATCAGAATCTGACGGTGTCGCTTCGCCCCGGCATGGAGAGGGACAGAGACGACGTCATAAGGAAGCTCATAGACATTCAGTATTCGAGAAATGAACAGGACTTTCACAGAGGTACGTTCCGTGTGAAGGGTGACGTGCTTGACGTCTATCCCGCATCCTCCGGCGGTGACTGCGTAAGGATTGAGTTTTTCGGGGATGAGGTTGAGAGCATATCGCAGTTTGATGCGCTTACGGGCGAGGTGAAGGCGAAGCTTGAGCATACAGTAATATTTCCTAACTCTCATTATGTTGTCGATAAGAAGCAGCAGGAGATTGCAATTGCGAATATCAGGGCAGAGCTTGAAGAGCGCATAAAATATTTTAAGGCGCACGATAAGCTGATTGAAGCGCAAAGGATAGAAGAGCGCACGAACTTCGACATGGAGATGCTTGAGGAGACGGGATTTTGCTCAGGTATTGAGAACTATTCCAGGCATTTATCCGGACTTCCGGCAGGCACTCCGCCTTATACGCTGATGGACTATTTCCCGAAGGATTTTCTGATAATAGTTGATGAGTCGCATATCACGATTCCGCAGGTGCGCGGGATGTATGCGGGTGACAGGTCGCGAAAGACCACGCTTGTGGATTACGGCTTTAGGCTCCCGTCCGCGCTTGATAACAGGCCGCTGAACTTTAAGGAATGGGAGAGTAAGATTTCTCAGATGCTCTTCGTATCGGCGACGCCTGCCGAATACGAATCCGAGCATGAGCTATTAAGAGCGGAGCAGGTGATAAGACCTACCGGGCTTCTTGATCCGGAGATCTTCGTAAGGCCGGTTAAGGGTCAGATTGACGACCTTATTTCCGAGATTAACAAAGAGACCAAAAAGAAAAATAAAGTCCTTGTCACGACTCTTACCAAGAAGATGGCGGAGGACCTGACTCTCTATCTTAAGGAAGCAGGCATACGCGTTAATTACCTGCATGCCGACATTGACACGCTTGAGCGTCAAAAGATTATAAGGGATATGAGGCTTGATGCCTTCGACGTGCTGGTCGGAATTAATCTTTTGCGTGAGGGACTCGATATCCCGGAGATCAGTCTCGTTGCCATTCTTGATGCCGATAAGGAAGGCTTCTTAAGAACGGAGACCTCGCTTATCCAGACCATTGGGCGTGCCGCGCGAAATGCCGAAGGCCGAGTCATAATGTATGCAGATACCGTAACGGGCTCCATGCAAAAGGCCATCGATGAGACGCGCCGACGCCGAAAGCTTCAGGAGAAATATAATAAAGAGCACGGAATCACGCCGCAAAGCATAAAGAAGTCGGTGCGTGACCTGATAAGCATAACGAAGGCGGCAGAACTTGACCGTTCCGGAAAAGAGATTGAAAAAGATATCGAATCGATGAACGATAAGGAACTTAAAAAACTCAAATCAATGCTTGAAAAAAATATGCACCGCGCCGCCGCGGAATTGAATTTCGAGGAGGCTGCGATGCTGCGTGATAAGATTATTGAAGTCAATAAACAGATATATGAGAGTAAATAAACGGGAGGTTATATACGGGCCACTCCCGTTTTTTTTGCGGCTTCGGCAACCGCTTTTGAAACGGCGGAAGCGACTCTCGTATCAAATGGGCTCGGTATGATGTGGTCGGCGTTTAATTCTTCATCTGAGACAAGCTCTGAGAGAGCGGTGGCTGCCGCCATCTTCATTTCTTTATTAATCTCGGATGCCCGAACGTCGAACGTACCGCGAAATATTCCCGGAAAGGCAAGTACGTTATTAATCTGATTTGGTAGGTCGCTTCGTCCCGTTGCCACGACGAGAGCGCCGCCTTTTTTGGCATCCTCCGGGAATATCTCGGGAGTGGGATTTGCGCACGCAAAAATAATCGAGTCCTTATTCATGGTTGAAACCATCTCCGTTGTAAGAAGCCCCGGAGCTGATATACCGCAAAATACATCTGCGCCCCGAACGGCATCGGCAAGACTCCCGCTTAAGTTTTCGGGATTTGTAATCTCTGCCATTTTTTCTTTTATATCATTTAAGTCGTCACGACCGCTTACTATGATGCCGTGTCTGTCGGTCATAATTATGTTTTTAAAGCCGGCATCAAGGAGAAGCTTTACGATGGCAACTCCCGCTGCGCCGGCACCCGACGTAACTATCTTGACATCTTCTTTTTTTCTGCCCGTAAGCCTTAAGGCGTTCGTAAGACCTGCAAGAACCGTTACCGCGGTTCCGTGCTGGTCGTCGTGAAATATGGGGATGTCACACCTTTCCTTTAACTTTTCTTCGATTTCGAAGCATCTGGGTGCGGATATGTCCTCAAGATTAATACCGCCAAATGATCCCGAGATATTGGCAACGGTCTCCACGAAAGCATCGACATCCTTGGTCTTTACGCAAAGAGGAAATGCATCAACACCGCCAAATTCCTTAAAGAGCACGCATTTTCCTTCCATAACGGGCATACCGGCTTCGGGACCTATGTCGCCAAGACCAAGAACCGCGCTTCCGTCAGTTATTACCGCGCACATGTTCCAGCGACCTGTCAGATTATATGATTCATCCAAATCGCGCATAATGGCTTTACAGGGCTCTGCCACGCCCGGAGTATAAGCAAGCGAGAGAGCATCCATGCTGTCAACCGGAACGGCAGATTCAATCTTGATCTTACCCTTCCATTCTCTGTGAAGTCTGAGGGATTCTTTTGCGTAATCCATAGTATCCTCCGAAAGTAAAGTTTAAATAAAAGGGGCTGTAAACAGCCCCCGTAAAATCTTTGGCATAAAACTTATCAGCCGAAAAATCTCTTAATCTCAATCTCTGCATTCTCAACGGAATCGGAACCGTGAATGATATTCTGACCTGTTGAGTTAGCGTAGTCACCGCGGATGGTTCCTGCAGTCGCCTCTTCGAACTTGGTAGCGCCCATGATGATACGCATTCCCTGTACGGCATTCTCGCCTTCAACGATCATTGCAAAAACAGGACCTGAAGTCATGTAATCAACGATCTCGGGGAAGAAAGGTTTGTCTGCGATATGAGCGTAGTGCTCTTTTAAAATAGCCTCATCAAGCTTCATCATCTTTGCGTCCTTGATGGTATAACCCTTGCGCTCGATACGCGCGATAACTTCACCCATAAGGTGTCTTTTTAAACAATCGGGTTTAAGCATGATATAAGTTTTTTCTACTGCCATTTCTCTATACTCCTTTTATGTAAAAAAATCACGTGTCTTTTGGAACACACTTTTGCAATTATAACACAATTTGATTTTTAAATAAAACGTTATAAA
>CAJOLA010000069.1 GCA_905235275.1 uncultured Lachnospiraceae bacterium
GAATTTGCAAGACTTGTGGGAGTCACAAAAGCACAGGGAGAGGTTGAATTCCCCATGCTTGAGTATTGCATAAGAGAGGATTTAAAGCCTAGGGCAAAAAGAATCATGGCAGTTCTTGATCCCGTGAAGGTGGTTATCGATAATTATCCGGAAGGCGAATGTGAGATGCTCGATGTCCCCAATAACCTGGAAAATCCGGAGCTTGGGTCTCGCCGGGTGCCCTTTACGAAGGAGCTTTTCATTGAGCGCGAGGATTTTATGGAGGATCCGCCTAAGAAATATTTCAGACTCTTTCCGGGAAATGAAGTCCGCCTGATGAATGCATATTTTGTAAAATGCACGGGACTCGAGAAGGATGAAAACGGAAATGTCAGCGTGATTCACTGCGAGTACGATCCCGAGACAAAGGGCGGCAACTGCGATACCAGAAAGGTTAAGGGAACAATCCACTGGGTAAGTGCCACAGAATGCGTGAAGGCGCCGGTAAGAATATATGAAAACCTTGTTGATGAGGAAAAGGGAGTTTATGCCGAGGACGGCAGTCTGAATCTGAATCCGAACTCATTAACGGTCATTGAAGAGGCACTGTTTGAACCCTGCATGAAGGATGCTTTGCCGGAGGAAAGATTCCAGTTTGTTCGTAACGGATATTTTGTAAATGACTACAGGGATGCGACCGCCGGAAACCCAGTGTTTAACAGGATAGTTTCTTTAAAAAGTTCCTTCAAAGTGGATTGACATAGTTGGACTTAGATGATACCATGAGTTGAGTGTTTATTAAGGCACCATTTTTATGTTATACACATTGTTTTTTAAAGGGGATAAGAGTAATGAAAGGTACTGTTAAGTGGTTTAACAACCAGAAAGGTTACGGCTTCATCAGTGATGAGGAAGGTAACGATGTTTTTGTTCATTACACAGGCTTGAACATGGAGGGTTTTAAGACGCTTGATGAGGGCGTTGATGTGGAGTTCGAGATTGCGGACGGAGCTAAAGGACCACAAGCTGTTAATGTTACAAAGATGGCATAATTTACGGTTATATATTAGGGGCGGCGCATATGCGTCGTCTTTTTTTATGTTTTAAAAAAGCCGTATATGTGGTATTATAACTAAATTAAGGTGCTAAATGGTGTTATTATATTTTTTATCACGATTTTGTATTCGGAACTTATTAATTAATGGGAGGTAAGCATGACAGACCCTGTAAACGGTCTTTCGGAAAGAGAAGTTGCCGAAAGAGAAGCAAAAGGTCTTATAAATGAATCTGTCGGTTCACAGTCAAAAACCGTGGGACAGATTGTTAAAGATAATTGTCTGACTTTTTTCAACTTTATATTCATATTTTTTGCAATCCTCCTTATAACTGCCGGGTCGCTTGTAAACCTTACGTTTATCCCGGTAGTCATTATTAATGCAATTATCGGTATCGTACAGGAGCTGCGTGCAAAGCAGGTTCTGGACAGACTTACGATGCTTAATGCGCCTAAGACGAGGACCGTAAGAGACGGTAAGGAAAGGGAGATTGAGACTGACAGATTAGTTCAGGGCGACCTTTGCGTATTCGGAGCCGGTAATCAGATCGGCGCCGACGCCAAAATTGTTCACGGCGAGGTGAAGGTTAATGAATCACTGGTAACCGGTGAGTCTGACGAGATTAAAAAGGGCCCGGGAGATGAACTGTTGTCGGGAAGCTATGTGGTGTCCGGAGAATGCAGTGCCGAGCTTACCAATGTCGGACTGAATTCTTATATTTCCAAGCTTACTCTTGAAGCCAAGGGACAGGGCGAGAAGAAGCAGACGGAGATGATGAGGTCTCTTACGAATCTTCTTAAGATTATCGGTATTGCGATGATACCGATCGGTATTATCATGTTCATTCAGGATTTCCATTTCCTTGAGTTGGGATATTCCGCGTCAATTGTTGCAGTGGTTGCCGCTCTTGTAGGTATGATACCTGAAGGCCTTTATCTTATGACAAGTATCAGGCTTGCCGTAAGTACGGCGGCTCTCGGTCTTAAAAAAGTTCTTGTTCATGAGATGGCAAGTGTGGAGACCCTTGCGAGGGTTGATACGTTATGTGTTGATAAAACCGGTACGCTGACCGAGAACAGCATGTCATTTGAAGCGCTTATTCCGCTTGAAGGATATGAAGACGATCCGACTCAGGAGAGACCTTTATCGGAGATATTGGAAAGGTTCGTAAGCGCCATGACGAATGACAATATGACGATAGATACGCTTAAGAAGTCATTCGGTCACGGTAATACGAAAGATGCGGTTGCCATATATCCGTTCTCATCTGAGGTTAAGTACAGCGGAGTAACGTTTGAAGAAGGAACGTATCTGCTCGGTGCGCCCGAGAAACTTCTTCTTCACAGGTATGATGAATACGCCGAGAAGATAGAGACGTATCTTGAAGTCGGTAACAGAGTGCTTCTTTTCGGAATGCTTGCCGGCGATGATATCGATGTAAGAGAAGGACGTGACTTAAGTGAACCCGTAATTCCACTGGGTCTTGTTCTTCTTACCAACCCCGTTCGAAAAACAGCAAAAAGAACCATGCGTTATTTCCAGAGCGAGGGTGTTGACGTAAAAGTAATTTCCGGAGATAATCCCGCAACAGTTGCTAATGTTGCACAAAAAGCGGGCATAAGAGGCTCTGATAAGGTAATCGATGCATCCGAGCTTAAGACGGATGAGGATATTGCGGCGGCAGTTCGCGAATACAGTGTATTCGGTCGTGTCCGCCCCGATCAGAAACAAAAAATCGTAATGGCGCTTCAGGCGGAAGGACACGTTGTTGCCATGACGGGTGACGGTGTTAATGACGTGCTTGCGCTTAAGACTGCGGACTGCAGTATCGCCATGGGGCAGGGCTCCGAGGTTGTTGAGAACATTTCGGAAATAGTGCTTCTTGATTCCGACTTTTCGAAAATGCCTGAAGTGGTGGCAGAGGGTCGTCAGGCCGTTAATAATATCCAAAGAACGGCATCGCTTTTCCTTGTTAAGAATATCTTTTCAATAATGACGGCGATATTCGTAATAATAATCGGAAATCAGTTCCCGCTGTATCCGACACAGCTGTCGTTCTACAGCCTTGTGACAATCGGTATACCGGGATTCTTCCTGGCAATGCAGCCTAACAAAGAGCTGATAAGGGGCAAATTCGTCCCTACGGTTCTTAAAAAAGCATTCCCGGCAGCTCTGACCGAGTTTATAATGGCTCAGATTGCCGCGGGAATCGGGACCGGCATGGAGCTTTCATTCGATGAAAAATCCACCATGGCCATAATAGTAATGCTTGTAATCGGCGTGATTATGATTATTCATATTTCGCATCCGCTTGATCCGTACAGATGGTTCGTTATTATCATCACTCTTGTATGTGTCATCGGCGGTGCGATAATACTCAGCCCGTTATATAAGATTTCACCTCTTTCGGCGGGTGCGGTTGTATGGACCGTGATTCTCTCGATAGGGGCCCTGTTCCTGTTTGCAATACTTCTGCAGCTTGAGCAACGGCTTGTATACAGGGTTAAGAAAAAGAAAAACAGCAAAATTAAAAAAATGTTTCAGAAAATGGAGAAATTATAATTGAGTGGTTCAGATGCGATAAGATCGGAAAAGTTGGGCACCATGTCCGTAACGAAGCTGGTCTTTAATATGTCTTTACCTGTCATCATATCCATGCTTGTGCAGGCTCTGTACAACGTGGTAGACAGTATATTTGTCGGACAATTTAATTCAAATGCGCTTGAAGCGGTATCCCTGGCCTTTCCGATACAAAACCTCATGATTTCTTTTGCGGTAGGTATCGGTGTGGGAACCAATTCCTTAGTGGCAAGACACCTGGGAGAAAAGAGAAATGACAGAGCAAGTGATGTCGCAAATACCGGAATATTTCTTAACCTGATAGGATATGCCGCTTTTGCCATCCTGGCGATTTTTATCATTGAGCCTTTCTTCTCAATGCAGACGGGCATACCCGAGGTTGCGCAGTACGGGAAAGATTATCTTTCAATAGTTATGTTTTTCGGGTTTGGTATATTTCTGGAGATAACGGGGGAAAGGCTCCTGCAGTCCACGGGAATGACCAAGCTAAGCATGATATCCCAGATAACGGGTGCGGTTATTAATATCATACTCGATCCCATTCTTATCTTCGGATATGGCACAGCTCCGCAAATGGGAGCCATGGGAGCCGCGGTGGCAACCGTTATAGGACAGATTGCGGCGGGGATAGTTGCTCTGATATTAAACGTCGTATTTAATAAAGATATTAAGCTTAGCGTAGCAAAGGTCTTTAAGCCTAACGGAAGAGATATCGCCGAGATATTTAAAATCGGTATTCCGTCCATGATACTTAATGCAATCATGAGTGTTGTGGTATTTATCATCAACCTTATACTTAAAGGCTTTTCGGAGGATGCCATTACGGCATACGGTATTTATTTCAAGCTTATAAGCTTTGTATATATGCCGATTTTCGGACTTAATAATGGACTTGTGCCGATATTCAGTTATAATTACGGAAGCAGGCAGGTGGATAGGATTAAGCAGGCCTACAGGGTTGGCATAATATCCGCATTGATATATATGATTGCATGCACGATTGTATTTGAGGTCGCGACGGTACCGCTTCTTAATCTGTTCTCGGCAACGCAGGAGGTTCAGGACATAGGAGTGGTTGCCCTAAGGATTATGGCTCTCGGCTTTGTCATGTC
>CAJOLA010000070.1:0-730 GCA_905235275.1 uncultured Lachnospiraceae bacterium
TTTTTTAAATCAAGCGTCGAATTCAATCACTTCAACAATAGAATATGCTGAAGACTGGTGCTCTTCTTCTTCGTGACCTTCCGGATGCATCTTTGGAAGATTCAGTGCAAGAAGTGAAAGACCGAATGTTATGGCCGCTACAATAGCAATCATTTTACCCATGCTATCTGTCTCCTTTATCTCTCTTAAAATTAATTCGATGTGTATACGTTTTCTAACATCTTAGAGGGTATTATAAGAAATTTCGATAATTTATTCAAGTTATTTTGGGTTTTTTTCTTGTTAAAATCACTGCTACAGAGTAAAATAAAACTTGCAAATTTTGCCAAAAAGTTTCGTTTATTAGGAGAACCCCGGATATGGAAAACTACTATCAGAAAGATATTGAATGTGCATCCCCCGAGCAGATCAAGGAGTGGCAGGACGAGAGACTCGTTGCTCAGGTGAAGCACGTTTGGGACAATGTGCCTTACTACAGAAATATGATGGAAGAGGCGGGCGTAACCCCTGAGGATATTAAGGGACGTGATGACTTACATAAGCTGCCGTTTATTACAAAGGCAGACTTAAGGGAGAATTATCCGGATAAGCTTGTTGCGGTGCCGCTCAGAGACTGCGTAAGGATTCAGTCCACATCGGGAACGACCGGAAAAAGAGTGGTTGCATATTATACGCAGGAAGATATCGATTTGTGGGAAGACTGTTGCGCGCGAGCAATCGTTGCGGCAGG
>CAJOLA010000070.1:744-5422 GCA_905235275.1 uncultured Lachnospiraceae bacterium
GAGGACGTTGTTCAGGTTTCCTACGGTTACGGTCTTTTTACGGGCGGTCCGGGACTTAACGGAGGAAGCCATAAGGTCGGAAGTCTTACGATTCCAACCTCCTCCGGTAATACCGAGCGTCAGATCATGTTCATAAGGGATTTAAAGGCTACAATTCTTTGCTGCACACCTTCATATGCCGCTTATCTTGGTGAGTCCATGAAGGAAAAGGGCATGGGACCTGATGACATTCCTTTAAAGGCCGGTATTTTCGGTGCGGAAGCATGGAGTGAGGAGATGCGCCATGACATCGAAAAGACTCTCGGCATCAGAGCGCATGACATCTACGGATTAACGGAGCTTAGCGGACCCGGTGTATCATTTGAGTGTTCTGCCCAGGCAGGTATGCATGTAAATGAAGACCACTTTATCGCGGAGATAGTAGACCCCGATACGGGCGAACCTCTTCCTGACGGTGAAAAGGGCGAGCTTGTATTTACGTCAATTACGAAAAAGGCGTTTCCTCTTATCAGATACAGAACGAGAGACATCTGTGTCCTTTCACGTGAGAAGTGCTCATGCGGACGTACCCACGTTAAGATGAGCAAGCCGCTCGGAAGAACGGATGACATGCTTATCATCCGAGGGGTTAACGTATTCCCGTCACAGATTGAATCGGTTCTCCTTAAGTCGGGATATCAGGCAAATTATCAGATAATAGTGGACAGGGTAAATAATGCGGATACGCTTGACGTGCATGTTGAGATGACGCCGGAGATATTTACGGACAATCTCGGTGAGATTACGGAGAGACAAAAGAATCTCGAGGACTCACTTCGCTCAATGCTTGGAATCAAGGCAAGCGTAACCCTCGTTGCGCCGAAGTCAATAATCAGATCCGAAGGTAAAGCCATAAGGGTAATCGATAAACGCAAGATTTAAAAGACGACATGATTTACGAAACGAACAGCAGAAACGAGACATTTGAATTGGGAAAAAAGCTTGCGCAAAGCGCCGGGCCCGGTGACATATATTGTCTGTCGGGAGATTTGGGGGCGGGGAAGACCGCATTTTCCCAGGGCTTTGCCGAAGGGCTCGGCGTGGAGGAGGACGTGACAAGTCCGACTTTTACGATTCTTTGTGTGTATGAGACGGGAAGGCTTCCGTTGTATCATTTTGATGTATATCGGTTTGAGGAGCCGGAGGAGCTTGACGACCTGGGAGCGGATGAGTTTCTCTACGGCGACGGAGTATGCCTGATAGAGTGGCCCGAAAAGATACGCACACTTCTTCCCGCAGATGTTAAGAATATCGTTATAAGGAAGGACATCGCCAGAGGCGAAGACTTCAGGCAGATTGAGACGGATTTTGATTCTTAAGGGTAAGACACGGTTCCCCTCAAGTATGACGACATAACTGTAAGAGACGTTAGTTTGATTAAAGGTGCATATGTATATATTGGCTATTGAGAGCGCATCAAGTGTTGCTTCCGCGTGCATAACCCGGGACGGAAGGGTTATCGCGCAATATACAACCGATACGGGCAAGACCCATTCCACAACCCTCCTGCTTATGATAGAGGAGGTTTTTAAAGCTGCGCAGCTGACGGTCTCTGACATGGACTGCATCGCGGTTTCGGCAGGTCCCGGTTCTTATACGGGACTGCGTATAGGAGTTGCGACGGCAAAAGGCCTGGCCTTTGCCGATGACATAAGATGCGTAGGTGTATCTTCACTTGAAGCGCTTGCGATGAATGTGGCGACGGAAAAGGTCCTTATATGTCCCGTGTCCGATGCAAGACGCGACAGGGTATTTTGCGGTCTGTATGAGTATGTTGACGGGAAGATGCAGGCCTTCATGAAAGACTGCGTGTTGGAGACGGACGAACTGATTTCCCGTTTGAAGGAGTTTGACCGGGAGATCATTTTCCTCGGCGATGCGACGGAGATTATTCGGGAAAAGGTAAATGATGAGAGATTTATTTTTGCACCGATGCATTTAAGGATGCCTGATGCAAAGGGTGTTGCGGCAGCGGCTTTGGTTAAGGCTCGTGAAGGTGAGACGGTGTCTGCGGATGAGTTGCTTCCGGAATATCTTACGCAGTCGCAGGCCGAAAGAAACAGATTCAGACAAATGGAGTCAAAGGACATTGAGACAGTCGCCCGCATTGAAAAGGAGTCAATCGATAATCCATGGTCGGATAAGTCCTTTGAAGAATCGCTGAAAAACCCGGATGCGTTTTTTGCGGTTTGCGAGAGTGGCGGGTCGGTGAAGGGCTACGCCGGTATGTACATATCGGGAGAGGAAGCCGAGATAACGAATGTCGCTGTTGATAAGGATTTTCGCCACGGCGGAATCGGAGACGGAATCGTTAAGTATCTGATTGAACAGGGAAATGACAGAGGCGTTAAGACATTTATTCTTGAGGTAAGAAAAAGCAATACGCCTGCCATAAGTCTGTATGAGAAGATCGGGTTTGAGCGAATGGGAGAGCGAAAGGATTTTTACAATAATCCAAAGGAAGACGGCATTGTAATGAGATATGATGATTAAAGGGGTGGTTTTGTGCTTGATATAACATTGCTTGGAACGAGCGGTATGATGCCGCTTCCCGGAAGGTGGCTTACATCAATGTATGCCAAATATAACGGGAAGGGTCTGCTTATAGATTCAGGTGAGGGAACCCAGATTGCCATGAAGGAGAATGGAATCAGCACTCACGACATAGATATCATATGCTTTACGCATTATCATGCAGACCACATCAGCGGGCTTCCCGGACTTCTTTTGTCAATCGGGAATGCAGACAGAACGGACCCCGTGACGATTATAGGTCCGAAGGGCTTAAAGAGGGTAGTCGGGTCGCTAAGAGTCGTGGCTCCGGAGCTTCCCTTTGCGACGGAACTGATAGAAATTGAAAATGACATACAGCATCTTAGCCTGGAAGGTTATGAGATAGATGCCTTTAAGGTGTATCACAAAATCACCTGCTACGGATATTCGATTAATATCCCGCGTCTGGGCAAGTTCAACGTCGATAAGGCAAAGGAGCTTGGCATCCCGCTTAAGTTTTGGAACAGACTCCAGCACGGTGAGTCAGCTGAAGAAGACGGCAGGATTTATACTCCGGACATGGTTATGGGCGAGGCAAGAAAAGGACTTAAAGTTACTTACTGCACGGACTCAAGACCTGTTCCCGTAATCAGTGAGATGGCTGCGGGCTCGGACATTTTCATATGCGAGGGAATGTACGGGGATGACTCAAGAGATAATAAAGCTCTTGAATATAAACACATGACGTTTTCTGAGGCGGCTAAGCTTGCAAAGGATGCGGATGTTGAGGAGATGTGGCTTACGCACTTTAGTCCCGCGCTTTCAAGACCGCAGGATTTTGTAAAGAATGCAAAGAAGATATTCCCGAGAACGACCGCCGGGAAATGCGGCATGAGTAAGACATTAAAATTTGCTGAAGAGTAGAATATGGAAGAATTATTTATTTTAAGAAAAAGCTGTTGCAGCGGTAAAGTTTACGGACGGTTTACGCTGGAAGAATTAAAGGAAGAATTCGGCTTCGGGAAGGATGACTCCATAAAGAACATAAATGATTTTGAAAGGCGCTTGGTAGAAGAATACAAAGGCTTTGACGTGCCGTATTATATTGAAAAGGTAAATGTAAAGGTATGAAAAAAGATATTGCCATACTTGCAATCGAGACATCGTGTGATGAGACCGCCGCAGCAGTAGTTGTCGACGGTCGAAAGGTCATGTCCAATGTTATCAATTCGCAGATAGATATCCATAAGGTCTACGGCGGCGTTGTGCCCGAGATTGCATCAAGAAAGCATATGGAAAATATCAATCCCGTTGTGCGCATGGCTCTTGATGAAGCAAATGTAAGTCTTAATGAGATTGATGCGATTGCCGTAACGTACGGTCCGGGTCTCGTTGGGGCATTGCTTGTCGGAGTGGCACATGCAAAGGCCTTAGCTTTTGCAACCGGTAAACCGCTTATTGCCGTAAATCATATGGAGGGTCACATCAGTGCGAATTTTCCGGAGCATCCTGATCTGGAGCCGCCTTTTGGAGCGCTCGTGGTATCGGGAGGTCACACTTATCTTACTCTCGTAAATGAATACGGCGATTATGAAATCGTCGGCAGGACAAGAGATGATGCGGCGGGCGAGGCGTTTGATAAGGTGGCAAGAGCCCTGGGGCTTGGTTATCCCGGAGGACCGAAGGTTGATAAGCTTGCAAGAGAAGGTAATCCCGATGCGATTGATTTTCCGAGGGCGAATGTGGCGGATGCGCCGATGGACTTCTCTTTTTCAGGTCTTAAGTCGGCGGTTCTTAATTACTTAAATTCATGCGAGATGCAGGGAATCGGGATTAATAAAGCCGACGTCGCCGCGTCATTTCAGAAGGCGGTCGTTGATGCGATAACGGACAGAGCAATGGCGATGTGCGAGAGCAGAGGAATCACAAAGCTTGCGACGGCGGGCGGCGTGGCATCCAACTCCCTGCTTCGGGACACGCTTTCGGGCGAATGCGAAAAAAGAGGAATAAAGTATTACAGTCCGTCGGTTATCATGTGCACGGATAATGCCGTGATGATAGGAGCTGCGGCTTATTATAAGATGCTAAAGGGCGAATTTGCGGGAGGCGACTTAAATGCCGTTCCCGGTTTGGGACTTACCGGTAA
>CAJOLA010000071.1 GCA_905235275.1 uncultured Lachnospiraceae bacterium
GTGCAGTCGATAAAGCATTCGTCGATGCTGTACACATGGATGTCTTCAGGGGAGACGTATCTTAGGTAAATGCCGTAAATATCGGCGGAAACCCTCTCATACTCGGCCATGCGCGGAACCGCCGTGATATAGCTGACGTGCGTATTATGCGAAAGCTCATACCTTCGGATGGCCTGCTTAGCCTCAAAAAGCCGCGGTCTGCTTGGAACTCCGATGGCCTTTAGGGCGGGAGATACCGCAAGGCAAATGGTTTGGTCGGATCTGTCCGGATCAGCGACCAGGAGATTTGCCTTTAGAGGATCGAGCCCGCGGGCGACGCATTCGACGGATGCGTAGAAGCTTTTCATGTCTATGGCGATATATATGCGTTTGTCGGTTTTTATGTCGTTACAAATCATGGTTTAATCTGCGGTATTGGTATCCCTTGAGAGAATAGTTAACTGTTTAGGAGGAAAGTGACGCCGGAGGCTTGAGAGTGCGCGCCCGATGGGCGTAAAACTTTTCCTTAAAAAAATCATAGCATACGAACAAATGTTTGGCAAGGGAAAGATTTAAGCCCGTAAGGAAAAATATACCGATTACACTGCGGTGACATTTGCGTTATAATTTATACGAAGTACGATTTGGCAAATGATATTGAAAAAAGGGGGACACTAAAATGGCAAAAAATCTTATTATTTATTATTCAAGAAAAGGCGAAAACTACGTCGACGGCACTATTAAATCCCTGCCGAAAGGAAATACCGAGATCTGCGCGGAATTCATACAAAAGTCAGTCGGCGGTGATCTGTTCGAGGTTGAGACCGTGAAGGAATATGCGGCCGATTACAATGAATGCATCGCCGAAGCCAAGGAGGAGCTGCAGCAAAAGGCCCGCCCGGAATTAAAGAATTATCTGGAAAGCATTGATGACTACGACAATGTCTTTATCTGCGGTCCGTGCTGGTGGGGGCTGCTGCCCATGGCAATCTACACCCAGGTTGAGAAGCTGGACTGGACCGGTAAGAAGGTCATGGTGCTTGTGACGCACGAGGGCAGCGGGCTTGGCGGATGTGAGCGCGACATGAAGAAGGTCTGCGATGGTGCGACATTCGGGAAAGGCCTGGCGATTCAGGGAGCGAAGGCGAGTGAGTCGGAGGATGCGGTGAGTGAATGGGCTGCGGGGGAGGTTTGATTAACCTTCCGGTTGATAAGTCCGTAATAGGCTCACAATAAGTTTTCCCTAAACAGGAGAAATATTATGAAAAGAACAAGGTGCTTATACGAGAGCAGTATCGGAGATTTTTTAAATAAGGAAAAAGAGACCGTACTCGGAATTCTCTGCGACAACTATCACGGAGATGCTCTGACGACAACTCGTGAAGCATGGATGGGCGAAATAGAAGTACTGCAGAAAACATTAGTGTCATGCGCGAAATTAAATGGCCGTATTATATTCGAATATGATATTCCGCGTCTCGGCAAAAAGATAGACGTTGTTCTTTTGCTGAAAGGAATAATTTTTTGTCTGGAGTTTAAAGTCGGACAGTCAGTCATTCTCGAAAATGATGTGGACCAGGTTTTAGACTATGCGTTGGATTTAAAGAATTTCCATAAGTACAGCGAAGACAGATTGATTGTTCCCATTCTTGTTGCGACAAAATATGAATCCGCTTCATCGGTTGTTCAGCCATCCGTATACGACGACAGAGTTGTAAATCCTTTGGTTACCGGTGAGGAAGGCATTAAAAATTTGATAGAAAGTGTTCTTGATATTTTTCCTGATGAGGGAAGCGTAAATGAAAACTGGGTAATCAGCCCTTACGCTCCAACACCTACCATTATAGAAGCAGCACGTACTTTATACGAAAGTCATTCAGTAGAGGACATCACCAGACATGAAGCGGACTCCGTATCAACGGATGCCACCATTTCATATATTTTGGATGTTATCAAAAGAAGCAAAACGAAAGGTGAAAAAAGTATTTGCTTTGTCACCGGAGTTCCGGGAGCCGGAAAAACTTTAGTCGGTCTTGATGTCGCGGTGAAGCAGACATATCAAGGATTTGATACTCCCGTGGAGGATGAGGGAGCAGTTTATCTTTCGGGAAACGGTCCTTTGGTTGCAGTATTAAGAGAGGCTCTTGCCAGGGACAATTATAATAAATGCAAACAAAGGGGCGAAGAAAAGAAACTGACAGATTCCCGTCGTGAGGTTGATAAATTTATTCAAATGATCCATCGCTATCGCGACAATATGCTGGCAAAAATAAAAAATCCCGTTGAAAACGGTGTTCTGGAAATTGATCCCGAGAAAGCGGTGCGTTTGGAACATGCGGGCTTCGGTGAGGTAGAGCATGTTGCAATATATGATGAAGCACAACGTTCCTGGACATATGAGCGACTGGCCAATTATCTTAAGCGAGGCGGAACCTACGGAAACAAGTTGAAGGTTCCTAATTTTCCAATGTCAGAGGCTGCATTTTTTATATGGTCTCTGGATCAAAGAGAAGACTGGGCCTCGATAATTTGCTTGGTTGGCGGAGGCCAGGAAATCAATACGGGGGAGGCCGGAATAGCTGAATGGATCAAAGTTTTAAACGAGAGATTTCCCCATTGGAAAGTGTACATATCGTCTCACCTTACAGACGAGGAATATGCCGAAGGTAAAGTAAACGAGCTTCTGACTGACAACAAAAATGTGACATATGCCGATGAGTTACATCTTGGCGTGTCGCTCAGATCATTTAGAGCCGAGAAGCTTTCGGCATTCGTTCATGCGTTGCTTGATGTGGACGAAAGCGCAGCTGATCTTTACAAAGAAATAAAAGACAGATATCCAATCATTTTGACGAGAGACATGGAAAAGGCAAGACGTTGGCTCCATGATAAGGTGAGGGGAAGCGAGAGAACCGGTGTGCTCATTACAAAGGAGTCGGCAAGATATAAGCCGATGGGAGTGCATGTGTTGCCATCGGATGACAGCAATGCGATTCATTGGTTTCTTGATGATAAAACCGATGTAAGAGCATCAAATTATCTGGAGGATGCCGCCACGGAGATACAGGTTCAGGGGCTGGAGTTGGATTACACTTGTATTCTATGGGATGCCGATATGCGATTTGATAATGGCAAGTGGCGGTTTTATACATTCAAGCAAACAAAATGGAGTGAAGTATTACCGACTACAGAAAGTAAGCAAGACCGTATAAAGTATATGTTGAATGCATACAGAGTGCTTCTGACGAGAGCAAGATCCGGAATGATTATTTGTGTGCCTACGGGAAATGAGCACAAAACTTTAAATGGGTTCTGGGAAGACGGAACCCGCTTGCCGGAGTATTATGACGGGACGTATGAGTATTTGAAGAGCTTGGGGATTGAGGAGATATAGTTTGGGCGAGAGATGCGCTCATCACGGGAGGTCATCATGAGAATAATTATTTCACCGGCCAAAAAGATGAAAACGGACACCGACACATTTTCGGGACTCAAGCTCCCGGTATTTTTATCCGAGACCGAAATTCTCATGAAGAAGATAAAGTCCCTCTCATTTTCCGAAGCACAGAAGATGTGGTCATGTAATGACAAGATTGCAGAGGAAAACTTCTCTCGATTCAGCGACATGGACCTTAAAAGATGCCTGACCCCGGCTATCCTCGCATATGACGGTATCCAGTACACCTACATGGCACCGAATGTTTTTGAGGACGGGCAGTTTGACTATGTGCAGGAGCATTTGAGAATATTGTCGGGATTCTATGGAGTGCTTAAACCTATGGACGGCGTGGTGCCGTACCGACTTGAGATGCAGGCAAAGCTTGAAGTAAACGGCGCGAAGGATCTCTATGATTTTTGGGGCGATAAACTTTACCGCGAGGTTATGGATGAGAGCGGGGTGGTCATTAACCTTGCATCAAAGGAGTACTCGAAGTGTATCAGCAGATTCACCCTGCCGGACGACAGATTTATCACCTGCGATTTTGTCGAAGATGATGGCGGACGTCTTGTGCAAAAGGGTGTATATGCGAAGATGGCAAGAGGAGAGATGGTAAGGTTCATGGCAGAGAAAAATGTCACGGACCCGGAAGAGATTAAGGAATTCGACAGGGGCGGCTATGCTTTTAGTGAAGAGCATTCGTCTGAAGACAGGTATGTATTTATAAAGAATTAAATTCAATATGAGCCGACGAAAATAGATTGCATCCGATTGAAGAGCCCGAGTGCGCATTCGTTTCACACAAATCAGCATGTCGGAATTTACTTTGATGAACATTGGAATTCGGGTCAAAGAATTAAGACCAACCGAATCGTTATGCGAACGAAACGACTAATATCTGAGAAAAATTCTTTCTGCTTAAGAGCCCGAGCGCGCATTCGTTTCACACAAATCAGCATGCTGATATTTGCTTTGATGAACATTGGATGAAGGGTCAAAGAATTAAGACTGCCGAAATCGTTATGCGAACGAAACGACTATTGTTTGAGAAAAATTCCTACACATTAAAAAACAGAAGCGCTTAATGGCGATTCTGTTTTTTTAATGGTGGAATTTTTCGAGTTTAGTCGTTTCGTTTGCTGTTTATAACGATTTCGGTGGTCTTTAAATTCTTTAGACCC
>CAJOLA010000072.1 GCA_905235275.1 uncultured Lachnospiraceae bacterium
GCACCTTCTGACCCCTAAGACCTGTCAGCCAGTCTTCAATCGCGGCCGCATCATCAGGCTCTTCTCTCATGAGAATATTGGACGGGACATACGGCGTCCCGCCGTAATATTGCTTTACAAACTGTGAAAGTATGTCTTTTTCGGTATCTCCCGTAGCCACGTTCATATGGAAATGGTCTCGTCCCAGAAGCTTTCCGTTTCTGATGAAAAATACCTGAACTATGGCGTCCGCATCCTTAACGGCAAGACCAAGGATATCCCTGTCGGCATCATTATCCTCGGTTATTTTTTGTCCTTCGATGATATGCTTAAGGCTTATTATTAAGTCCCTGTAGCCTGCCGCATCCTCATACTCCATATTTTCGGAGGCCGTTTTCATCTTTGATTCCAGCTCTTTTAAGAGGTCCTCGTGATTTCCTTTTAGGAACTTAACCGCCGATTCAATTCCTTCACGATAGTCTTCTTTTGAAATAAGCCCTGCACAGGGTGCAGAGCATTTTCCGATATGATAATTAAGACAGGGTCTCTCTTTTCCGATATCCCTCGGAAGCACTCTTCTGCAGGAACGTATCTTATACATGCGTGAAAGGAATTCCGTCGTCTCCTTTACCGCATGCGCGGATGTATAAGGCCCGAAATATTTGTTGGCGTCGTGCTTTGCATCTCTTGAAAATAAAACCCTCGGGAAATCCTCCTTTACCGTAACCTTGATAAACGGATAGGATTTGTCATCCGTAAGCATGGTATTATACTTCGGACTGTTCTCCTTAATCAGGTTTGATTCAAGGACAAGCGCCTCCATCTCGGAATCCGTGAGTATATATTCAAACCAGCTGATCTGCTCAACCATCCTTTTTATCTTTGGAGAATGATTGGCACTGCTTTGAAAATACTGCCTTACCCTTCTTTTTAAGAGCTTGGCCTTACCCACATAAATAACCGTGTCTTTGTTATCATGCATTATATATACACCGGGCTTTTCCGGTATTTTTTTTAATTCTTCATCAATGTCGAACATCTTACATTATACTTTTTGCCACATTTACAACATTTTCAACGGTAAATCCGAATTTTTCAAAAAGCTGTGCGGCAGGCGCTGAAGCACCGAATGTATCGATGGATATATTGCGTCCGTCAATTCCCGTATATCTTCCCCAACCAAATGATGAGAGAGCCTCAACGGAAACTCTTTTTCTGCAATCGGAAGGAAGAACCGACTCCTTATACTCATCGGACTGCTCTTCAAAAAGATCCATACTGGGCATACTTACGACACGAACCTTAATGCCCTCGCCGGACATCTCATCTGCCGCCTGCATGCAAAGGTCAACCTCTGAGCCCGTTCCGATAAGAATAAGCTCCGGAGCTCCTTCGCAATCCTTTATGATATAAGCGCCCCTGCTTATATCCTCTGCAGAAGAAGGCTGTTGATTAAGATTTTGTCTCGTAAGAACCAGTCCTACAGGACCTGTTGACTCCATGCAAAACTTCCAGGCCGCCGCGGTTTCGCGTCTGTCGCACGGTCTTATAACGGTAAATCCGGGCATCGCGCGAAGCATTGCAAGCTGCTCTATCGGCTCATGCGTAGGTCCGTCCTCACCGACACCGATGCTGTCATGAGTAAACACATATGTCACCGGAAGGTTCATAAGCGCGGAAAGTCTTGCCATCGGTTTTACGTAATCACTGAATACAAAGAAGGTGGCACAAAATGGTCTGAGTCCGCCGTGCAATGCGATACCGTTTGATATACCTGCCATCGCTGCTTCTCTGACACCGAATCTTATATTTCTTCCGGAATAATCTTCCTTTGAGAAGTCTCCCGCTTCCTTCATGTAAGTCTTATTGGAAGGCGCAAGATCTGCCGAGCCTCCGATAAGATTAAGAACTTCTTTTTGAATCTTATTTAAAACAACTCCCGAAGAGCTTCTTGTAGCCTCAGGCTTATCGGGAATCTCTTTGTAATCGTCGGAAGCAAAAAGCTCTCCCGCATCAAATCCGTTATGGTATTTATCCCAAAGCTCTTTCATTTCCGGATACTTCTTTGCGTAGTCTGCAAAAAGCTCATTCCACTCATTGCACACCTCTACCCACTTAAGAGACTTCTCCTTATAGTTCGCATACACCTCTTCCGGCACCTTAAAAGGCTCTTCAATCGGCCAGTCAAGTTCTTTTCGCATCGCTGCGATATTGTCTTCTCCGAGAGGCTCACCGTGAGCTGATGCTTTTCCCTGCTTTTCAGGACATCCGTAGCCTATTGCCGTCTCTATAATGATAAATGAAGGTCTGTCGGTATCATTTTTTGCTTTGTAAATGGCATTCTCAATCTCATCAAGATTATTGCCGTCATGTACAGTCATCGTCTGGAATCCGAAGGCTTCCATTCGCTCCGAAATGTTTTCGGAAAATACACCGTCCGTGCTTCCCTCAATACAGATCTTATTGGAATCATAAAGAACAATAAGCTTATCGAGTCCCAGCTCTCCCGCCAAAGAAAAGGCTTCCGAGCTGATACCCTCCATCATACATCCGTCACCGCCAAGGACGTAGGTGTAATGGTCGACAACCGGAAAATCCGGTTTGTTAAATACTGATGCAAGATGAGCCTCTGCCATAGCCATACCTACAGCCATGGACATACCCTGTCCGAGAGGTCCCGTAGTTGCTTCAACACCTACCGTGTGACCGAATTCCGGATGACCGGGAGTATTTGAATCAAGCTGTCTGAAATTCTTAATGGCATCAAGATCCATATTTTCATAACCGAAAAGATGAAGAAGAGAATATAAAAGCATGGAACCGTGTCCTCCGGAAAGGACGAATCTGTCCCTGTTCTCCCACTTCGGATCCTGCGGGTTATGTCTGAGGTGGTTTGCCCACACCTCGTAGCCTATGGAGGCACATCCCAAAGGAAGTCCGGGGTGACCGGACTTCGCTTTCTGAATCGCATCGGCAGACAAAATTCTTATTGCATTAACTGATAATTTGTCAATTTGCTCTTTGCTTAACTGTTCCATTTTTTCTCCTTCAATATCTTTTTATCTGAAATCACTGCTTGTAATTACAGGGTCTCCCACTTCTTTATTTTTCTTCATGCGCTTCTTCGCTCTTTTTTCCGCATCGCTGATAATTTCATCAAGCTCATCAAGAGTAAGAGGATCCTTGCCTGCATTTACTTCTTTTACAAACATAAACAGGGCAAGTCTGCCGTCTTCATCTATCGTAAAGCCTCGTCTTCCGGCAATTTCTTTTGCTATCTCAACAAGCTCATCGGCAGTATAATCCCTCATGTCAATTCTGTGGTTGAATACCTTGGCAAAATCCTTGTTCACACTGATAAACTCATTCATTCTTTCAACCGTATCCTCAATAACAACACGGTTTCCTGTCTTATCAGCCTTTAAAAATCCAAGCAATTCGCCGGCCGTCTCCGGACTCATCTGAGTAGCGTCTTCAATGACAAGCACGTTACCGTTAAGCTTTGAGGTAAACCTGCTTACTCCACCGTTCATAGCGGCACCGGTCGCCTTAACAACCTTGTACTTTTTATCTCCGATCATTCCGAACGCTTTTGAGAGATCTTTTGCAAGTCCTGTCATATCCATCTCGCCGTTATCGGCAATGATGATATTGCCGACCGTTGAATCGGGACTTTGAATCTCCTTAGGGAATGCCGCGATAATCTCTTCAATCTTTACGTTAACTTCCGGATAATCGTAATATTCCTCAAACATTGCAAGAACCTTTTCACGCTTACCGTCAGGAATTGAAGTTTCTTTTAATACCTCATCAAGCCTTACCGTATTACGTGAACCGTCCTCGCCGAATATCCTTGTTGTACTCTTAACGACTTCCTCTTCCTTTTCTTCGTCAGGTGTCGCTTCTATAATCTCTCTTAATGTCTTTTTATCGATATGAGCAGTATCTGAGAAATTTCCTTCCTGCTTGTTAAGGTGAGCCTCGACCTCTTCTTCGATGCTAAGCTCAGCATCTTCCATAGGTGCGGCAACCTTATCTTCTTTCTTTTCTTCCTTCTCAGGCGTAATTCCGAGTTCTTTTTCCATCTCCGGAGTAATTACCGGAACCTTTCCGGTAATTCTCTGAAGAATGGCATCTGCTGCCACATCGGCAGCTACGATTCTCTCGGCAACGGCAATCTCTTCTTCTTCAAGCTCGGCCTGAATCTCCTCCGGAGTAATCTCCTGAGTCTTGCCTCTCTTAAATACACCATGTTCTGCAGAAGCTTCCTCAAACGGCTTATCTTCTTCAGATGCGGACGCGTCTTTTGTCTCAAGGTCGTCAGCCTCTTCTGAAGCAACTTTTGCTACCTCTTTTGCTGCCTCTTTTGCAGGCTGCTCATCAACAGGCTCTTTTGCTGCTTCAGCCGCTTCTTTTACTTCTTCTTCGGCAGGTGCCTCTTCAACTGCCGTTAATTCGGCCGCAATTACCGTTTCCTCAACTATCGGCACAATAGGTACTTCAATCGACTCTTCCTTTGTCTCCTGCGCAAGCACTGAAGGCGTCTCGTCAGGCTTTCTTACATCC
>CAJOLA010000073.1 GCA_905235275.1 uncultured Lachnospiraceae bacterium
AATGCCGCTCAGAGAGCATGTGAGACCGCATATAAGGCTGTTATGAAGCCGAAGGAAGGAACAATCCTTACCGTAGCCAAGGGTATTTCGGAGAAGGCACATGAAGTTGCAACGACTACCGATGATATGCTGGAGGCCATGGAGCAGATAACGGATTACGCACAGACAGTCCTTGAGAAGACGCCTGACATGCTTCCGGTGCTTAAAGAGGCGGGAGTCGTGGATTCCGGCGGACAGGGTCTTGTTTGCGTGATGTACGGTTTTCTTGACGTACTCTCCGGTAAAGTAAGCGACATAGATATCGAGAGCAAAGCTCCGACAGGCGGCGGAACAGTTACGGGTAAGAAGGCGAAGATAGCAGACGACCTTGAGATTACATTCGGCTATTGTACCGAGTTTATCATTCTTTTGGACCGTGAATTTACGGAAAAGGATGAAGAAGAATTTAAGGCATTCCTTAATTCCATCGGTGATTCAATCGTATGCGTTGCACTCGATGATGTTGTAAAGATTCACGTGCATACCGACCATCCGGGCGAAGCATTTGAAAAGGGACTGACCTACGGACAGCTTACGAATATGAAGGTGGATAACCTTCGTGAAGAGGTGGAGGAGAACAGGGTTGTATCCGATGACGACGTTAAGAGTGCGCGTGCCTCCGAATCCGTGTCTAAGCCCGTGGCTCTTTCAGAGAACGCAAAGGAGGTTGCATTCGTGGCCGTTGTTGCCGGAAAAGGATTGGCAGAGATATTTACGGATATGGGCGCTGACGGTATCATCGAGGGCGGTCAGACCATGAATCCGAGTACGGATGACATCCTTGGCGTTGTGGAGAAGGTTGACGCTAAGACGATTTACATCCTGCCCAATAACAGCAATATCGTTCTTACGGCTTCTCAGGCAGCAGACCTTGTTACCGACAGGAATGTAGTGGTAATACCGACAAAGACCGTGCCTCAGGGCATATCGGCCGTTGTGTCATTTGATCCGACAGCGGATGCAGGTACTAATACGGCTGCCATGAACGAAGCAATCGGCCTGGTAAAGAGCGGCCAGATTACTTATGCCGTGCGCGATACGAGCATAGACGGTATTAATGTAAGCGAAGGTGACTTTATAGCCATTAATGATGACGGACTTGCGGCATCGGATACGGTTCTTTCCAAGGTTATGCTTTCAATGCTTGAACAGATGGTGGAAGATGATTCGGAGCTTATCTCCATTTACTATGGTGAGGACGTAAGCATGGAAGATGCAGAGGCGATGGAAAAACTCATTCAGGAGACATATCCTGATAAGGAGACCGATCTGCAAAACGGTGCTCAGAAGGTATATTATTATATTGTTTCGGTTGAATAACGGGAAAAAGAGATGGATATAACCGAATTAAAAGGAATAGGCCCGAAAAAGGCAGAGATTTTTAACAGGCTTTCAATATACACGACTCAGGATCTCTTGAGATTTTATCCGAGAGATTATGAGGTGTATGAGAAGCCTGTTTTTATTAAGGACATAACTTCCTCGGACGTGGGAAGAATAATTGCGATTGACGGCGCGGTAGCGGGAAAAGTGACGATTTACAGGGCCGGCAGATATTCGGTTACGACCGTTCTTATAAAAGACTTTGAGGGGCGCGGGATTAAGTGTAAATGGTTCAATATGCCTTATATAAAGAAGTCCCTGCCTCTTAGGGCGCGCTACGTCTTCAGAGGATATCTCTCCCTAAAGAACGGCGAATACGTGCTGGAACAGCCTAAGCTCATTAAATGCGACAGCTACATGGACATGACGGGCAGGATGCTTCCCGTATATCACTTAACCAAGGGTCTTACGGGTGCAAGTGTAATTGCAGCCGTAAAGGAGGCATTTGAAAAGGAAGACATAAGCGATGATTATCTGAATCCGTCAATCGTAAGAAAGCACGGTCTGATAAGCGAGAGGGAGGCTCTTGAAAAGATTCATTTTCCGGATGACATGGATGAGGCAAATGAAGCATTTCGCAGAATCATATTCGATGAATTTTTTCTTTTTTCACTTGCAGTCTTAACAAGAAAAAGGGAAAATCTGGAATCTGATAAAGGGATTAAAATCCCCGTATCTGAGAAAATCAATGAATTAAAGGGATCCCTGCCATACAGCCTTACAAATGCCCAAAAGAAGGCTTGGGAGGCGGTAAGCCGTGATATGGCGTCAGGCAAGCCCATGAACAGGCTTCTGCAGGGCGATGTGGGCTCGGGAAAGACCATTATTGCGATTCTTGCCCTCTTTAACGCTGCGCTTAACGGATACCAGGGGGCTCTTATGGCGCCTACCGAGGTGCTTGCAAGGCAGGAGGCCGATGAGATATTTAAGCTTATAGAAGAATTTGACCTTGATATTAAAGCGGACCTTTTGACGGGAAGCACGACCGAGTCCGAGAAGAAGAGAATATATGAGAGATTATCGGGCGGCGAGACTGATATCGTTATCGGAACGCATGCGCTTTTCCAGGACAGGGTTGAGTTTAAGAACCCGGGTCTTGTAATAACCGACGAACAGCACCGGTTCGGAGTAAGCCAAAGAAAGGCACTGCGCACCAAAAGAGAGGGAGATGAGGCGGTAAACGTACTTGTAATGAGTGCGACGCCCATTCCCCGTACGCTTGCCTGGATCCTTTACGGGGATCTTGACATTTCCGTAATGGATGAGCTCCCCGCGGGGCGAATCCCCATTAAGAATGCGCTCGTTAATTCGTCCTACAGACCGAAGGCCTATAAGTTCATAAAGGACAAAATAAAGGAAGGCCGCCAGGCCTACGTGATATGCCCCATGGTCGAAAAAGGCGAGAATTTAACGCTTGAGAACGTGAAGGACTATTCGGAGATGCTTGCAAAAGAGCTCGGCCCGGATGTGCGCGTCGGCATAATGTACGGACAGATGAAGGCGGAAGAAAAGATAAAGGTCATGTCCGAATTTGCCGATAATAAGATAAATGTCCTCGTCTCAACCACGGTTATCGAGGTTGGCGTAAACGTACCGAATGCAACCGTTATGATGATTGAGAATGCCGAAAGGTTCGGTCTGTCTCAGCTGCACCAGTTAAGAGGACGTGTCGGAAGGGGGAAGCACGCGTCATATTGCATATTCGTATCGGATGCCGATACCGAAGAGGCAAAGAAGAGACTCGATATCATAAGCTCAACGAATGACGGATTCGAGATAGCAGAAAAAGACATGCAGCTTCGCGGCCCAGGAGACTTCTTCGGCGTGCGCCAGAGCGGTGAGCTTAACTTCCTGCTTGCAGACCCCGACAGGGATAAGGCTGCGCTTGACGAGGCGGTTAAAGCGGCGAAATTGATATCGGAAGACGACCCGGACCTTGAAAAAGAAAAAAACCTTTCCCTAAGGGAAAGGCTTATAAGCTATAAGGATAAAGAAAGTGACGATGTGAATCTGTAGTCACGACACTAACTTTAATAATATTTATTTTTCTTCCATTTCGGAATCTGCTTCTTCTCGCGTGCGCGCTTACGTGCCGCATAGATGATGTAGATTATAAGAAGCGCGATGCCGATGCCGATAAGTATGCGAAGATCGATTACGAATGCGTTGTTTGTTTTATACGTTGGAGCGCTCGATGTCTTACGTACGGGCAGCAGACCGTTTCCGGTGTCTGCAATGGTCGTTGCATGGAATGTAAGAGAAGCGGTTCCGACGTTGTGATCTCCGTATGAGAAAAGCAGCGGAACGGTTATCTTATCGGCCGCATAAACGGTTTCGTTATTCGGGTCGCCCGATATGGAGGCCTGAGAGACGTCGGCAGAGTTTGGCAGTGTGATAAATGAAGCATCGAATGCCTTTGTCATCGCCTTGCCGTTATATCTTTTTGAACTGAGGAAAGACGCATCCGAGTAAGCCGCAGTAAGCGAGCTGCCCGTAAGAGGCGTCTTTTTAAAATTGTCAAATCCCCACTCGAAGCTCGTCTTGGCATCGGTGAATCTGTCATCGGCAGTAGAGTTGAATGCCACAAATATAAGTCTCATGCCGTCTTTTTCAGCGTAGGACACATAAGTATATCCGCCCTCCGGAAGATAACCCGTCTTTCCGCCGACACAGTATTCGTAAGCATAAGTACGCTCGGGAAGGAGAAGGTTTCTGTTGTAGAAGTCTCTCGGTTCGTTGGTCTTGTTTGTAGCCGGAATCTCATAATGCGCCGTGGCATCAATCGTTAAAAAGGTCGGATTATTAAAGCACATTCTCGCGATAAGAGCCATGTCATAAGGCGTTGAGTAGTGCTTGTCGCTGTATAAACCGCTGGCATTTGCAAAATGCGTATCCTTTGCACCGAGCTCCTCAACGGTCTGATTCATAAGGTCAACGAATGCCGAATAAGAGCCTGACACATGCTCGGCAAGGGCGTATGCTATCTCATTTGCCGAATAAAGAAGAAGACCAAGTCAAAAGGCGACGACATGGGAAACGTCGAGCAGGTCATCGTCAGCGTGGTAGACGAGTTGCTGGCTCAGGCAGG
>CAJOLA010000074.1 GCA_905235275.1 uncultured Lachnospiraceae bacterium
GTCTCACCTTCAATCTTATACTTCATTTGAATATCCTCCTTGTTCTTATTTCTTTTATTATATCACATGGTATCATCACACTTGTAACAAACTGATACTTGTTGACGGGGCGAAAATATCTTACAATGAAGCAACATTTGCTGAAGATATTTTACACACTAAAAAGGAGGAGCATATAATTGTCTGAAAAACTCACTGGATATCCGTCGAAGGACAGACCGTGGATGAGGTATTTTAACGAAGAAGCTTTAAACGATCCGCCGATAGAATGCACGATTTATAAGAGCATTTACGATAATAACAAAGATTATGCGAAGAATATCGCTTTGAATTATTTTGGACATAAGATTACATTCGAGAAATTATTCTCTCATGTGGATAAATGTACGCGCTCTCTCCGAAAGATCGGGATTAAGCGGGGCGACTGTGTCACGCTTTGCACGGCCGGTGTTCCCGAGGCGGTCTATGTAGTTCTTGCATGCAGCCGGATAGGCGCAATCGCAAACTTCATAAATCCGCTCTTTACCAAGAATCAGATAATCGACCGTATTAATGAGACGAACGCCGACTGGATATTCATCCTGGATGAGATGTATGAGTTCATCAGGGATTCTTTGCCGGAGCTTTGCATAAGTAATGTCGTTATTATTCCGGTTACGAACTCCGTTCCCGCGGTTGCATCCAAGCTCCTCTACATGAAGAGTAAGGCGCGAAAGCTCGTTAAGACCGAGAAAGATAAGAATATTTATAAATATAACGACTTCGAGGAGATGGGGAAGGGCTTTACGGGAGAACTCGACTCACCCTACGAGAAAAATACTTCCGTCGTTATGGTTTATTCATCCGGCTCCACCGGGGCATCGAAGGGTATCCTTCTTACGAATGACGGAATTAATGCCGTGATTCGCAATCACAAAAGAGACGTCTTCTACGGGAGGAGAACGGATGTCTTCCTTTCGATGGTTCCCGTGTGGTTTTCGACAGGCATCGTACTGTCGATGATTATGCCTCTTGCTCACGGCGTGTGTGTGATTCCGGAGCCCCGGTTCGATAAGGATACATTTGCACACGACCTAAAAAAATATAAACCGACCGCAACCATGACGGCAACGAGCATGTGGGTATATGTCGTGAATTCCGAAGAAATGAAGGACCTCGACCTCTCAAATATGGTCTATCCTGCTGCCGGCGGAGAGAAGATTTCAAAGAAGGATGAGATTCGTATAAATGAATTCTTCCGCGAACACGGTTGTGATACCGACCTTATAAAGGGCTACGGCATGTGCGAGCTTGGAAGCGAGGTAACGATGACGCTTGCCGGAAACGGTTATCGTACGAAGCCGGGCGGCGCGGGATATCCGATACTTGATTCCGTAATCGGTGTATTTGACCCGGTTACGAATAAGGAATTAAAATACGGCGAACACGGCGAGATACGTGCATGCTCTCCGGCACACATGAAGGGTTACTATAAGAACCCGGAAGCTACCGACAAATATTTTTGGACGGATGAGGATGGAGTCACCTGGGGCTGTACGGGTGATATCGGCTATATCGATGAAGACGGGGAAGTCTTCGTGCTTGGCAGGGCGACGGATTCCTGCAGGCGCGATAGCGGCGAGCTCGTTTACATGTTCGATATAGAGGATGAGATTATCGAGGAAGAATCGATTAACCAATGCAAGGTCGTAGGTATCACGATTGACGGCGCGACGAAGCTTGTGGCACATATCGTCTTTAGAGAAGGAACGGCCGATACCGAAGAGATCCTAAAAAAAATCGATAAGCAGTTAAAAGATAAATTCCCTGCATATATGGTTCCCGACTTCTACAAGATCCGCACCTCCCTGCCTATCCATCCGAACGGCAAGAGAGATGTCGAGAGCTTAAAGAAAGATAAAGAAGATTTAATAGAAGTTAAGTGATGCAATGAAAAAGGAGATGTCCCGAAGGACACCTCCTTTTTTAGTCTCTTAAGACATTAGATTAGGAATGCGTGGATTCCAAATCACAAAATATGATTCTTGAAATGAAATATTAATCAGTTAATTCTAATTAGTCTTCTTTGTTAACTCTTCTTCCGGTTGTAAGAAGTACTACTGCCGTAACAGCTGCAGCTGCACCAACGATGTAGAAGATTGTTGTACCGATACCACCGGTTGATGGAAGCTGTGTACCGGACTTATTCTCAACCTTTGTATCTACAAGACCTGTATCAATAAAATAATGGAAATTCTCTGTCTGATTATTGAATTTTGTAAGTGCCGGTGCATCTCCATCTGTATGTTTAGCATCAATAACAAATGGAATAGGTGCAGTTAACTTGTTATATCCGTCCGGAGCTTTATCCTCGATGCGGTTGTGCGTATCGGAGCGCTTTTCAGACTGAACCGGTTTGATATAAATTTACTTGACACGGACCCTGCAAAAAAGGATAATGATATAATAAGGTAAAAAGACCGTGAAACCGAAAAAAAGAGGATTTAGCAAGGTGAAGAAAAGCAAGCGTTCAAAGAAAGTTCAGAACACGGGCGAAAAAAAACCGGACACGAAACCAAAGTCATCCGGCTCAACTAAAAAGAAAAAGAAGAAGAAAAGAGGTAATCCTTTAGTCACACTGGTCCTTATCATCGTCATGGCCGGAGGACTGGGTCTTTTGTTATATCCTTCCATAGCCGACTACTGGAACTCGTTCCATCAGTCGAGAGCTATCGCATCATATCAGGAAACGGTCGATAACTTGAGCAGGGAGGAGTACGAAAAACTCTGGAACGACGCCGTAGAGTGGAATAAGAAGCTGGCGGCCAATTACACGGGGCCATACACGCTGACCGATTCGGAGATGGCAGAGTATAACAGCATACTCGACGTTACGGGTACCGGTATCATGGGTTACGTAACGATTCAGAAGATAAGGGTTAAGCTGCCCATTTATCACGGAACGGATGAGGCGAACCTACAGGTGGCTATCGGACACCTCGAGTGGTCGTCATTTCCGGTAGGCGGTAAGGACACACACTGCGTTATATCGGGACACAGGGGACTCCCCAGTGCGAAGCTTCTTACCAGTATAGACAGGCTCCAGATTGGTGATACATTCATGCTTACCACCCTGAATGAGAACCTGACATATGAGGTGGACCAGATACTTGTGGTTTTACCTGAAGAAGTAAAAGATTTGTATTTGCAAAAGGGTAAGGATTTATGTACACTTGTCACATGTACGCCTTACGGTGTTAACTCGCACCGACTGCTTGTGCGCGGACACCGCATACCTAATGATCCGGGATTTAACTTCAATGCCCGTGCCGACGCGACCGTTATCGACCCGCTTATCGTGGCGCCGATTCTGGCCGTGCCGGGTCTGATTGCGCTCTTCATCTGGGTTATGATGCAGGGTAGAACGGGCAGGAAGGCAAGAAAGGCCGAGAGAGCAAGGGAAAAAGAGGAAAAACGTGGAAAATCCAACAAAGACAAAGCGAAGAAGAAAAAATAGATTATTTACATGGCTGATTATTATAGGTGCCATCTGCCTCTGTATAGCGGGCGCGATTACGGCGTCCAACTTTTATACCGAGTTTCGGGCAAGGAAGAATGCGGAGGAGATTTCCGCAAAGCTTGAGAGTCAGATAAACGATGATAATAAGGACAACAGTTATCTCATAAACCCCGACGTTCCCATGAAGGTTATCTGGATTGACGGAGTTGCCTATGTCGGGCTTCTTGAGATACCGTCTCTTGATCTGAAGCTGCCGATTATCGCGGACTGTACCGATGCTAATTTGCGTATCTCGCCGTGCCGGTATGAGGATACGACACCTTACAGAGACCACTTCATCATAGCGGGACATAACTACAGCGCGCACTTCGGAAGACTTGTGGGCGCCGATTATAAGTCCAAGGTTACGTTTACGGATGTTGATAATAACGTATTCGATTATGAGATTGGAGACGTGGAGACGATGCGCCCGACAGAGATCGAGCGTATGGATACGGGAGCGTGGAGTCTGACGATGTTTACCTGCGATTACAGCGGACGAGCCAGAGTCGCCATCCGCTGCTACGCGACCGATTATTAATCAAGAACGATAAAGCCCTCTACATAGTCTTTTACTATGTAGGGGTTTTCTTTTGCAAATGCGCGTATCTTTTCGCCGAGGCCGTCTTTTACGAGAGCCTTCATCCTCTCGGGACCGACTTCATTAATGGCGGGGCATGTCGGAGTAAGGCAGATATTTGTCCTGCCGTCCGGCATACGCATAATGCGAAGCGGCCATATTTTACAGTCGAAGGGCTTATCCTTTTCGGAAAGGGCACACCCTTTTTTTATATCAAGAAACGGGCATGGCACTTCCTCCTCGGGGTCGTCAGTCCTGTAGAGACCGGTAAGGTCTGTCTGAGAGTAGGGGAT
>CAJOLA010000075.1 GCA_905235275.1 uncultured Lachnospiraceae bacterium
CGCAGACAAATCTACATGACCGTTACTTTCGGGAAGCTCAAGTGTTTCGGCTCCCGCTTCATTTACTTCCCGGATTCTTTCTATAGATGCGTTCGAGTAAGCAATCAGTGTCGGTATTTCTTTTGCGGTTTTTAAAATATTGCAATCAGCAGGAATCTTTAAATTCGTATCGACGATTACCCTTAAAGGGTTTCGCGCATCCTCTATCCTTGCCGTAAGCATCGGGTCGTCAGCAAGAACCGTCCCTATCCCTGCAAGAATTGCCGGATATTCGTTCCTTAAACCGTGAACAAACTCTCTGGACTTTTCAGACGATATCCATTTGGAAGCACCTGTCTTTGTCGCGATTTTCCCGTCTGCCGTCATGGCGTATTTTAGAAGAACATAAGGCCTTCCGGTCGTTATAAAGTGAAAGAATTTTTTATTTAGCGCATCGCACTCATCTCTTAAAAAATCCGTTTCCACTTCAATGCCTGCATCTCGAAGTGCCCCGGCTCCTTTACCCGCAACTAACGGATTGGGGTCTCTCGATCCTACGATGACGCGTCCGATTTTATTTTCAATAATCGCCTCGGTACACGGCGGTGTCTTCCCGTAGTGACAGCACGGTTCAAGAGTCACATACATATCGGCGCCCGCAGCATCGCTTTTAAGGGATGCAATTGCATTTCTTTCGGCATGCAGCCCTCCGTATCTCTCATGAAACCCTTCGCCTATTATTTTGTTGTCCTTTACGATAACCGCACCCACCAATGGATTAGGGTCGGTTTTTCCGATTCCTTTTTTTGCAAGCTCAATGGCCCGTCTCATGTATTCTTTATCAGTCATATCTTAACTCCGTAAAAAAAGACCCCGAATAATCGGGGTCGGAAAAACACAAATAAGATTATGTCGTCTTCTTCTCTCATCCAGACTTTACTGTCGGCTTTGGAATCTCACCAAATCATGTGAACGTTGTCACTCGCGGGCTTTACCGCCGGTGGGGAATCGCACCCCGCCCCGAAGAAATATTCTGATGTGCTCTTAAAATAATACTCATTATTGATTTTGTCAAATATTTTTTTTATATACGGCTGTGTATACTTTATTCCTGCTGCTTATCCGCTTTCTTTTTATTTCGCATTCTCATGTTCAAAAATAATATTATTGCGGTTCCCGCAACCGCAAATCCTATCCCGCACAATTCCGCGGCAGTTTCGCCGGCATTTACAATGATTGCGCCACAGGCCAGACCGCTGAGCACCTGCCCGAAAACTTCCGTTACCGTCATTATCGACTGCCCCGTACCGAGATATTTTTTGTCCAATTTTCTGTAGGCATAGTTCGACTTTGCAGGTCCGAGAATACCGAATGTGGCACCCTGCATAAGTTGAAGGAAGAAAATAGCCGGCACACCAAAAACAAACAGATACAATACACCCCGCAGGATATACAAAAGACCGGAAATTAAAATAATCCGTTCGATGGTCATGCCCTTAATTTTTTCCAGCTTATTGTATAAAAACATTACCGGAATTTCTGAGATTGCCGCTATTCCATACGCAAAACCTATTGACTGCCTTGTACCGCCCATAGCTTCCACAAAGTCCACCATGAACATAAAAAACATATTCTGAAGTACGAGAATAAGTCCGATACCGATTGCCATCACAAGAAAGAACGGATACGTTTTCACAAGTCCCGCTAAATTATTCTTCTGACTTACGGCTTTGTCTTCGGTCTGAACAACTCCGGAGCTCTCATACGGCATGAGCAAAGACCCCGTAAGAACAAGTGCGCCTGCAATAATCCCGACAACAGGTACCACATCATCACCAAAGTTTCTCGTAAGCCCGTACACCGCAAAAGAAGTGAGTGCAAAGGTCAGTGAACCCAGCCCCCTTGCAAATGCGAAATTAACCTTATAACCGTGATAATTGCAATCAAAGCATGCGGAAAAAACGAGCGGCATCATGCCGATTGAAAATATCACGATTATGCCAAAAAATACGGCCGTCACAATCATGTTCGACGAGAACAAAATAATAAACATCAAGGCTGTGATAATACCACTGTAAATAATCAGCTGCTTTTTCCATGAGAATGATTTTTTCGAGTCGGAAAGTCTTCCCGCCACGTATTGAAGTACACCTCCGAGAAGACATGACACCGCCATCAGTATTCCTATCTGATTGGACTCCATGCCGTTTTGTTTAAGGAAAAAAAGCGAAAAGGAGTTTGTAATGCAGTTTAGTGCAAAATATATGCCCATCAGAGCATAGCACCGGGCACCGTTTTTCATATTCAGACCACCTTTAATTTTTTATAAATCAGTCTCTGTCTTTCATTTAATCACATTTCTTTTTTCTTTCTGCTTATTATGACAGCAGCGGTTGCGGCAGCTCCTGCAATAATCATAATTATACCTGCTCCGAATCCTCCGTCAAATTCTACGCCGGTCGGTACGGGTAAGTCTCTTACGTTTATGAATCTGATATCCTTGTCTTTGGTGACTTCTCCGGAGATTTCTCTTTTACGGTTATCTTGCGAATGCATGTCACCGATGTATGTTACATAACCCTGATCTGTATAATCAATTTCACTAATGTTAAATTTTACGTCCCTATTTAATTCCCATACTATAATTTTAAAACTCCATCAGGGTGTTTTCAATACATTTATAGATAAATGTTATCTACATTAATGAAATTTTGTTATAAATTATATGTGAAAAATAACGGGTAATTTACCGCAAAAAAAAGAGGGCATTTGCCCTCTTTTTAATAACGGTATAAGACCCGGTGTTTGAGTTCTTTATATTAATTATTCTACAGGCGCTGTATTACATCCTGATACGGCTTTCATATCCAAAAGTTCTCCGCGACTCTCATCATCGAGAATACCTGCAAGCTCTTTTTCATATTCATCAGCGCTTACTTCATCATCGTTAATATAGTACTTCTCAACATTCAAATCCGTATTAATCTCGTATGTTATTGAATGTATGGAAAATGATACTTCCTCATTCTCAAAATAGTAATACTGAGACGTACTCGTTTCGGTAACCCAATCCGTTTCAACTTCGACGTCAGCTTCAGTCTCTTCTTCAACCTCAACTTCTGCCTTAAGCGCCTCTAAATCTTCCTGATCCTCATCATAGATGTATTCCTCAACTGAAGGAGCCGAATAACTTCCGCCGAGAGCATACGCATCTACAAGTTCTCCGAGACTTGTATCTTCCATAATATTGGCACGTCTTTCCTCATATTCTTCAGCGCTTACCTTGTCATCATTAATATAATATTCTTCTATTGTTTTCTCGGGATTAAATATATTTTCCTTGGTAACATTTAAAAATCTTACTTCGCCTTTCTCAAAGACGTATACAAATACTATATCCCCTACTAAATAATAATCTTCCTCTTTATCATCGATGATTTCGTCAACAGGCTTTGCCGTCTCCTCTTTAACTTCTGTTTTGGGAGCTTCTGCCTCTTCATTTGAAGCCTTTATATTCTCTTTAACTTCTGACTTGTTATTCTCTTTAACTTCTGTCTTTTTAACCTCTGCCTTTTTAACCGCTACGGGAGCAACTGCAGTCTCCTTTGGCTGTGCGGTTGCGACAACCGGCTCTGTTTCATTCCATACCGGAGATACTTCCTCAAATACGGGTGCAACTGCCTCTGCCTCAACGATATCAGAATCGTAATCAGCTTCAACTTCCTCTGCCTCTTCTGCTGCTTCTGTATCTTCCTCAGCTTCCGCATCCTGCTCGTCCACCGCCTCTTCTTCCTGAACACCCGCTAAAATAGAGCTGACACTTGCGGCACTCGTTACGTCAATCACCTGTTGATTCGCTGCCGTTTCATTCTCTTCACCTAAATTAAAAGCATCAACTACCGAAGCGGATACAACACCTGCACCGTTTGTCTTAATACCGGTAAAAATAGCTCCTGCAAGACATCCGCCTGCTATGCAAATCGGGATAAGCATTTTCTTTTTCATTCCGAACCTCCTAATAAAAACGAGAGTGCTTATTCTTAATTTAATCGCATAGTTATACCAATTCAGTCTGATATAACAACCTATATTCCATACGAATATACAACAACTTTATTATTATTTCAATGTTTTTTTAGAAAAATCCTTTCTGCTCAATGGCCCGTGCACGCATTCGATTACCGGAGGCACAGAACATATTTTGAGGATGATATAACCCTAATTCTCATTGAAATTTCAATGGTTTCCGGGATTTTTACCAACGCTTTTTGTCCGACCTAAAATCTTTCCGGAAACATAATACAACGGCTGCAACCGTAGTATTTTCAACAGTTACAGCCGTTTTTACCAACGCTTTTTGTCCTATATCCCCCACACTCACAGCAAAAATAAATGCCTTTCCCCACAAAAAAAGAGGGCGGATTTTG
>CAJOLA010000076.1 GCA_905235275.1 uncultured Lachnospiraceae bacterium
CGTAAAATCCACAAGACCGAAAACTTCAAAGCTCGGGGAATTGATGAATGCGGATGCCTAAACGTGGCGGGGAGCTGTCACCTGCCATATTCTTCATGCTGAATTATCCGGAACATGGTGACACCAAAAAAAGCTGCCCAAAAATCTGCCGGGTGACAGCCCCAAAAAAGCAGCCACAAAGAACCGTCGCACCGGCAATAATGACAATCTAAAAATACCCTCTTCCCCGGGTGTCCGGAAAAGAGAGTACATATCATTCGCAACGGAAGTTTTTTATTCTTAAATCCCCAATATATCCTTAACCTCATCCCTCATCTTATCCGCATCACATATTCTCTTGTGAAGGATATCGGCATTCCTTATCTCTTCTATCGCCTGAGGAATCTTAAGTCCCGATATGGCATTTAACTCATCCACAAGCTTGAAATCATCCATACCGTCATACTTGTCCGCGTCTATGGCATGCATAACGCTTCTTGTAAATTTATAAGGGCTTGCAGTGGAATCTATGACCGTTATCGTATCGTCTCCTGTCTCCTGCCTGTATTTGTCATATACGGCTACCGCGACACCGGTATGGGTGTCAAGGACGTATCCTTCCTCCTCAAATACCCTGCGGATGATGTCCGCATCCTCAGCCTCGGTTGCAAAATTACCGTAAAAGTCGGATATGACTTCTCTCATCTCATCGGTTACGGAATATGAACCTTTTGCCTTAAGAGCATCCATAAGCTTAACCGTTTCCTCAGAGCTGTTGCCCGTCATCTTAAAGATAAGACGCTCCAGATTACTTGAAATAAGAATATCCATTGAAGGAGATGTGGTAAGTATAAACTCACGGTTTCTGTCATATGTTCCCGTTCTGAAAAAGTCGAAAAGGACCTTATTCTCATTGGATGCGCATATAAGCTTATTTACGGGAAGCCCCATCTGCTTGGCGTAGTATGCCGCAAGAATATTTCCGAAGTTACCCGTCGGGACATCGAAGTTTATCTTATCTCCCTCTTTTATCTTTCCGCTCTTAAGAAGTCTTGTATATGCGTAATAATAATAAACTATCTGCGGAACGAGACGGCCTATATTAATGGAATTGGCAGATGAGAACTGATATCCTTTTTCAGCCATCTCCTCCTTAAGCTTAGTATCGTTAAAGATGTTCTTTACGCCTGTCTGGGCATCATCAAAGTTTCCGACAATACCTACAACATGTGTGTTATCGCCCTTTTGCGTAAGCATCTGCTTCTTTTGAATCGGGCTTACTCCGTCCTTCGGATAAAATACGATGATTCCGGTTCCTTTAACATCCGCAAAACCCGCAAGCGCAGCCTTACCCGTATCACCGGAGGTTGCCGTAAGGATAATGATATCGTTTGTCACGTTATTCTTCCTAGCGGATGTAGTAAGAAGATACGGCAGGATTGAGAGTGCCATGTCCTTAAAGGCAATTGTCTTACCGTGCCAAAGCTCAAGAATATAAGCGCCGTGAGCTTCCTTTAAAGGCGCAATCTCGGGCGTGTCGAACTTTTCATCATACGCATTATCGATGCAATATTTTAATTCCTCATCAGTGAAATCATCAAAAAACTTTTTCATGATCTCATATGCCACACCGCGATAATCCATGGCTGCCATCTCGGATAATGTGACATCCGGCGCGGGTATGTCTGTCGGCACGTATAATCCGCCGTCCGGAGACAGCCCCTGAAGAATCGCCTCTGATGCGCTTATGCTTACGCTTTCATCTCTTGTGCTTGTATATCTCATTAGGATACTCCTTAAATTACTTGCTGTTAATGTAGTTTATAAGTCCCTCGGCATTTATTATTCTTTGCATGAATTCAGGGAATGCCTGCCCTTTAAATGTCTCACCCGTCGTCTTATCGGTTATGATACCGGAATCAAAATCAACCTCTACTTCATCGCCGTCTTTAATGGCTTTTGCTGCCTCCGGACACTCCATGATGGGAAGACCGATATTGATTGAATTACGATAAAAGATTCTTGCAAATGTCTCTGCAATGACACAGCTGATTCCCGATGCCTTAATGGAAATCGGGGCATGCTCTCTTGATGAACCGCACCCGAAGTTCTTACCGCCAACCATGATATCTCCGGGCTTTACCTTGTTTACAAAGTCCTTATCGATATCCTCCATACAGTGCTGGGCAAGCTCCTTCGGATCTGAAGAATTCAGATATCTTGCGGGGATGATTACATCCGTATCAACGTTATCCCCGTACTTAATCACGTTTCCGTTTGCTTTCATGGCTGTTTACCTTTCCTGATATTAATTAATGATTTGTCTTTTATAAAGAAAGCTCTGAAGGCTGGGAAATCTTTCCCGTCACCGCACTTGCAGCCGCCACTGCCGGGCTTGCAAGATAGATCTCCGACTCCGTATGTCCCATTCGTCCCACAAAGTTTCTGTTCGTCGTTGCAACACATCTCTCTCCCTGTGCAAGGATACCCATATATCCTCCGAGACACGGTCCGCATGTCGGTGTGCTTACCACCGCACCCGCCTCGATAAATGTTGCCACAAGACCTTCTTCCACTGCCTGCAGATAAATCTTTTGTGTTGCCGGAATTACGATTGCTCTTACTCCGTCAGCCACCTTTCTTCCTTTAAGAATCTCAGCGGCCTCTCTCATGTCCTGAATTCTTCCGTTCGTACATGAACCGATAACCACCTGGTCAATCTTAATATCGTCTATCTCATCAAACGTATGGGTATTCTCCGGCAAATGCGGGAATGATACGGTCGGTGTCAGCTCGCTTAAGTTAATTTCCAAAACCTCACTGTACTGCGCATCTTCATCGGCCTCATAACAGACGTATTCTCTGTCGGAGTGCTCCTTTAAGAATTCTTTTGTCTTATCATCAACAGGGAATATACCGTTTTTTCCGCCCGCCTCAATGGCCATGTTGGCGATTGTAAAGCGGTCATCCATGGTAAGTGACGAAACACCCTCGCCCGTAAATTCCATTGACTTATAAAGCGCACCGTCCACGCCGATCTTGCCGATTATGTGAAGGATAACGTCTTTTCCGGTTACCCATTTATTCAACTTTCCGGTAAGTACGATCTTAATGGCTTCAGGCACCTTAAACCATGCCTTTCCGGTAGCCATGCCCGCCGCCATGTCAGTGGATCCTATACCCGTTGAAAATGCTCCGAGTGCTCCGTATGTACAGGTGTGGGAATCCGCTCCGATAACCACATCCCCCGCAACGACAAGTCCTTTTTCGGGAAGAAGCGCATGCTCTATACCCATCTGTCCCACTTCAAAGTAGTTGGTGATGTTATTCTTTTTTGCAAACTCTCTGACTATCTTGCAGTGCTCTGCGGATTTTATGTCCTTATTCGGAACGAAATGGTCAGGCACGAGAGCTATCTTATCTTTGTCAAAAACCTCCTGTGTATTAAACTTTTCCATCTCATGTATGGCTACAGGAGAAGTTATATCATTGCCCAGTACAAGATCCAGATCGGCCTCGATTAAATCTCCGGCTTTCACTGCCGGAAGCCCCGCATGAGCCGCAAGGATCTTCTGAGTCATAGTCATTCCCATGTCTTTACCTCCAAAAATTCATATTTGAATATTTTACCTTATTATCGGAATTTTCGCAATTCGTCGGGCGCCGGCCTGTCCAGAAATCTTATGCGTTCCCCGCATATAAGCTTCTTATCATTCGACTCTTCAATCACTCCTGCAACCGTTGCATTTATATTGTTTTGCAAAAAAATCTCTCTTTGCTTCTCAGATTCATCCGTAACAATCAGCCACGCCCCTTTTGATTCGAGTATGTAAGGGTTTACGTTATACATCTCGCATATCTCGATAACCTCCTGGATAACGGGCACCCTTCGCATATCTACCGTAAATCCGCATTTTAGGGCATCAGCCATATACCACAGTCCCGCAAAGAAACCGCCCTCTCCCATGGGCTTACCGTAGAATGTATGGTCCGGTAAAAAAAATCCGGACATATCCTTTTCAAAGGATACGTCAGGTTTTGCTTTTTTTATTATTCTGTCAGGATATTTTTTAGATATTTCATCCCTTTTTATATCGATAATCTCGGAAATTCCGCTTAATGCCACCGACTCCGTCACTAATATCTCTTTCATCTCTTATCCTTACTTTTACACAAATCATTTAAAAAGCATTCACTGCACTTAGGTGCTCTTGCGGTGCAGATCTCGCGTCCCAGGGTTATTATCTGGAAATTATATCTTATCCAATTCTCCTTTGGAATCTT
>CAJOLA010000077.1 GCA_905235275.1 uncultured Lachnospiraceae bacterium
GTTACATGACCTCTCGTTAAGTGCCTTTTTTCTCCGAGACGGCTCGGTAATTATCGTATGAAGTTATGCTCTGGGTAACTCTGCCAACACTAATATGGGTTCGGCATCTTCCCCGTCCTCTTTTGCGGCAATTTCCGTAGTGCCAACGTAATGATAAATCTCTGTGTAAATAGTAATATAAAGTACACAGATTGGGGGTGCGGACATTTTCTTGGACCATTTACCAATCAATGTCCGCGACAGATTAAGCTGCTATAAGTCTAAGACTTCTTCGATATTGAAGTGGGCTCATTCCTTCAAGTGAGAGCTTAATCCTCTTTTCCGAGTACCAGTGTATATATTCATCAAGGATGGTTATGAATTCCTCGATGGTGACATCTTTCCGGGATTGCCCATAGAACATCTCGTTTTTAAGACGTCCGAAGAAGCCTTCGCAGGCGGAATTGTCTGGAGAACAGCCTTTTTTTGCACAAAAAAAGCGGCTTAAAGCCGCTTAAGCTCCAATCAGGAACGGTATACGATAACGGGTGTGTTGTAATCCATGACTTCATACATTTTCTGAACCACGCTATACGGTGTATTGATACATCCGTGAGACCCGGATGACTTGTAAAGGTTTCCGCCATATGTGGAATACCAGGTCGCATCATGGATTCCTTCTCCACGCCAGTTAAACGGCATCCAGTAATCCGAATGGCAAACCGGTTCAAACTGCAGGAACCATTTGTCTCTTTGCTTATCGAGAATTCTGAAGACACCGACTGTCGTAGGAGTCCACTGCGAGGCACTCTCCGTACCGGTACGAACGTCGGTATCGATAAAGAGCTTGCCGTCGCGGTAGTACCACATATGCTGTCTTGAGATATCAATCTCAACGTAAGTATTACCGATGTCGCCGTTTTTCTGGTTACGTACGTTCGCGGGAACGCTCCAGTATACATCCACGGTGTCGCTCTTTCCGGAAAGGATGGCTTCCGAGAGGGCCTCCCTTGTCTGATCTACGTCAAGAAGGAAACCGTAAGTATCCTGAGCACCGCCGCCTACCTTGATGGTTCCGACTCCGGTTGTCTCGAAATCTCTCTCCGTCTGATAAGTATCATATTTATCGGCAATACCGTTTAAGTATTCGTTAACGAGATCTTCCTTTAACTTAAGATCCGGACCGTCAGTGGTAATCCACTTCATATATGTCTCGCCTGTAATCTTTTCTTCGGCCTGACGAAGGTTTAAGGTGATTGTTGAAGCCTTAATAACCTTTAACTTCTCGTATGATTCCTGAAGACCTTTGTCGTTGGCATAAACAGTCGGAGTCTTGTAGCACTCGGCATCGTCGAGGTTAATTTCGGTTATTCCTTTTTTAAGAGCCGCGCTTACGGTAGCGGTAAGCTTATCATTATCTATGCGGTTACCCTCGATGGCTTCCACTATGGTAAAAGAATCGTTGGCAACGGCAATGTGCGCGTTGATAGGATCCTCAATCTTATCGCTGATTATGCAGTTGAGATTCTTAAGCTTCTCAGACAATGCTTTTTCATCGAAAGTGGCCTCTATCGGCATTTCGTAATTATTCTTCCCGCTTAAATGCGCAAACCAAAGGAAAGGAGTCTGTGAGTTCTTAATGTCGGCAATATCGCCGGAATAAGAACATTTATAAGAAATGTCATCAAGTGCGATAGTCTCTTTGTTTCCTTCTCTTGTGGTAAGCGTAAGGGTGTGGCCGCCTTTTTGAATCTCGGCATTAACCTCTTCAACCGTCTTGTTGCCCGCATAAACATCATTAATAAAGGTGTCGTTCCAGAACTTGTCCTTCGTAACCCCGGCACCTATTAAAAGAGTAGCGGCCGCAGCACCCGCAACGATGGTGGGTATAAGCCATATAAGAAATTTCTTGCTTTTTTTTCTTTTAATTTTAACGCTCAAATATATCTCCCCCGTTAAAAAACTTTGACAAAAATATAACAGCTTATCCAGTCAGATTATTATACTGGAAAAATCACAAAATGTGAAGATATTTGATAAAATATATTTTTTTATTTGGTAGTCAATAAATCAGATTTGTATAGTTTGATATGAATTTACGGTGCCGTTTTATTTTGTGTATTTTTTAAAAAATCTTTAAAATTTGCGAAAAAGTAAAGGAAAATCGGTTTACAAGCGCATTTAATAAATGTAAAATACTAATTTGATAAATTTAAAATAATTAAAGATATATGGAGAATTCAACAATGAAACGCAAACAGAAATGGAGCGCACTAAAGGTCGTATTGACCATTATAACTGCAGCCATGATTGTTCTGGCATTCATATTTTATTTTACGTTGCACGGTCAGGGGATATTACCGCTTGATGATGCCGCTTATTTAATAATCGGAATCGCGGGAATAACGGCACTCAGCATGCTGGCCTTCAAAAAAAGCTGGGCGGCCATCGTCATGATTATAGTGACAGGCTTTACTTCATGCGTGCTTGCATACGGTATTAATTTCTCCGATCAGGTCGGAAAGCTTCTTGGAAACATATCCTCAAGCCAGACGGTAAATGTATCTACCATGCAGGTGGCTGTTTTAAAAGAGAGCAGCATTCAGAAAATTGAAGATCTTACCGGCGAGACTCTTGCGTTTTCATCGTCAACCGATTCTCAACAGATTGAGAAGCTTAAGTCGGATATCGACTCCAAGGTTGTGGGATTGTCCTATAACCAAAAGAGCGGATTATCCGGTCTTGCAAATTCGCTTCTTGAAGGAGAGGTATCCGCAATTATTATGAACAGCGAATTTCCTTCTATGATTTCCGAGATGGAAGGATATGAAGATTTCGAAGACAGGATTCGTATCATTTACTCGGTTGACGTAAGGACCATAACCGAAAAGACTCCTGAAGAGTTATCGAATGTGGATGTGTTTACTCTCTATCTCAGCGGTATTGATACATTCGGAGACGTTATGCAGACAAGCCGAAGCGACGTTAACGTTATTGCAGTCGTTAACATCAAGACGAAGCATGTTCTCCTTATTAATACACCGAGAGATTATTACGTACCGCTTCCAAACAGTGCCGGAGTAAGGGATAAGCTTACACATGCCGGCATCTACGGAGTTGAGAATTCCATGGGTACGCTGGAGATGCTCTACGATACGAAGATTAATTATTATCTGCGTATGAACTTCTCCGGATTTGAGAAGATAATCGATACAATAGGCGGTATAGATGTTGAGTCCGAAGAGGATTTCACGTCAACGCTTAATCCGCAGTACACTTATGAAAAAGGAACGAACCACTTAAACGGTGAGGCGGCACTCTTCTTTGCAAGAGAGCGTAAGGCTTTCTTAGAGGGTGATAACCAGCGTGGAAGAGACCACATGGCAATCATCGAGGCAACGATTAAGAAGATGACCACGTCACCTGAGATCCTTACGAATTACCAGGCAGTATTTGAGATACTTAAGGATTCTTTCCAGACTTCAATGCCTGAAGATTTGATTAAGAAGCTTATCTCCACGCAGATATCAGATTCCACCGAGTGGAAGATTGACTCATATGCGGTTGAGGGAGAAGGTGAGAGAAGAAGGACATTCTCAGAGCCGAACAGCTACCTCTATGTGGCAATGCCCGAATACTACACGGTGCAGAATGCAAAAGACATGATCAACCAGGTTAAGGAAGAGACAACCTGTACAGAGCCTACCACCACGGCAGGTAAAGATAACTCATATTATGAGGATGATTATGATTTCGTCGAAGATGATGAAGATGACGAAAATGACGAAGATGACGACGAAGGCTACTATTCAAACCGAGGCTATAATTACAATTAATCCTTCGTTCCGACAATTTATATTATGATGAGGATGACGGGTGAGTAACGCACACGTTCGAATCAAGACATATTAAAAGAGGTATCGCACAATTGATATGTACCCTCTTTTCCGGACACCCGGGGAAGGGGGTATTTTAGATTGTTATCGGGATTGTCACCCGGTTGTTTCTTGTTGGCAACTTTTTTGCAGCTGTCACCCGGTCGGTTCACGCAAATCAGTATGCCGATATTTGCTTTGCTGAACCGACCTCCGGGTCTAAAGAATTTACAGACCGACCGAATCGTTATATAAACGGAATTGGTGACCTTGGCGGCGGAGGAGGTCTTCTTCTTTTTATTTTTGGCGGCTTGCGCCTTGGCCTTCTCTTTTTCGGCCCTTTCCTTCTCCTTTTGCTTCGCGGCCTCTTC
>CAJOLA010000078.1 GCA_905235275.1 uncultured Lachnospiraceae bacterium
ATCAAGAAACGGGCATGGCGCTTCCTCCTCGGGGTCCTCCGTCATGTAGAGACAGGTAAGGTCCGTCTGAGAATAGGGGAAATTAACGTCGCCGTCACTGTATTCATAAGTTTTGTAAATAACAGGCTCACCCGATACGCCGGTCGGGTGGGCTTTTTTAAATTCCCCGGGAAGGAGAGGAGTTTCCCACAGGCTTTTTCGTCTGAATGAGCAGCAGAACCTGCAGTCTGCGCAGGTGGATTTTGAGAGTACGGCCGATAGCATATTTACTCCTTTCTTAAAAAACCCGAATATTTATGAAGCATCATGTCCGGGTGGTATGATTCCTTGGCTTTTCTTAAGCCCTCGATTCCTATGTCTTCTTCGCGGTTGATCCAGCGCGCGCCTTTTTTTTCAAGCAGATACTCTGAGAAGAGCTTATTGATCGCGGCATATGCGCCGTTTGTTGCATATTCTCCGTAGCTTTTCTCGAAGTGGATGTCGAATATCCCGGGTGAGATCTCGGATGCCACACTCATCGCAACGGGCTTTCCGTCGACCCTTATTACCGCGGCGCTAAGCTCAAGTCCGCGAAAGAGCTTCACTGCCGTCTTAATCTCGCTTCGCTCAAGCGCCTGGGAGTGTTCAAGAAAATCTTCACGTTCCTTTATCCATGCCTCTTCCACTCTGTAAATGTCACAAAGCTTAAAGTCGGAGCTGCATTCGCCGGAATTATCCTTATCGTAAATCTTAAACTCAAAATCCGGATACTCACGGATAAACTTCGAGACGTGGTTTTTCTTCTTATGGTTGGAGCGCCCCGGGAGCTTTCCCAGATGCTCGGCGGTGTAGAGATAATCGCTGTCGCCCGGGTAGGAGATGAATTCCATGTCGGGATATCTCTTTTCAAGATAGATTTTCTGATATTCCGTAAGGAGGCAGAAGGATAGGGGAACGCCCGCGACACCCGCTTCCTTCTCGAGCATTTCAAGGACTTTATTTATCCGCTTCGTTTCGGAAAGCGAGCAGCCCGTGGGGAAGGTATAGCCGTTTCGACCGAGGTTCGTCTCGCGAGTCTTATATCTTCTTGTGAGGAGGTCCTCTTCGAAAGCGATGTGCAGATCGTACTTATCTGCCAGAAGGAATATATTCACATATGACATGTCGCTTCCCATGCTCTGTTCACGGGAAGCGTTCTCATATATCCTCTTTAAATCCGCAGGTTCGGGTCTTTTCCAGTCAATCATAATCTGCCCTTGTGTCGAAAAATATTTTTTATTAATAATGGCAATTTTACCATAAAATAGTGCTATAATTAAGTCTGTGAAACCAAATCCCATATTAAGAAGGAGAATAATAAAATGGCACAAAATCCTATAGTCACCATAACGATGGAAGATGGCGGAGTGATGAAGCTTGAGCTTTATCCGGAGGTTGCTCCCCAGTCCGTAAATAACTTCATAAGCCTGATAAACAAGGGCTTTTACGACGGTCTTACGTTCCACAGGGTTATTTCCGGATTCATGATTCAGGGCGGATGCCCCGAGGGTAACGGTACGGGCGGTCCCGGATATAAGATCAAGGGCGAATTCGCGATTAATAACGTAAAGAACGACCTTTCCCATACGAGAGGCGTGCTTTCCATGGCGCGTGCGGCAGAGTATAACTCAGGCGGATCACAGTTCTTTATCATGCATAAGGACGTGAACCAGCTCGACGGCCAGTATGCCGCATTCGGTAAGCTTATCGAGGGCGAGGACGTGCTTGATAAGATTGCGGCGGTTCAGACGAATCCGCTTGATAAGCCGCTCGAACCGCAGGTTATGAAGAGTGTGACTGTTGATACGTTCGGCGAGGAATATCCCGAGCCCGAGAAGTTGTAATTTAAGGAAGGGAGGATAACATGTTAGTTTCAGCTAAGGAAATGCTTGATAAAGCGGTGGAAGGTCACTACGCCGTAGGACATTTTAACATTAACAACCTTGAGTGGACCAAGGCCATCCTTGAGACTGCTCAGGAGATGAACGCACCGGTAATTCTCGGAGTATCCGAGGGTGCCGGTAAATATATGGGAGGATTTAAGACGGTTGCCGCCATGGCATCTGCCATGACGGACGACCTGGGAATCACGGTTCCCGTTGCCCTTCATCTTGATCACGGTACATACGAGGGATGTCTTAAGTGTATCGACGCGGGATTTTCTTCAATCATGTTTGACGGATCTTCATATCCGATTGAGGAAAATGTTGAAAAGACCAAGGAGCTCGTTAAGATCTGTGCCGAAAAGGGCATGTCCCTTGAGGCTGAGGTCGGAGCAATCGGCGGCGAGGAAGACGGCGTTGCAAGCATGGGTGAGTGTGCCGATCCCGAAGAGTGCAAGGCCATTGCAGACCTGGGCGTTGACCTTCTTGCCGCAGGTATCGGTAATATCCACGGCAAGTACCCGGAGAACTGGCCGGGACTCAGATTCGACGTTTTGGAAAGCGTTAAGGAAAAGACCGGAACTCTTCCGCTCGTGCTTCACGGCGGTACGGGTATCCCGGCAGACATGGTAAAACAGGCTATTAATCTCGGTGTTGCCAAAATCAATGTTAATACCGAGTGTCAGATTGCATTTACCGCGGCCGTAAGAAAGTATATCGAAGAGGGCAAGGACCTCGAGGGTAAGGGATTTGACCCGCGCAAGGTCCTCAAGCCCGGCGCCGAAGCCATTAAAGCTACGGTTAAGGAGAAGATACTTCTCTTCGGTTCGGACGGTAAAGCGTGAATTTAAGGTTATATACATATGGGAAATGAGAAAAAAGGTAAAAAGGGGACGATAATAGCGATACTTGTCATCATCGGAGCAGGTATTGCGCTTGTTATTGCGCTTGTCAACATTCTTATGCTGCAGGGCGAATACAGGCATGTTCAGGAGATTAACGAGAGTGCGGTAGCGGCCATCACTGAGACGCAGCAGGAAGGCGATAAGGAATTTAAGTATAATCACGAGGAAGCCCTAAAGATTAATAAGGACGCAAAGGGCATGTACAGAAATGATGCTACCGGGACTCTGCTTCCCGTTGTGCAGCGCTTAAAGGATGATGAATATTATCTGCACCTTGGATTTGACGGGGAATACAGCAGAGGGGGAACGCTTTTTATATCCGGAGATATCGAGCGCGGACTTGATGCGAATCACGTTATTATCTACGGTCATCATATGAATGACGGTTCCATGTTAACGCGTAATAATGACTATAAGGATGCTGATTTTTATCGTCAGGGTACCAATGACACGTTTTATATATATACGCCGAATGTTTTAAGAGAGTACAGGATATTTGCCGTATATAATTCGGATCCGTCAGGTCCCGTATATACGATAAACATGAACGAAGAAGAATTAAAGGTTTATGCGGGCGAGTGTAAGCAAAGAAGCATCTACGATACGGGAGTGGACGTATCGAAGGCAGGTCAGATAGTTACTCTGTCAAGCTGTGAGGCGACGGATTATAATTACAGACTTGTGGTACAGGGAGTTCTCGTAAAAGAGACTCCGTATTAATGAATAACACCGGGCGGTTGATGAGGTCAGCCGCCCGAACTTTAAAAATAAACGGGGGATGAATTGATGAAAACCAAAAAATTTATTATTAAGAATATTGTGGCAGTTGCAGGGATCGGTGCGGCAGCGGTAACGTTTGCAGGATGCGCGGGTAAGGAAGCGGCGCCGACAACTGAAGCAGGAAGCACGACGGTATCATCAAGCGAGACTGAAGCAAAAAAGAAAATAAAAGTCGAAGTGGTAAACTCCAAGGGCGAGACCAAGACCTACGAGGAGGATACGACCGCGGAGAACCTCCGCGAAGTGATGGATGAGCTTAAAGCTGACGGAGACTTCTCTTATGACGGTTCCGAATCGGGACTTGGCATATTCATCGAGGTGGTTAACGGCGAGAAAGCAATCTACGGCGAGGACGGCGCATACTGGGCACTTTATGTAAACGACGAATACGCCACGGCAGGCGCCGATTCACTTACCGTAAAGGACGGGGAAACGTACAAGATAGTATATGAAAAAGCAAAAGCAGAATAAAAGCGCATTTTCCGCTTTGGACCTCGCGCACATCGGCATGATGATTGCGGTGCTTGAAGTGGTAAAAAGAGTACTTGATTCCATACCGAACGTTGAACTGGTAACTTTTTTCATAATTATGTTCACGATTTATTACGG
>CAJOLA010000079.1 GCA_905235275.1 uncultured Lachnospiraceae bacterium
CTTACGTGCAAATGATATGTATTGCAAAGCGCAATCTGCGTATCTATCCCTTCAAGGTCCTCGGCAGACACTGCCCCCTTAATGGCGCCTGCCGTAGCAACGTTCATAAATACCGGCGTCTCCGCCGTCCCGTGAACCGTTGTAAATCTTGCATGCTTGGCATTGCCGTCCCGACTTATAATTTCGTACATCTCTTCTCCCGAAAAAAATCCGCGGTCTCTTCCGCGGAAAAATTTATTTACTCTTATAATATTCCCTGATATAGTCCATCTTCGATGACATGTCGTCAAATAACAGGTCCGCGATTGTAAGCGCCGCCATAGACTCAACGACCACCACCGCTCTTGGCACGATTATCGGGTCGTGGCGTCCCTTTACCTCAATCCCTGTCTCTTCGCCCGCGGTCGTCACCGTCTGCTGTAAAACGGATACGGACGGCGTCGGCTTGAATGCCGCACGGAAAATAATCTCGCTTCCGTCGGATATTCCTCCGAGTATTCCGCCGGCGTTATTGGTCTTCTTAACCACGGTTCCGTCTTTTACGGCAAAGTCATCATTATTCTCACTGCCTTTAAGCCCGGTTACGCCGAATCCGGCGCCAATCTCGAATCCTTTCACGGCTCCGATTGAAAAAACGGCTTTTGCAAGAGAGGCATCGAGCTTATCAAATACGGGCTCGCCGATTCCGGCTTTCAGTCCCGTGATTCTGCACTCTATAACACCGCCTGCCGATTCTCCCTGAGACTTAAGCTCCTCGAGGTAGGCCGCAGCCTTCTCGTAGGCTTCATTGTCAGGCATGTTGAGGGGATTCTCATTTGCAAAATCAAGTCTGTCATCGGAAACACTGATATCGGCAATGGATCTCGTGAATGCCCTGATGTTAATGCCAAGCTCTTCAAGCATCTTAATCGCGATGGCACCTGCCGCCACGCGTCCTATGGTCTCGCGACCCGAAGAACGTCCGCCGCCGCGGTAATCGCGAATCCCGTACTTGGCATCGAATGTGTAATCTGCATGCCCCGGGCGGAACTTATCCATGATGTTGCTGTAATCAGCGGAATGATGATCTCCGTTTTCCACCATCATGGCTATGGGGGTACCCGTGGTTTTACCCTCGAATATTCCGGACATTATACGGACGCTGTCCGACTCCTGTCTTGCCGTGGTAAATGCGGACTGCCCGGGTTTTCTTTTGTTTAGCTGCGCCTGAATATCCTGTGCGTCAAGCGACAACCCGGCAGGAACCCCGTCAACCGTCACTCCGACGGTGTCCCCGTGAGACTCTCCCCATGTGGATATCTTGAAATGCTTTCCGTATACCGATCCTGACATATCTATCCTCCCGGTCCTTTCCAAAAAAGGCGGTGCAATCATGCCCGCCTTTTAGTAACTTAAAATATATTAACACTCTTTTTCCCGTCTTTCAAGGAGAGCCTGGAGAGACTGCTGCGAACTCCTCATGTCGCCAACCGCTTCTTCGCTCTTTTTAAAGAACCTTCGCTTGACAAGCTTCCTCTTCATACGGCCTATCTCGTCCTTTACTTCCTTTTTCTTATCCTTATCCCAGTCATCCTTATGCTCGATAAGCATGGCTTCGGCTTTTTTGATAAGACTCTCGGCCTTTCTCTTCTCATCGGTAAGATTGTACTTGTCGCCGTCTTCCTCTTCGAATACACGCGCTTTCCAGATGGCTTTCTGAATCTCTTCTTCGGATAAGTTGTTGGAAGCGGTTATGGTAATGGACTGTTCATTCCCCGTTCCGAGGTCCTTGGCGGATACATTCACTATGCCGTTTGCATCTATGTCAAATGTAACCTCTATCTGCGGAACGCCCGCAGGTGCTCTCTTAATTCCTGAGAGTCTGAAGTTGCCGATAAGCTTGTTATCCTTTGTGAATCTTCTCTCGCCCTGGAAAACCCTGACGTCAACCGCCGGCTGGAAGTTCATGGCAGTCGTAAATATACGCGAATGTCTCGTCGGAATCGTCGTATTCCTCTCGATAAGGACGGTTGAGATTCCACCGACCGTCTCTATGGAGAGGGAAAGAGGTGTCACGTCCATAAGAACTATCTGGTCCGCAGGAGAACCCGGATAAAGCATACCGCCGAGCTTGCCGCCCTGTACCGCCGCACCGAGCGCAACGCACTCGTCAGGATTTAAGCTTCTTGAAGGCTCCTTGCCCATGACACTTCTGATCTTATCCTGTACGCTCGGGATCCTCGTGGAGCCTCCGACAAGGATAACCTTAGAAATCTCTTCTTTTCTAACGCCTGCGTCATGCAGCGCATTCTCAACCGGAATAATCGTCTTATCGACAAGGTCCTTCGTCAGTCTGTCAAAGTCATTTCTTGTAAACATCATCTCGAATGAGACCGGACCGTCCTTGGTCTTCGTAATAAAGGGAAGGTTCACGTTCGTTGACATCGCGCTGGATAATTCTTTCTTGACGCGTTCCGCTTCTTCTCTGATTCTGTGCATGGCCACGGCATCTTTTTTAAGGTTCGTGCCGTACTGCTTCTTGATATTCTCGGCTATGTAGTCCGCAACTCTCTCATCGAAGTCATCTCCGCCCAGATTATTATCGCCTGACGTCGCAAGCACCTCGATAACTCCCTCGCCAATCTCTATGAGGGAAACGTCAAATGTTCCGCCGCCAAGATCATATACGAGGATCTTCTGAGGCTCGGCATTATCAAGACCGTATGCGAGTGCCGCCGCCGTCGGCTCATTAATGATACGAAGGACGTTAAGTCCCGCGATACGTCCCGCATCCTTGGTCGCCTGCCTCTGCGAATCACTAAAATAAGCCGGCACCGTTATAACGGCGTCGGTTACGGATTCCCCGAGAAATTCCTCGGCATCTTTTTTTAACTTTCTGAGTATAAATGCGGATATCTCCTGAGGAGAATAACTCCTTCCGCCCATCTTCAGACGGAAATCGGTTCCCATCTTTCTCTTGATGGAAAAAACGGTCCTGTCGGGATTAAGCGCTCCCTGTCTCTTGGCTGCTGCTCCCGTCTCCACTTTACCGTCTTTTAAAAACGCCACAACTGACGGCGTCGTTCTGTATCCTTCTCTATTGGCAATTACTGTCGCCGAATCACCCTCAAGAACCGCCACACAGCTGTTGGTGGTTCCCAAATCAATTCCAATTACTTTTCCCATTATCTCACCAAATAAATACTCTTTAATTTAACAATCACTATATCACAAAAAGCAACTCTAATTATTAAGCAGTATGGGATAATTAAGAAAAAAACTATAAACTTTTACGCATTTTCTTAAGCATGGCTATTTCCTCAGCATACCCCGGCAATTCGTTAGGGGTTTCAAGGTAAAACGGCAAATCTTTTATTCTTTCATTATTGATAATATTCGAAATGGCATCCGCGCCGAGGAACCCCTCGCCAATCTTTTCATGACGGTCCTTATGACTCTCAAACGGATTCTTGGTATCGTTTAAATGTATCGCCTTCAGGCGGTCAAGCCCTATAACCCTGTCAAATTCATCAAGCACTCCGTCAAGGTCGTTTACGATATCATATCCCGCATCGTATACGTGGCACGTATCCAGGCACACGCCGAGCTTATCCGACAGCTCGGTCTTATCAATGATTTCCCTGATTTCTTCAAACTTAGATCCCACCTCGGAGCCTTTTCCGGCCATGGTCTCAAGCAGTACGGTCGTCGTCATGTCTTCCCATAAGACACGGTTTAACAGGTCGGTAATGTAGCCTATACCCGTCTCAACGCCCTGTCCCACATGGCTTCCCGGGTGGAAGTTATAGAGATTACCCGGGGTATATTCCATTCTCTTTAAATCGTCGCTCATTGCCGTAAATGCGAAATCCCTGGTCTTCTCGTCCTTTGAGCATGCATTAAGCGTGTACGGAGCGTGCGCAAGTATGCAGGAGATTCCGTTTTCTTTCGTATATTCCAGAAATGCGGCAATGTCATCCGGGTCAATCTCTTTTGCGGAGCCGCCACGCGGATTTCGGCTGAAAAACTGGAACGTATTACCTCCGAGTTCGATTATTTCCTGAGCCATGTGAAGGTATCCTTTTGATACCGATAAGTGACATCCTATTTTAAACATTTTCTACTCCTTGTCGTTTGGGGCGGTTCTTTTTGACAACTTTTTGATCTGTCCCCAATCTCTCCAACCTACATAATCAATTCCATTTAAATTCATGGTTAAGTCACCAAGGTAAAAGACCGCACCTCTTGTATCTTTATCCCCTTTGAGTTCCAAATACTTCCTGAGGTTCTTTGACGCCTTTGCTTCGCTTTCGGATGTGCTTTTGACTTCGATAGCAAAAGAATTCTTCCAGTCCGCTATCGTATCTACTTCGAATCCCGTTCTGTCTCTGAAGTACGTGAGGTTTCCCTTTTTTCCTGCATTGGTTCTATTCTTTAATAACTCTGACACAGCGAAGGTCTCAACAACCGCGCCTTTCTTTTCACTTAAAAGTAATTCTTCCTTGCTTTCGATTCTTAACAGATGACATAGAAGGCCCGTGTCAACAAAGTATAACTTCGGTGACTTTACAAGTGCTCTGCCCAGATTGTTACTATCCGGTTCAAGAAAATGAACAATATATGATCTTTCCAGA
>CAJOLA010000080.1 GCA_905235275.1 uncultured Lachnospiraceae bacterium
ATTTGAAAGCGTCGAGAGGCTTGAGAATACGGCGGAGCGAATCGCTTCAAGGTCGAATCGAATAGTAAATACAAGGACGCCGATTCTTGATACGAGACTTTCTGACGGGTCCCGAGTTAACATCGTGCTTCCGCCCGTTGCAATCGACGGTCCCGTTATTACCATCAGGAAGTTTTATGACAGTCCGCTTACCATAGAAGACCTTCTTGCCATGGATTCCATCACGCAGGAGGCGACGGACTTCTTAAAGAGGGCCGTGAAGTCGGGATATAACATATTCATAAGCGGCGGTACGGGCTCAGGAAAGACGACTTTCTTAAATATCCTGTCAGAGTTTATACCGTGTGATGAGAGGATAATCACCATTGAGGATTCGGCAGAGCTTAAGCTTCATAACGTCGGGAATCTCGTAAGCCTGGAGGCAAGAGCCGGTAATGTCGAAAACGAGAATGCCGTACATATCAGGGATCTGATTAAGACAAGCCTTCGTATGCGACCGGACAGGATAGTCGTCGGTGAGGTAAGAGGCGCCGAGGCGATAGATATGCTGCAGGCATATAACACGGGGCATGACGGTAGCATGAGCACGGGGCATGCCAACTCCGCGGCCGACATGATGACAAGGCTTGAGACGATGGTTCTTATGGGGATGGACATACCCGTGGCTGCGATCAGAGAGCAGATAGCGGCGGCACTTGAGATAGTCGTTCACCTCGGAAGACTTCGCGATAAAAGCAGACGGGTGCTTGAGATATCCGAGGTGCGGGGCGTGAAGGACGGGCGTATCGAGCTTGCAAAGATATTTGAATTTAAGGAGGAAGGAGAAAAGGATGGACGCATTGTCGGGAGTCTTAAAAAGACAGACGAAGATTTTCAAAACAGATATAAGTTTTACGCGGCGGGACTTTGATAAAAGCAGTATTAAGTATGTGCTTGTTGCGGGAGCGGGAGTGATATTTTGCCTGATGACGGGGTTTGCCTTCTACGGGAATCTGATTGCAGGGATGGTGTTCCTTGCGTATCTTCCGATCTTTTGCAAAAAGAATTTTAAGATTTTACGTGAAAAAGAGAATTTAAAAATTCAGGATGAGTTTATCGATGCGATAACCGCGATGTCATTTTCGCTGCAGGCGGGCTACTCGGTTGAGAACGCGCTTGAGCAGGCGGCAGACGAGGCATATAAGCTGCACGGGAATTCCGTGATGACAAAGCAGCTAAGGAAAGGCGTTGCGAAGACAAAAAGGAACGTACCTACGGATAAGGTTTTTAGCGAGATGGCAGAGAGTCTCGATATGGAAGAGATAAGAGACTTTGCGGAGATTTTTAACTGCGCGAGAAAGTCGGGAGGAAACCTCGTTTGGATCATCAGAAAGACGAGTGAACAGATGAAGGAGAAGCAGGAGATTAACAGAGAGATTAATACTCTGATAAGCGGAAAGAAGCTTGAGCAAAAGATCCTTTGCGTAATGCCCGTTCTTATAGTTTTGTATCTGAGAGTCGGCGCGGAAAGCTTCATATCTCCGATGTACGGGAATCCCGTCGGAGTCATATGCATGAGCGTTCTTGCCGCGGTTTATATAGGAGCAATCATATGGTCGGAAAAAATAACAGACATTTCAATTTAAAAAATATCGAGCTTACGCTTAAGCAAAAGATAGCTCTGATTCTCGGACTGTCGATGTTTCTTACGGTTGCCCTAAGTTTGTCTTCCAAGATGAAGGATAATTCCGTAGTAAGTGTTGCAAGACCCGCGGCGGGCGAGATGAAGGAGGTGGAGCTTGACGCCTATGAGGCGGGAAGCGAGGAGCCCGTTCATCTGAATTTAAAAATTGATCCGAAGTCATATTCGAAGGAGGATGCCGAAAAGATTCTTGGCGAGACGAAGGAGAGGCTTGGCGAGATTATTAAAGCGGATAACGAGTCGCTTGATAATGTGACGGGCAAGCTTAACCTCGCATCCGTGATTACGGAGTACGGGATTAATGCCGAGTGGATATCGTCGGACTTTCAGACGATAGGCTATGACGGCGAGGTCTATAACTCCGAATTCGATGAGGACGAGACAAGGCAGGTCACTTTGCTTGCAAAGCTTACCCTCGGGGAGTCGGAAGCTACAAAAAGCTTTGACGTAACCGTGGCGGCTCCCGGGATATCCGAGGAAGAAAGAAGCAGAGTCCGGATAAGGGATGCGGTAAACGAAGCCCAGGCAAATGAAGCCACAAGTGACATTTTTTTCCTTCCCGGCGAAGTGGACGGCCGGGAGGTTAAGTTTACAAAGCCGGATGATAGTGTCGCGCCCGGAGTGTTTTTGCTGCTTGGGATTATAGGCGCCGTCGGCGTTCTTATCGGTGAGAAGAAGAAAAAAGAAAGAATGCAGAAGGAGCGGGCGGACGCATTGCTTGGAGATTATCCGGGAATCATATCCAAGCTTTCGCTTTTCTTCGGAGCGGGGATGACCATATTTAATGCCTGCGAGAAGGTGGCGGCGGGATACTTAACGGAGAAGCAAAAGAGACCGGGCTATAAGAAGGAAGCCTATGAGTGTCTTATCGATTCCATGAACTATATCGACAACGGTGCGTCGGAGCCCGAGGGATATACGAGGTTCGGCGATAAGTGCGGAATCAGGGAATTTAAAAAACTGGGGTCATACTTAAGTGACCACGTGCGAAAGGGAACGGGAGACCTGGGACGACTCCTTCGCGAGGAGACGAGAGAAAGCTTTCTTACGAGAAAGGCGCTCGTTAAGTCGAAGGCGCAGGAGGCGGGAACCAGGATGCTGTTTCCCATGGTACTTATGCTGGCGGTAGTTATGGCAATCGTGCTTATACCGTCAATGATGTCATTTTCAATTTAATGTTTTTAAAAAAGGAGAATGTAATGAATAATTTATTGTCAGTTGCTAAGGAAAAGGTAATTAATTTTTTCAAAAAAGAAGACGGAATGGGAGTGGTGGAGATTATCCTCATAACCATTGTTTTGATTTCTCTTGTAATCATTTTCAGAGGTCAGATAACGGGAGTTGTTAATACCATACTCGGTAAGATGTCAAGCCAGGCAAACCAGGTATGATAAAAGATAAAAGGCTTGCGGGGAGTATTACGCTGTTTTCCGCGATGATTTTTCTTGTTGTTTTTTCTCTTTTCATAACACTTATTCAGTCTGCCTATCATTCGGCGACGAGGGCGCGAATCGACTCCGCCCTTGCTCTTGCGGCAGAGTCGGCATTTGCCGGTTATTCCAATGAAGTATTTAACAGATACGGGATTTTTGTGCTCGAAAATTCCGCACAGGCCCTGGCAAGAACAAGGGAGGTACTGTCTGCGAATATGGCGGGTTCCAAGGCCGGCATACAAAGCGTTTATTTTGCCAACGAGACAAGGATGACCGATAACGGGGGTGAGCCGTTTTACAGACAGGTTGTAGATTACATGCAGTCGGACGGCATCGGGAATTACGTTAAGGAAGCGTTAAGCGGAGAGGCTGACAGGGCGAAGAATTCCGAGAAGATCGGAAACCTCGCCGAAAAGATATCCGCCGGCACGAAAACGGGGGCCTCGGAGGATGATATATTAAAGGATATAAATGAGATATTAAATGATGCAGGCATCAATGAATCGACTGGAGTGTCGGATGCCGTAAAGAACGGATTAAAGGATGCCGCGGGAAAAGAAAAGGGTACGGGAGAGATTCCGAGAGACCATGGGAGAGAAAAGTCTTTCAATGATACGAAGAAGTTGCTTGGAGGCGATATCGTGACTCTGGTGCTTGGGAAAAACGCCCGCATATCCGATAAGAAGCTTGACGCTCCCGGCTGGGAACAAAATGAAAAGACGGTTCTTAAGGATTCACTTAGCGGTAAGAACGTAAATGCCGCTAATGATGTTTTGTTTCGTGAATATATTCTTATGACATTTGATACCTATACGGATACGGAGGCGGGCGCATCAAATGAGAATCCCGCTTACGGCGTGGAATATATTATCGGAGGGAAGCTCTCCGACAGACAAAACCTTGAGACGGTAATGAGGAAGATTTTCCTTATCAGAGAGGGACTGAATTTCACATACATCTTAACCCACGG
>CAJOLA010000081.1 GCA_905235275.1 uncultured Lachnospiraceae bacterium
GACCACGTTTTCTAATGTTCATCAAAGCAAAATCGACATACAATTTCCGCAAACGCAAGTGCACTCGGCCCCTTAAGCAGGAAGAATTTTTCTCAGACAATACGCGTTCCGTTCGCATAACGATTCGGTCGGTCTTAATTCTTTGACCCGAATCCCAATGTTCATCAAAGCAAATATCGGCATGCTGATTTGTGCGTACCGAATGCTCCCCCGGCCACAATGAAGAAAAGAATTTTTCTCAGCCGGCAGGCTCCCGCATTCCGATTGCGTTCGATTTAATTCTTTGGGCCGGTGTCCTTAAAGCTCGGGGAATCAAACACGGATGCCGTAATTTGACAGATTGGGCATGGGCTTGAGGTGAGGGCGGGTGAGAGCCCCCATGTCCCGGTTATCAATAGTCTGTCTCGATTTGCGAGTCGGAATTTGAGATTACGGGTTTGTCGGAGTTATAGGTGTTTCCGGTGAATTTGATGTTCTGTCCGGCTGATTCGACCTTTATGGAGTAGGAGTTGTCCGTGTTAAAGGTGTTGTTTGAAATCGTTACGTTATTTGCTGCGGGACCGACTTCGTATTTGTTGAATCGGATTCCGCCCAAACCGCCGGTATAATTAAAGGTGTTATCGCTGATTACGACATTGTTGTTGGTTCGTGTCTGGGCACTTAAGGTTATGCCGTAGAGAACCGAATAGTTAAAGTCGTTGTTTTTGATTTCGATGTCTTCGGCAGAGTCTATGCCGACAGCACCGATACCGCCTTCAAGACCGTTGAAGGAGTTGTTGACGGCTTTGCAGTGTCTGCTTCGCCAATCGAAGGTTACGTGCTCATAATATGCATTGCTGAAGGTGCAGTGGTCGACCGTTACATTATCCGGACCGCTGCAGCATACGCCAATCTTATATGAATCAAACGTACAATCCTTGATGGTTATGTTAGATGCGATGTTCTTAGGCGTAAAGTCGCTTGATGAAACACGCTCCGAATGGATATGGATGCCGCGAAGTCCGGTATTTATGAACTTACAGTTTACGATGTTTGCGTTGTAATCAACGACCTCGGGATCTGAAGAATCCGTTTTAAAATAAATACAGCCGTAGTCGCTTGCTTCGTCTCTTGTGTAGCTTCCCATAAATATAACGTTATCAAACGTAACATTTTTGCCCTTTACGCGGAATGTCGGAAATCCGGTATGAGTGACAATCATGCCGTTGTCACCGATAAGCTTGAGATTATCCTTTTTGATTGTGATTGTCTCGGAAGTGTTGTATCTTTTTGCGAATTCCACGGTGTCGTTTAATTCGATGGTGCGAAGGATTGCATCCGTATCATCGGTAACACCGTCTCCGACAGCACCGTAGTACTCAGGTCTTGCGCCTACCCTTTTAAGGGAAACGGTCTTTTGGTCAATTCCCTTGTAGGAAGTCAAATTGTTGCCGCTTATAGCAAACTGAAGTCCGGTCGCCTTATTGATAAGAGTATACGAACCGCCTTTATTTTGTGATATCCACCATTTCTGCGTGTCGTCGGAATTTTTCTTATTGGCTGAAAGAGTACCGCCGCCTTCGGCGCCTTTAACGTCAAGGCTGTTCCAGGATCCGTCGGAATATACGGACAAATGATATTCGCCGTTAAGGGCGCCCTCAAGATAAAATCCGTCTTTTCCGGACAACTCATACCATCCGTTCTTAAGGTTGGGATGATCGGATGTGCTGAAAGGCTCATCGATATTCGTGTTAAAAAGATTGATTGAATTTTTCGGAACAAATGACACAAGATGCCCGCCGTTATCAAAAAGATACCATTTCTCTTTATCAGAGGTCTTCGACTTAAGATAATGCCATCCCGTAACACGGTTGCCTTCCGAATCCAGATAGTTCCAATAGCCGCCGTCCTTAACCCATCCGGATGAGCTTTGGGAGCCCGGGGCATCAGCAACGGCTTCGGCATTTACATTGTATGGGACAAAAAAAAGACCTGTTCCAAGCAATGCGGATGCCGTTAATATTTTTAAGCTTAACTTTTTCATAAACGCCTCCGTATATGATTAACCATAATATAAACATTTTTAGATATTATACTTCCATAAATCCTTTTTGTCGTGTGAATTTTCAATATTTTGTTGAATATTGAGTTAAAAAACAATAAAATAAGTCTATGAATACAAAAATTCTTCTGCACAAAATAATACTTCCCGACAGCACCGTAAGCAAAGAAGTCCCGGAGCTTATTTTCCGCGGAATCACACCGAAATGGGATTCCAGGAACAAGGGCTTTTCGATTGATGACGGGGAGTGCGATTTCAGTACGTATTTCAACAGCTTTTCACTTTCAAAATGGACACGTTATACGATAGCCGACAGCTTCTTTCTGGAACTTAAGATGAGAGGCTCGTTTTTTGTGGATCTTTACGGATATAATACGGGCGAAAAGAAGATATTTAAAAGACTTATTTCATCAGACGAATTTCATTTAAAAAGAAAAGCGACAATTAAGATAGACATTCCGAAAGGCGACTTTAATATTACGGCATTTGCCATCAGACCGATTAAAGATACGGTTATTTATGAGGGCGGATACTATGCGGAGGTCGAAAAAGGCTTCGTCCGGGAGCCCTTAATTAAGATAATCACCACAACCTACAAAAAGGAAGATTATGTCAGAAAAAACGCCGATAAGCTGCGTGAGATGGTCTTTGACAATGAGTGCCTGGGTCCGGCATTTTCATGGCTGATAGTAGATAACGGTGGCTCCAAAGAGCTTGAAGAGCTTGAAAACGAACAGATAAAGGTTGTGCATAATCCCAATACCGGCGGTTCCGGCGGATTTGCGAGAGGCATGATTGAAGTATGTCATCTGCAGGAGAAGCCGACGCATATAATCCTGACCGACGATGACATAGAATTTATTCCGGGAAGCTTCGAGAGGGTATATTCGCTTTTAAGCATTCTGAAGGATGAATTTAAGGATAACTTTATTGCAGGAGCGATGCTTAGGGAAGACAAGCCGTATCTTCAGATAGAGGATGTGGGACATATGATGTCAAACGGATTCCTGGGCGGCATTAAGCCTCCGAAGGATATGAGATTCTTAAGCCGCGTGATATCAAACGAGGAAAATATTCCTTATGTTTCCACGCAATACAGCGCATGGTGGTTCTGTTGCATGCCGACAGGCACGGTAAGCAGTGATAATTTACCGTTACCGCTTTTTGTACGCGACGATGACGTCGATTATTCGGTGCGAAACCATGTCGGGGTCATGACGATGAACGGAATCGGCGTAAGACATGAAAGATTCTATGACAGATTCTCCGGAGTAAATGAATATTATCTGGGGCTTAGAAACGAGCTTATCGTAAGCTCCATTCATGACGAATTCGCGGGCTTTGACATATTCTATCTTGCAAAAGACGTATTAAAGAGAGAGCTCTACAAATATAATTACAAAAGCGCGGAAATTGTCATGAGAGCCATCGAAGACTTCCTTAAAGGACCGGAGTTTTTAAAGAATACCCCGCCCATAAGTCTCCTGGCGCAGATTAAGAAGATGGACAACGAGATTCTTCCGCTTACGCCAAGGATTAAAAATCTTACCGGCTTTAAGAAGCTAAAGAAAAGATACGACCTATCCAAGCTTAGAAAATTCATCTACGATTATACATATAACGGTCAGAAGTTCATTTCCTTCATACC
>CAJOLA010000082.1 GCA_905235275.1 uncultured Lachnospiraceae bacterium
GTGCATAAAATCACGGTTTTTGCAAGATAAACGGCGCCTGAGGCTGTTTTAATTCCTTTGACGGATTTATTCGCTAAACCCGAGTCCTCAACTAAAATCTTGGCAACCTCAGCCTGCCTGATTACAAGATTTTCCTGATTCTCAAGCGCCCTTCGCATCCTTCCCGAATACGCCTGCTTGTCAGCCTGGGCTCTGAGCGAATGCACTGCGGGGCCTTTCGAGGCATTGAGCATCTTTGACTGCAGGAATGTCTCATCGATTGCCTTTCCCATCTCGCCGCCAAGCGCATCCAACTCGCGCACCAGGTGCCCCTTGGAGCTTCCGCCGATATTCGGATTGCACGCCATCATGGCTATTGAGTCGGCGCTCACGGTAAATACGACCGTTTTAAGTCCCAGGCGCGCGCAGGCAAGAGCCGCTTCGCAACCGGCGTGACCTGCTCCGACGACGACGGCGTCATATTCTGATGTGATAAATTTGTGGGTTGGCATCTTTTCACTCCAAAGCTGTAAATTTTCTATCGTAATATACTAACATGGGGGGATATCGGATTACAAGGCTTGTATCAGGGACAGTCGGCACCTGTATAAGGACACGACTAAAAAAACTTTTTTAAAAAATATCCCCGTACTGGGCTTCATTTTTTTTATATGAGTTGTATTTTTTTAATAGAAATAATTTCGGAGGTGATGTATATGCACATGGCGGACGCTTTGCTTTCGCCGCCCGTTGCGATTGTCATGGATTGCGCAACGGCTTCTATGTTGGCTCTTTCGGTAGTCAAATTAAGAAAGGATGACAGTGAGCAGAGGTTACCGACGATGGCCGTTACGGCGGCACTGGTTTTTGCCGGACAGATGATTAACTACTCTATTCCGGGAACCGGTTCATCGGGACATCTTTGCGGAGGTATGCTTTTGTCGGCCCTGCTGGGTCCTTATGCGGGCTTCCTATCGATGTCGGTAATATTGGCGATACAATGTTTATTCTTTGCGGACGGAGGATTGATGGCGCTTGGCGCCAATATCTGGAACATGGCCTTTTACGGGTGCTTTGTCGGGTACTTCCTGATATGGCGGCCGATTATGCGGCGACAGTCGAATTCAAAGGGCGGCGTAAGAGGTAAAATTATTCTTGCTTCGATACTGGGGTGCGTGATTACGCTTCAGATGGGTGCATTTTCGGTATGCGTTGAAACCACTGCGTCCGGAATATCAGATCTCCCGTTTGGAGGCTTCCTGGCACTCATGCAGCCTATACATTTGGCGATAGGTCTGATAGAGGGCGGTATAACCGCCGCGGTGCTGACGTTTGTTTATCAGGCGCGGCCGGAATTGGTCAAGGATGCCCAGATAATGGACGGAGGTTCAAAAAGCAAACATGCGCTCAGAAACACACTTATCGTTCTCGGTGTGGCGGCAGGCGTGGTAGCGGGTGGTTTCTCGCTGCTTGCCAGCTCGAAACCGGACGGACTTGAGTGGTCGCTGTTCGGTAATGCCGAAGACGGTTACTCTGAGAATATGGGACTGGATGAAGAAAAATACGGTGTTGACAGCGGCATGAAGGACAATGCGGAAGCCGTGCAGGATAAGACCTCGTTCCTGCCGGATTACGGCTTCAAGGGCAATGAAGAAAATCCGGCAGGAACAATGGTGTCCGGACTCGTGGGCGCCGCAATAGTCGCGGCCGCCGTGGTGGGACTATGCTTCCTCGGAGGATTCTTCAGGAAGCGGAAAGCCCACGCGAAGACGGAATGAGTTGTTTGCGAAGGGCGCTTAAGCCTGTAGAAACGACTGCGAAGAATCTGTTATAAAACAACCGGAGAAAACTTATGAATAAAGCGGGAAAGGCCCTGATTGAGCTGAGGCAGATGGATGAACTGGCTGATATGGAATCGCCGGTGCACAGCATCCATGCGCTGATTAAGCTTATCGTCACAATAACCTACATCGTGCTTGTTGTTTCATTTCACAAATACGATTTTACGGGGTTGTTGATTATGGTCATTTACCCGCTTTTTCTGTTTAATTTAAGCGGGGTTCCCATTAAAACCTGCTTTTATAAGCTCCGGCTCATCATTCCGCTTGTGTGTATGGTGGGGGTATTCAACCCGATTTTTGACAGAGAGGTTCTGGTACATGTCGGAAACGTCGGGATATCGGGCGGTGTTATATCCATGATAACGTTGATGATGAAGGGAGTTTTTTCGCTTATGGCGTCGTTCCTTCTGATTTCAACCACGAAGATTGATGCGTTGTGCGCCGGTCTTCGTATGGTGAAGTGTCCTTCGATGCTTGTGACGCTTACGCTTTTAACGTATCGCTACATTTCTGTACTGACGGAAGAGGTTGCGATAATGTCGGATGCGTACCATTTGAGGGCTCCGGGACAGAAGGGCGTGCACTATAAAGCATGGGGGTCTTTCCTCGGGCAGCTGCTTTTGCGCTCAATGGACAGGGCGGATGAGCTTTACAACAGCATGCAGCTTCGCGGCTTTGCGGGAGAGTTCTACTACGCCGACCGAAAAAGGATAGGTGTAAAAGACATCATTTACCTTATTGTATGGGTTGGCATTTTCTTCTTTTTCCGATATGTGAATGTGATTGGTCTCATTGGCAATATGATTTTTTAGGTGGCGGGCAGACAATGATTGAATTTAAAAATATTTCTTTTTCATACGACAAGGACACGCCGGTGCTTAAAGGTATTTCCTTTACGATAAATGACGGTGAGTCGGTTGGGCTGATTGGTGCCAACGGCGCCGGGAAATCTACCATCATGAAGATTATGCTGGGGCTTTTGGCTCCGAGCGAGGGTGAGGTTTTGGTGGATGGCGTACTTGTTGAAAAAACCAGCCTTTCGGATGTACGAAGAAAGCTGGGTTTTGTGCTGCAGGATTCGGATAACCAGCTCTTTATGCCAACGGTTTTTGAGGATATGATGTTCGCTCCTCTTAATTACAAAATGACTAAAGAGGAGGCTGAAAATAAAGTGGATGAGGTTCTTGAAAGTCTGGATCTTATGTATCTTAAGAACAGATATAATCATCGCATTTCCGGCGGCGAGAAAAGAATGGCTGCGATTGCGACGATTCTTGCGATGGAGCCCGAGGCGATTCTTATGGATGAGCCGACGACAGCACTTGACCCCGTAAACAGACGAATTGTTATTAATACCATCAACAAGCTCCCTCAGCTTAAACTTATCCTCGACATGATTCTTGATACCTGCGAAAGAGTGATATTGCTCTCAAAAGGCGGAATCGTTGCCGACGGCAGGACGGAAGATGTGCTGACGGATAAGGAAACGCTCGAGGCAAACAGAATGGAGCTGCCGCTGTGTTTGCAGGGGTATAAAGGAAAAGTGTGTTTTTAGCACTCTATTTTATATGGAAAAGTGTATTTTTTATGCTTGATTTTTTATGGAAAAGTGTATTATTATAGGTCTGTAATTTATGGAAAAGTGTAAAAACAGATTCGGAGTTATATATGCTTTACAGAAAAATAGCAGAAAAGATAGAAAATCACCTTAAAACATCGTCGAAGATAATGATAGTGGATGGCGCCAGACAGACAGGAAAGTCCTATATCATACGTCATGTGTGTAAAAAGCTGTTTAAGAACTATATAGAATTAAATTTTGAGGAAGATTTCGAAGGCCCGGGATCATTCCAAAATATTCATACAATACAGGACTTTTATCTGCAGCTTAGCATGCTTGCAGGGGAAAAAATGGGGAAAGCATCAGACACCGTTATTTTTCTGGATGAAATACAACGCTACCCGCATTTTTTTACTTTATTGAAATTCCTGCGTGAGGATAACAGATATACTTATATAGCAAGCGGATCACAGCTTGGCATGGCCTTAAAAAACACAACGTCTATACCTGTAGGGAGCATACAGATAGAGCATATGTATCCTCTTGACTTTGAAGAATTTCTGATGGCAAACGGCTTCGGTAAGGAAGCCCTTGATATATTACGGGAAAAATACGAAAATTCGGTGCTTTTTGATGAAGCAACGGATAAAAAATTATCGGACCTTTTTCACAAATATCTGCTTGTTGGCGGATTGCCCGATGCGGTCAAGGCATATGTGGAGACAAATAATATTGTTGAAGTAAGGAGGGTCCACCGCGATATAATGCGCCTGTATATTGAGGACGCCGTAAAGTATGAAAAAGACAGTGGCCGCAAGCTTAAGATACGTCGCATATACGAGATGATACCCTCAAATATGGAACGGCAAAAAAAGAGAGTTGTTGTAAAGGAGATAGAAGATAAAAAAGGAAAAAGATATGACAACTATATTGATGAATTTGACTATCTGATATCTTCCGGTATTGCGCTTGGTGTAAAAGCCGTATCCACTGCAACATTTCCCCTGATAGAAGTCACGGGGAAAAACCTTTTGAAGCTGTACTACAATGATGTGGGATTGCTGACATCTGTGCTTTACGGTAATAATATCAGGGCAGTGCTGGATGATAAGCTAAGTGTAAACCTTGGCTCCGTATATGAAACGGTTGTGGCGCAAGAACTAAAAGCTCACGGATATGCTCTTCATTATTACGACAATAAGAAAAAAGGAGAGGTGGATTTTTTGATAGATGACTATGACACGTCCACCATTGTACCTATCGAAGTCAAATCGGGAAAGGATTATACAGTACATAGCGCAATTAATACGTTTATCGAAAATGAAGATTATGCTGTAGAGAAGGGAATTGTTTTATACAACGGAAATGAATTGGTTGAAAAAGATAATGTGATTTATTACCCTGTCTATTACACCATGTTTTTATCAGGTAATGATGAAAAGGATTTGATATTCTGACCGTTATATTCATATCCTGATATGTCGGGTTGAAAATTCGAAATGTGTCGGGTTGAAATTGACGAATCTGTCGGGTTGAAAACGCGAAATCTGTCGGGTTGAAAATACGAAATGTATCGGGTTGAAATTGACGAATCTGTCGGGTTGTATTAAAATGAACGTCAAATAAAGCTTTAAATAAGGGGGTTTTTTATGTTCAATCCCGATTACAACAATCGTCTTACAGATAAATATATTGAAAGCTGTCTGGAAGTTGCAGGTGCCGTATGTATAGAAGGACCTAAATGGTGCGGAAAAACATGGACGTCGGAACATCACAGCAACAGTTCAATATACATTGGAGACCCGGAGGGTAATTATCAAAACAAAACATTAGCGACTTTAGACCCGCTCTCCGTTCTGGCGGGTGATACGCCGCGGCTGATAGATGAGTGGCAGGAGGTGCCGCCTCTTTGGGATGCGGTAAGAAATGAAGTGGACAGACGCAAAGAAAAGGGGCAGTTTATCTTAACCGGTTCCGCAACTCCAAACAAAAAAGGAAAAATGCATAGCGGAGCGGGACGTATCATAAAAATCAGGATGAGGCCGATGTCTCTTTTTGAATCAGGTGATTCCTCGGGACAGATATCGCTGGAAAAAATTTGCAACGGTGATTTCACAAATGTCGTCACCGGACCGGTACAACTGGAATACCTTATATATTTGACCGTTCGGGGAGGCTGGCCCGGTAATATAAAATCTGACAGACAAAAAGCGGGAATCCTTCCAAAATCTTATATAAAGGCAGTGCTTGATGAAGATATAGACCGGGTTGAAGGAAAAAAGAGGGATAAGAAAAAAATGGAAAAGCTCTTAAAATCCCTCGCCCGAAACGAATCCACAACCGTTACCAATAATACGTTAAAAAAGGATATTGAAGATACAGACGGTTCGTTGTTGGATGTCGGAACCATCAGTGAGTATCTGGAAGTATTTGAAAAAATATTTCTGTTGGATGACCAGCTGCCGTTTTCATCCAACATACGTTCATCCGTGCGTGTGAAACAGCAAAGCAAAAGACATTTGGCCGATCCTTCGCTTGCATGCGCATTACTTAATATCACCGCCAAAGGACTGCTTGGCGATCTGAATACATTTGGTTTTTTATTTGAAGCTCTTTGTGAAAGAGATTTAAGGATTTACGCCGAATCATTTGGCGGCAATCTTTACCATTATCAGGATTACCAAAACAGAGAGATTGATGCAGTGATCGAAATGCCGGACGGTGAATGGGCGGCCGTGGAAATAAAACTGGGTGCGGCACAGGCAGACGAAGGAGCGGCCAATCTTCTGAAGATAGATAAAGAGATTCGACAGGATAGTGGCGGACGACCGCCAAAAGCTCTTATTGTTGTATGCGGTATGACAAATGCCGCATACCGCAGAGATGACGGTGTATATATTGTGCCCATAACCGCACTGAGAAATTAAAGGAAATCCGCCGTAAAAAAATCGGTTAAATATAACGGGAATTATACTTAAAATTTATTGCTTTGCCGAAGCGTCAGTATTTATACCGTTTCCGGAAAGCAATCAGGCAGATGACCGACAGCACAAGCGCCGCGCCCTCCGCCACAATCACGGCGCTCCAGATACCGTCTTCGCCAAAGATTAATGGCAGGAGGAGGACGCATATCACCTCAAAGACAAGCGTCCTTGCAAATGAGATAAGCGCCGATACGGGACCGTTATTAAGAGCCGTAAAAAATGACGACGCAAACATATTAAAGC
>CAJOLA010000083.1 GCA_905235275.1 uncultured Lachnospiraceae bacterium
TTCATCAAAGTAAATATCGACATACTGATTTTCGTAAACGTAAGCGCACTCGGGCATTAAGCAAGGAAAGAATTTTTCGAGTTTAGTCGTTTCGTTCGCATAACGATTCCGGCGGTCTCTAAATTCTTTAGACCCGGAGGCGGTTTGGCAAAGCAAATTCCGGCATGCCAATTTGCGCGAATCGAATGCCCCCGGGACGGCCCCGGTTATTACAGGCGTTTGATGCGCTCGAGAGCTTCCTTTGTGTTTTCGTGCGTGCCGAATGCGGTCAGGCGGAAGTAGCCTTCCCCGCTCGGTCCGAATCCGGAGCCGGGAGTACCGACAACATTTGCTTCCGTAAGAAGTCTGTCGAAGAATCCCCATGAGTCAACGCCCTCCGGGGTTTTCATCCAGATGTATGGAGCGTCGATTCCGCCTGAAACGGTGTAGCCCATGCCATCGAGGGTTTCTCTGATGAGTCGTGCATTCTCCATGTAATATTCTACAAGCTCTCTTACTTCCTTTTGGCCCTGGTCGGAGTAAACTGCTTCTCCGGCCTTCTGAATAATATAAGGAGCACCGTTAAATTTCGTTCCCTGACGTCTTGCCCAGAGGTCTCTGAGCTTTACGCCGTTATACTCAAGCTCTTTTGGGATTACCGTAAATCCGAGTCTCGTTCCGGTAAAGCCGGCGTTCTTGGAAAATGATCTGATCTCGATTGCGCATGTCTTTGCGCCCTCGCATTCAAATATTGAGTGGGCAACATTCTCTGATGAAATGTATGCTTCGTAAGCGGCGTCATAAATGATGAGCGCGCCGATTGTATTTGCGTAGTCTACCCATTCCTGAAGCTCCGACTTCGGTATTGTGGAGCCTGTCGGGTTATTCGGGAAACAAAGATAGATTACGTCCGGCTTATCGCCCGGAAGCTGCGGTGCGAAACAGTTGTCCGCGGTACATGGCATGTAGATCAGGTTGTCCCATTTTTCTTCTATCTCATCAAAAAATCCGACACGGCCTGCGATGGCGTTACTGTCAACGTATACGGGATATACGGGATCGGTAACCGCAATTTTTGCATTCGGTGAGAATATCTCCTGGATGTTACCGGAGTCGGACTTGGCGCCGTCTCCGACAAAGATCTCATCAGGTGAAATGTCAACGCCTTTAGGTGCGTAGTCCTTCTTGGAAATTGCTTCTCTTAAGAAAGCATAACCGCCGTCCGGTGCGTAGCCCTTGAATGTGGAAGCGTCTGCCATCTCATCAACGGCAGAGTGAAGTGCAGATATAACTGCGGGGGGAAGCGGTCTTGTAACGTCACCGATTCCGAGACTGATAAGACTCTTGTCCGGATTGGCCTGCTTATATTCATTTACCTTGCCCGCAATGGTTGAAAAGAGATAGTTCCCCGGTAATCTTAAAAAATTAATATTGACTGAAAACATATATACCTCCCTTTACTTGTCTGACTCCTGCTGTACTTCTATCTTACGGATCTCTTTTGTATTGATCTCGTTTAATAAATCCAAAATAAATTCATCTGTCGGCTTGGCGCCTTCTTCGCCCTTGTAACGGCTTCTTACGGAAACCGTACCGTCAGCCTCTTCCTTCTCGCCGACGATGAGCATGTACGGAATGCGCTCAAGACGCGCTTCTCTGATCTTATAACCTATCTTTTCCGCACGCTCATCCACGGAATAAAGGATGCCGGCTTTCTTTAACTTATCGCCGACGCTCTTTGCGTAATCCATGTATTTGTCGGATATCGGAAGAACCCTTACCTGCTCGGGGCAAAGCCACGTCGGAAGATTGCCCGCATATTTCTCGATGAGCCATGCAAGCGTTCTCTCATAGCAGCCCAGTGACGTTCTGTGAATGATGTATGGGCGCTGCTTCTTACCCTCTTCGTCAATGTAATACAGGTCGAAGACTTCGCCGTTTGCGCAGTCAAGCTGAATGGTAACCATCGTGTCTTCTTTTCCGTAAACATTTCTTGCCTGGATATCGATCTTGGGACCGTAAAAGGCTGCCTCTCCCCATTCCTCGGTAAACGGAAGGTTCTTCTCCTTAAGCACGCGGCGAAGCGCATCCTGCGTTGTATTCCAATATTCCTCGTCGCCCTCGTACTTATCCTTGTTGTTGGGATCCCATTTTGAAAGTCTGTAGGTTACGTCATTTTCAAGACCGAGTGTCTTAAATACATAGTTGGAAAGCTCGATACATCTTTCAAGCTCTTCCTCGGTCTGGTCGGGTCTTATGATAAGGTGACCCTCCGTTATCGTAAACTGACGTACTCTCGTAAGTCCGTGCATCTCGCCCGACTCCTCGCGTCTGAAAAGAGTCGAGGTCTCGCTCATTCTGTAAGGCATGTCCTTATATGAATGCTGGAAGTTCTTGTAAACGTGATACTGGAACGGGCATGTCATCGGACGAAGCGCAAGCACTTCCTTATCCTTTTCTTCGTCACCGAGCACGAACATGCTGTCTCTGTAGTGACCCCAGTGACCTGACAGTTCATACAGGTCGCTCTTTGCCATAAGCGGTGTCTTCGTACGGACGTATCCCCATTCAAAGTCTTCAAGGTCTTCAATCCAGCGCTGAAGCGTCATAAGGATTCTCGTACCCTTCGGCGTAAAGAGCGGAAGTCCCTGTCCGATGATATCAACCGTCGTAAACAGCCCCATCTCACGTCCGAGTCTGTTATGGTCGCGCATCTTGGCTTCCTCAAGTCTCTTTAAATGCTCTTTTAATTCATCCTTGTTATCATAAGCCGTTCCGTAAATTCTCTGAAGACGCGCCTTATTCTCATCGCCTCTCCAATAAGCCATTGATGAGGAAATGAGCTTAAATGCCTTAACGCCCTTCGTATTCATAAGATGCGGACCCGCGCAAAGGTCAACGAACTCGCCCTGCTCGTAAAAGCTTATCTCTTCGCCCTCGGGCAGCTCTTCTATAAGCTCAACCTTATACGGCTCGCCCTTTTCCTTCATAAGCGCGATTGCCTCCTGCCTTGGAAGAGTAAATCTCTTAATCTCGTAGCCCTCTTTTACGATCTTTTTCATCTCGGCTTCAAGGGCATCGAGATCCTCTCTTGAAAAAGGATCGGTATCAAAATCATAATAAAAGCCGTCATCAATTGAGGGACCAATCGTTACCTTCGCATCCGGATAAAGGCGCTTAACAGCCTGCGCCAAAACGTGCGATGCCGTATGGCGGAGCGCGTGAAGCCCTTCCTTATCCTTTGCCGTAAGAATGCTTAATGTGCAATCCTTTGTTACGGGTGTTCGTAAATCCACCGTTTCTCCGTTAATGTCTCCGGCACAGGCAACTCTTGCCAGGCCCTCACTTATATCTGCGGCGATGTCTATCACCCGCATTCCTTCTTCGTATTCTTTTGTAGAACCGTCCTTTAACGTTATAATCATATTTTCTAACCTCTT
>CAJOLA010000084.1 GCA_905235275.1 uncultured Lachnospiraceae bacterium
ATAAATAAAAATATTAACGGACTGAAGTCATACGCTCCCGTGGCAGGCTTTGCACAAGAAGTATTAAAAGAAAACATGTGGAAGGATATCGGAAAGACGCGATATTGTGATGATAAGAAGATTACGGATCATTATGCGATAATTCCAACCGGATTCGGATTAAATGCGCTAAACGGTATTTCACAGACGGCTCAGCGTGTATATGAGCTTATCGCAAGACGTTTCCTTAGTATCTTTTATCCGCCGGCGGTTTATCAGAAGACGGGACTCACTCTAAAGATTTCAACTGAAGAATTCGGTGTAAATTTTAAGGCGCTGATTCAGGAAGGCTATCTTAAGGTGGCAAGGAATTCATTTGCAAAACAAAAAAATGAAGATGCGCCGGTTCCCGATGCCGTTAAGAATATTAAAAAAGGCGACACTTTAAATATTAATGCCATCGAGATTAAAGAAAGTGAGACCACTCCGCCCAAGAGATATAACTCGGGTTCCATAATTCTTGCCATGGAAAATGCCGGCCAGCTGATAGAAGATGAGGAACTGCGAGCCGAGATCAAGGGGTCCGGCATAGGAACGAGTGCTACAAGAGCCGAGATCTTAAAGAAGTTAAACGACAGAAAATATATTAAAACGAATACCAAGACTCAGATTCTTACCCCGACACTATTCGGTGAGATGGTATTTGACGCCACATATCTTTCTTTGCCTGAGCTGCTTAGTCCGAAGCTAACGGCAAGCTGGGAGAAAGGGCTTACCATGGTCGTCGGCGGTGAGGTGACATATGATGAATATATGATTAAGCTGGAGGATTTTATAAGACGAAAAACGGCCGGCATAATTGAGAAGAATTACAGGTCTGTGCTGTATGACAGGATAAAAATTTTAAAGCAGGTTTACGGAGGTCAAAAATGAGCGAGAAGCTGATGATAAAAAGTCTTTTTAATCTGAGTGAGTCGGTAGCAGGAGAATATCTGTCCGGATTCGAATATCCGTGGGAGGCATTAAAGGGGATAGGAGAGCTGATTCTAAAGATTGGTGAGACTTTGCCTGAAGATAAGTATGACAGGATAAAGGAAGACGTATGGATTGCAAAGAGTGCCACTGTATTTGAGTCGGCATATATTAAGGGGCCGTGCATTATAGGAGAGGATTCGGAGGTAAGACATTGTGCGTTTATCAGGGGGAATGCGCTTGTCGGCAGTAACTGCGTTGTCGGGAATTCGACCGAATTAAAGAATGTTATTTTATTTAATCACGTTCAGGTGCCGCATTATAACTATGTCGGGGATTCGATACTCGGCGAATATGCACATATGGGGGCAGGCTCCATTACCTCTAATGTGAAGTCTGACAAAGAAAATGTGGTTATTAAGAACGGTACCGAGCAAATAGAGACCGGAATCAAGAAAATCGGTGCGTTTCTTGGAGATCATGTGGAGATTGGGTGCGGCAGCGTGCTTAATCCGGGAAGTATTATCGGCAGAAACAGCTCCGTCTATCCGCTGTCTTCCGTAAGGGGCGCAATCCCCGAGAACAGCATCTATAAAGGTGCGGGGGATATCGTTGAGAAGAATTAAAAAAAGCACGTAACGGGAGTCGAACCCGCCTCCTCGGCTTGGGAAGCCGATATTCTACCGATGAACCATACGTGCAAGTTTTATATTTAATTATTTGAATAAATTATAACACAGATTACGTAATTGGCATCATCAATTAAAACTGTTAATTAGTTTACATCAATCAAACTGAAATGGTAAAATAAATTAGTTAAAGTTTTATTTAGTTATTTTTAAATTTTGGGGAGTTATATGAAAAAGATTACGGCTGCACTTATTGCTGCTATGTGTGCGGTTTCCACATTACCGATTATTATTGAAAGTGCGAATGGGGATTCAGCTCCTGAAGGAATTAGTAATGAGGAAACGCTTTCCGATGAAAACAGAATCGGGGAAACGGTATCCGAAGAAATAAAGACTGAGGAACCGGTTTCTGAAGAAACAAAGAATGAGGAAACGGTTTCCGAAGAAATAAAGAACGAGGAGACAGCTTCTGAAGAAACAAAGAATGGAGATTCTGATTCCAAAGAAACCGGTGATATCGTTATAGAAAATCAGGTGATAGACGTTCCCTTAAATGGCAGTAAATGGATAAAAGTAAATGGTGTTTTTTATTACGTAAAGGATGGCGAGCCGGTAAAGGGCTTGTACGAATTTACCGAAAGCGACGGGGAATCTGCCCCGCATCTGTCATACTTTGACGATAAGGGATGTCTCGTTACAAATAATGTATTTGATATCGGAAATGAAGAGTATATTGCCGATGATAACGGCTGGGCAAAGAAGGTTGAATCGGAGCATGATAAGACTCTTGCAAGGGCATACAGGTTAGTTGATGAATGGACCGATAAGGGAATGACCAAGGAGGAAAAATTCAGGATATGCTACGATCACATAAGAGATGATTTTCCGGAATACAACCCCAGAATCCCGCATTACGCAGGAGAAGGTTGGGATACGACTTACGCCAATGATATTTTCGTTGACAAAGGCGGTAACTGTATAAGTGTTGCGGCTGCGGTTGCATACGTGGCAAAGGCAATCGGGTTTAAAGATGTTTATGCGGTTAACGGAGGAAGTCACGGTTGGGCTGAGGTTGACAATCTCGTATATGACGCCGAGTGGGAGAGACATAATGACGGAAGCTATTTTGGGTTAAGCTACGATGTCAGTGGCGATGGCCTTCCGGTTTACAAATATATATTCGGATCTGACAATCCGTATGCAAGAATAAAATTATAATAATTAAAAAGATTTATTTCATACAGAGCTTTACCAATATAAAAAATATAAGGGAGAATAAAAATGAAAAAAATTAAATCGTTGATTGTTGCGTCTGTGTGCGCTGTTGCCGCATCACCTGTTATGTTTGCAGGCGTTACTGAAGTGTCCGCTGCAGAAGATACTAAGAATATAGTTATTGAAAATCAGGCTGTTACCGTACCCGTTAAAGGATATAAATGGGTAAGAGTAAACGGAGCCCTGCATTTCGTAAAGGACGGAAAGCTCGTTAAAGGCTGGTATAAATTTACAAAAGCAGACGGGGAAAATACAACTCATTATTCATTCTTTGATAAAGACAACGGTCGTCTTTATACCGGCTGGCGTAAGATGGGTAAGGCCCAGGGAGAAAAGCAGGAGCATATGTCTTACTTTGGCGGAGACGGATGGCTTCGTACGGGATGGCAGACAATGGGTAAGGGTACGAAAAATTCCTACGGCGAGAGTCAGGAAAAGCACACATCCTACTTCGGAGATGACGGATGGCTTCGCACAGGCTGGCAGAAGATGGGAAAAGGTACGGCAAATCCCGACGGGAACAGTGCCGTTCAT
>CAJOLA010000085.1 GCA_905235275.1 uncultured Lachnospiraceae bacterium
AAAAGGTAAGTCACGAAAAAGTTACATATATTCGTTTTAAGATCGGCTTGAATTAAATGATACGGGGAGATTCTCCCCGTTACGGAAAGGCGGCAGTATGAATTACGATGTTATCATAGTCGGTGCAGGTCCGAGCGGAATATTTTGCGCATATGAACTTATAAGTAAAAATCCGTCCGTAAATATCCTCATGATTGAAAAGGGAAATGACATAGCGCACAGAATTTGTCCGAAAAGAAAAACGGGGGTTTGCGTGCATTGTAATCCGTGCAACATCACGACGGGTTTTGCCGGTGCGGGTGCTTTTTCGGACGGTAAGCTTACTCTTGCTTCCTCCGAGACGGGCGGCAATCTCGACAAGCTGATAGGAGAGCCCGCCGTGAAAGAACTCATAAAAAGAGTTGATGATATTTATCTGGGGTTTGGCGCGGATACCCATCTTTACGGGATTGATAATCCGGAAGCTGTTGAAAGAATCAGGCAAAAGGCGGAAGCCGCGGGAATGCGACTTGTCGAAAGTCCGATAAGGCATCTCGGAACGGAAGCAAGCTATGAAATATACGGAAAGCTTGAAGCCTATCTAATGGAGCACGGAGTCAATATAATATTTAGGACGGCCGTTGCAGATATAATCACGGATAACGACGAGAAGATAAGGGGCGTAGTCTGTGAATCGGGCGAGGAATATTTTTCGGATACGGTTATTATCGGTGCCGGTCGTGAAGGCGCCAAATGGTTTAAGGATATTTGCGGAAAACACGGCGTTAAAACGACTCCGGGAACGATTGATCTCGGAGTGCGGGTGGAGTGTCCCGATTCGGTGATGCGGGAATTAAATGAAGCCATGTATGAATCTAAGCTTATCTACTACACGAAGGATTCAAAGGATAAGGTGCGAACCTTCTGTCAGAATCCTTCCGGAGAAGTGGCACTGGAAAATTATCATATGCCGGACGGCACTCAGATAACTACCGTTAACGGGCATGCTTATAAAAGTGCGGAATTAAAAACGACTTTTACGAATTTCGCACTCCTTGTTTCGAAGAATTTTACTGAGCCTTTTAAGGAGCCGCTGGAATACGGTGCCATATTTGCCAGAGCCGCAAATATGCTTGCGGGTGATACCGTGCTCGTGCAGTCCTACGGTGATATAAAGAAGCAAAGAAGAAGCACACCGGAAAGACTGCAGGAAGCCGGTGCAGTGCCGACCTGCACGGATGCAACGCCCGGAGATCTGACCCTCGTAATCCCGAAGCGCATCATGGATGCGATAATCGAGATGATAGAGGCTATGGATAAGGTGGCGCCCGGACTTGCCAATGATTCGACTCTTTTGTATGGAATAGAAGTTAAGTTTTATTCTAACAAGGTGCTGACGGAAAAAAATTGTGAGACGAATATAAAAGGGCTTTTTGCCATAGGGGATTCTTCATCCTGGACCAGAGGACTGTCGATGAGTTCAGCCATGGGGTTGTATGTGGCGGATTGCCTGGTGGATATATAAAGAAAAAAGCGCCGTTTACGGCGCTTTTTTCTTAGTCAATATTCAGGAATCGTAAGACCATGCTTTGAGTTATTCCAAAATATCCTGATTCGGATTAATCGGTTCAGATGGATTTTTGGGTACGATAGTTTCAGAATCACTATCAAGATACCGTTTTACGACTTTGATTAGCTTCCCCTTTTTTAACGGCGCTTGCATATAAACTTCTTGCCATGAGTAACCTGGTGAAAAGCTTTGACAAGGAAATAGAGAAGATTCACAACCGCGAAAATCAATCGGCTTGAAATGCTAAAAAGCGAGATTGGGCTTGACCTGGTTGATAATTATGATGAACTGGAGAAGCTGTTCGGGGAGAAATTAACCGAGCGAACAATGGAAGAGTTCAAAAGGCAGGCGGGTATTTTAGGTGAAAGTGTAATACGTCCGGAGAAGCTGGCGCACAGTATTGTGAATGCCAGCTTTCATAATGCCGAATTTTCTGACCGGATATGGTCGTATCACGACGTTTTAAAAAGCGACCTGGATAAAATCTTAAGTGAAGCGCTGATACAGGGCTTACATCCAAGAGACTTTAGATCCAGGGTGATGCCTAACATCCGGGACAATGTGAAAAATAAGAACTATGCGGCCATGAGGCTTCTTGCAACAGAGCTGTGCCGGGTACAGATAGATGCTCAGGCAAAGTCATATGAGCGCAACGGGTATGAATCGTATAAGTACCTGGCAGAACCGACAGCATGTCCGCATTGTAAAGTGCTGGATAATAAGGTGTTCCGGGTCGAAAAGATGGTTATTGGTGAGAATGCACCGCCGATGCATCCGAATTGTCGGTGCAGTACAACGGCGTATTTTGATGATACGAGGGTTGAGCCGTTAGGAGCGGATAAAAAAGATGTAGGTGGGTTTAAGGTGGCGCAAGGGTATGATGGTTTAGAAACTGAGAGACCGGATAACGGGGAACGAGCTATCGTAGCAAATACAAAAGTTAATCTTAGTAATATTTATTCAAGTGAATACAAGAGAAAAATAGATCAAGCGGCAGAAAGCAACGTTGAAAGTCGCAATATTTTAAAAGCTGCAAAAGAAATATTGAAACATAGAAGTGGAACATTTTATGAAGATCTGGCGTATATTAAAGGCGGAATTATAAAAATCAACAAATCTTTTGATTATCACGAGAAAGGTATAAGTGCCTGTAAAGAGAATAAGGCTATGAAAAAATTACGAAAATCGGCTTCAGCTCACACCATTATCGGTATACATAATCATCCTCGAAGTAGCGTGCCCTCCATTACTGATATCAAGGCAGCAAGAGACAAAAAGTATAAATACGGAATTGTATTGTGTCATAATGGTATTGTTTATAAATATAAAATAAAAAATCGTTCTTTTGATGAAATAGTTTGTGGATTTCGCCTTGAAAATTTGGGGGCAGCGGTATACAATAATAACAAAAGAGAGGTTAAAGAATACTTAAAAAAATTGGAAGAAATAGGTATTGAAATGGAAGTGATTTAATATGCTTGAGACCATTTTATTGAAATTGAATGCGACTTCTTTTAAAGATTTCTTAATAAAAGAAAAAGAGATTTTAGAACAATATAAAGGTTTAGAAATAGAACGGATAAGCCCCCTGTCAAAGTTAACTTGTGAGGAAATTGATTTTCTCGAAAACTATTACATTGAACACAAAAGTGAGTTTGTGGGGCTTGTTTAGCATGGCAGTTCCTGAAATAGATTCACACACCGCCTTCGGGCGGTTTTTTAGTGCGATGAAAGGAGATTATATGGCTTATAATGACATAGAAATTATAATGTACAAGATATTAAAGTATCTGTATGAATGCATGAAGTCCGGCAAGCGCCCAAGAATGGAAGAT
>CAJOLA010000086.1 GCA_905235275.1 uncultured Lachnospiraceae bacterium
GTAAGCGTGCCGCCTTCCGATGCCGTAAGAACCGATATTATCCAGGCGGTGGAGCTTGGCTCTCCCGAGAGGCTTCTTGCCTTCTGTGAGGGAATACAGGCAGCGGCGCCGATAGATTCTTATGTGACGCCCGTGGCAGACGACATGCCCGGATACGACTCCAAGGTCGTTATGGCGGCGGGGGCGTTCGTGCAGGGCTCATCCATTGAGCTTAGCGCGGACGGTCCAATGCGCGCGCCGTACGCCGTCTATTTTCAGGGCGGTCTTACCTGGCCTCACGGAAAGCTTGGCATCATGAAAAGTATTCAGTCTCTTTTTGAAAAAGGACTCATCGAATTATGAACGAACACTTCAGGTTTGCAGTGCTTAGCGGGAATCAGCTTAAGCTTATAGCTCTTATATCCATGACCGTCGATCATATCGGGGTCATGCTTTTTCCCGATTTATACGTTTTAAGAATTATCGGCAGAATTGCCTATCCTATATTCGCATTTATGATAGCGGAGGGGTGCTTTTATACAAAGCATAAAACAAGATATTTCTTTGAAGTGCTTGGCATAGGCGTACTTTGCCAGGTTGCATATTTTATTCTCTACGGAAGCCTTGAACTTAACATTATGCTTGGCTTTTCTTTTTCGATACTTATTATCTTCGCAATTCAAAAGGCAAAAGAAACAAGGGGGACGTGGCAGACGATACTTGCGATTACGCTTATTGGAGCGGCTTGGGTGTCGTCGGCCCTGCTTCCCGAATATATAAAGGGATTCAGATTTGACTACGGATTTGTAGGCATTGTGCTTCCGGTAATAGTCTATATCATCCCGTACTTTCGTCTTAAGATTGTGGCTTTTGCAATAACCCTGTTCGTGCTTGCCACTACTCTTTATTTTCCTTTGCAGATATGGGGACTGATGGCGGTGCCTCTTATGATGCTCTATACCGGTAAGCGAGGAAAGATAAAGATGGGGCAATTCTTTTATATATATTATCCTGCGCATATGGTTGCGATATGGGCAATCGGAGAAATGGCAGGTGCGTTTACTTAAAGAAGATGATAAAATTATAAGCGTAGAAGAAAACGAACGGGAGGAAAAAGATGCAACAATCTGATAACGTTAAAAATGAAAACTCCACTCGCTCTCAAAAACGTAAAAGAAAGCGTTCATTTTTTGCAATGGGCGTGGATGTCTGGCGCTACCAGATTATTTCGATGCTGCTAATGGTTGTGCCTGCGTTATTGCTTGATAATCTTATGTCGGCACTGGTGGATTCGTCAGGTGCTCCCGTCACAACGGCGAATATGAGCGCGATGTTTAACTGGCGTCTTCTTGTTTTCATACTGCTTGCCATTGCTCTTATTTTAGTGTTCATTGTTTTTGAGATATTCGGACAGATATATCTGAGCCGGGATATCCTGAATGGAGAAGAAAGCCATGTTTTCAGAGAGGTAGGACAGGGCTTTAAATCGGTCAGACGATTCCTTTCTCCCAAGGGGCTTTTGTTTGCATTATATATCACGATAGTCGTTCCGATATGCGGAGTCGGCTTTTCAATCAGTCTGACGGAATCCTTTAAGATTCCAAACTTCATTACAAGCGTTATATTTTCAAAGCCACTTACCGCCATTTTATTTGTGGCTTTAATTGCAGTGCTTGTTATTATTTCAATCCGCTGGATCTTTGCCATTCATGCCATGCTGCTTGATAATATGAAAGCCGGTGACGCCCTTAAAAAATCAGTATCACTGATGAAGGCGAATTGGAAGGATTTTTTCAAGAAATTCGTGGTCATTGCGATCTATTCGGCCCTGATTCTTATTGCTTCCCATTTTTTGTGCAAGGTGCTTCCGGAGTACATCTTAAACAGAACCGGGCAGGATCTTCCGGCAGGTCTTTTTGTTGACGTTACCGGGCAGGGACTTAACGATACGGAGAGCGCGGTTCTGGGTTACCGCATCGCCGGAGCACTTTGTGTCTTTCTCGGACGTTACATTAATCTGTTTGTAACTCTTTTAGTTGCAAGTAATATTGTAGTGAGACTTACGGACCGTTATTTTGCATACACAGGAAAGGAGCCGGAGAGAAATGTCGAAGTATCAGAGAAAAAGTTCGTTTTAAGAAAGGTTGCATTCTTTACTGTTCCCGCTGCGATAGCGGCCGGTGCTATTTTGATCGGTATATTTTACAGTCAGATACCGTTGTTTGATTACGACAGTATGCCGCAAATCATTGCTCACAGAACCGGCGGAACCATGGCGTCTGAAAATTCGCTTGAAGGCGTTGACGAGTCCGTCAAAAAGGGAGTATACGGTGCAGAGACGGATATTCAGCGTACAAAGGACGGAGCATATATCATAAATCATGACAGCTCATTTGCGCGTCTTACAGGCGTGGATAAGACTCCCGGTGAAATGACACTTTCGGAAATAAAGGAGCTGCGTATAAAGGATACTACCGGCAGCGGTGCGATCCTGGAGGTTCCTACTTTGGAGGAGCTGCTTGACAGATGTAAGGGAAGGATAACGGCATTTGTCGAATTCAAGGGGAACGGCGTGGATGATAAGATGGCAGATGATGCCGTTGCAGCCGCCTTGGAGCGCAACATGAAGGATGAGGTAGTATTTATATCTCTAAATTACAATGTGCTGGATTATACAAAAAAGACGTATCCCGAATTTAAGACGGGCGTCCTTTTGTTTGGCGGTGTGGGAGATATTTCGAAGTTAAACTGCGACATAATTTTGATGGAAGAGGAGATGTCGACCTTCTGGCAGATTATGCAGATAAAAGCGGCAGGAAAGCAGACCGGTGTGTGGACCGTTAATAAAGAAGCCGGGATGAAGCGTTTTATGAATTCCGGTGCGGACTTTATCATTACGGATGAAATCCCCATGGCGATACGAGTGCAGGAAGCGATGAGGAAGCGTACGGATGTGCAGGTCTTGGTAGACAGGATAGAATTTTTGCTGTAAGTGGCGGAGTCTTCTCCCGGGACAGACTTTTGCTTGAAAAAAGTTATAAAAGGTTATAAAAAGATATAAAAGTTATAAAAGGTTATAAAAGGATATAAAAGTTATAAAAGGTTATAAAAGGATATAAAAGTTATAAAAGGTTATAAAAGATGAGGATTTCAATGAATCCGTTTTAACTTTCATTCGGCAAAGAGTTTAATATGGTCTTAAAAAGCGGTTTGCAAATCAGGGACATTCTGATAAAGCAACCCGCTTTTTTTAACGTCATACAATACCGATAATTTATTTATACGTTGATTTTTAATATAACGTCCCAGGCACAAAGAAAATGTTATTTATTACGATAACGTCCCGTGTTTTAGGTGTTTTTTAAATAAAAAATAGAGCCGAAGAGCCGAAATGACTCTTTTTTTGATTAAGATTGCAAAAAAGAGTATACAAAAAAGACGGGACGTTGATATTTTTGATTTTTTATACAAGTAACGTTCCGCAAAAACACAGTATTATTGTGTGTTTTTTGGCTATGTATTCTTCAATGTCAAAAATTATCTTTTTAGCAAGCGTATTGACAAATCAATATCATCATTCGAAATTTTTTGTATGCCGAGTAATTCCATGTTATGCTTTCCTAAGAAGCCCAATGCGGCTTCGTAGGGAGATTGATTATTCAAAGATAGTCTTGGCACGCTGTTTATATGGGAAGCAAGGAGGTTGGCGTTTTCTTGCGATATTCCTGCAAACGATGTGCCTTTTGGCAGAACATAACGGATGTATTCGTGATTTTTTTCGATGCAGCCTTTCTGCCAAGAGCTGTTTGGATCGCAGAAGAAGACGAAGGATAATCTTTCTCCTGTTTTTGTTGAGATTTCTATACTTTCCGGATCTGAAAATTCTGAGCCGTTATCTGTGAGAATGACTTCAAACAATCGAGAAAACTCAAAATCACCAAGAAGTCCTTTAAGAATTTCAAAGGTCTGTATAACGTATTCGGCCCTTCGATAAGGAAGTACACGAATGAGCATTAAGTTAAACGAGCGGAACAATAAAGTGAGAAAACATTTTCCTCCTTTACCGCCCTGTGTGCCAATAACGGTGTCCATTTCAACGATAGAAGCTTCCGGATTGTGAGATATATAATCTTGAAAATCACGATAGAATCTACCTAAGCGAATACCCCTGTCCATTTTAGAGGAGTGTTCATAATCGTATTCTTTTTTTACGCGGTATTTAACTTTACGTTGCAGATCAACATTCTTTACATTTAAGATTCCCAAATCCACGTATCGGTAAAAAGTCGACTTAGACATGGTAAGAATCTCAGGATGAGCAGCAAATACATGGTTGACGCTATGATGTTTGCTTATCATCAGAGGTGCTATGGTATCGTTTATGGCGGCAATAGATGCTTTGGAAATACGGAGCCTTGAACGCTCTTGTCGAAGGGTTTTCCCATATTCATTTTGTGCGATAGAAGCCTCGTATATATATTGGTTTTTCAAACAACCCATACGTTTATTGCAGCCATTGCAAACATAAGGAGGCTTTTCAAGCATTGAACAGTCCAACTGGATCTTGCTGCGACCGGGTTTAAGGAAGCGGTGTTTTAAAACTTCTTTTGATATGGCACGACGGTCTTTGCCCAAACGATTAGCAATTGCAGTAAAGCTGTACTGAAATTTAAGGAACTCCTGAATTACATATCTGTCTTCAAATTTAAAGTGCTTGTATTTTGGTGTATTCATAATTAAAAAACCATCCTTTCATATTTTGTGAAAAATACATAGCCAAAATACAAAAAAATTATACAACAAAAAGGAACGCCCCTTTTTCTTTTTCAGAGTAACGTCCCGTTTGATAAAAATCGGGACGTTAAATAAATAATTCAGTATTATATTTTTTTATTGACAAGGGGGGGGGTACAGGCTATAATGTTGCAAGTTTGTGCTTTTATTAAAGTGCATAGGTTTTATATTAAATATAAAACAAAGACAATTAATTTGATTTAAAAATGGAGAAAGAAAGAATGAAATTCAGTAAGAAAGTATTGGGGATTACAGGCGCAGCTGCAGTTGCGGCTTCTGCTGTTATCGGAGGGGTATCGGTTTATGCCGGTGATCAGATCGAAAGCGGAGCTGAAGGAATTGTGGCTATGCATATTAACGGAACGGATGGAGGCAGAGACATTCAGTCTGTTGATTATGGATTTGCCGGAGATGATCACGGCTATACATATGCGTCGGATCTCGGTGTATATCCACAGAATGTGTACTGTATATTGCCGACGAGAAATCCCGGTGACGACGTAGGTAAGAACCAGCATTTTAGATGGAGATGGAACCTTAATGCTAATGCCTGGGTTTTTGATAATAATAGAAATATGTTGGAAAACCAGGAATACGCTCCTGATTCATCACAATTAGAAGGTCTTGCCGCTATCATCAATTACGGACAAACTAATGGATATTCTTACGGTCCTATTCAGGATGCGGTATATTGGTTTGTTTGCTACGGAAACGGCAGTGCGCCTGATTATGCCGGACAGCAGTATCAAAATGAGATTACAACAGCATATAAGAACGGTGAGGCTAAAGCTCCGGCCAGCTATGGTCTCTATATGTATATTCCCGATAATGAAGTAACCGAAATGGTTCAGAATACGGTAGGTCTTGCTGTATGGCAGCAGGAAGAGGAAGCTTCAGAAGAGTCAACAGAGTCATCTGAGACAGAAGAGTCATCAGAAGAGACAACAGAGTCATCCGAAACAGAAGAGTCTTCAGAAGAGACAACTACGGAAGAAACAACAACAGAAGAGACTACTACAGAAGAGACAACAACTGAGACATCAGCAACTTCAGAAACTGAATCTTCAGAAACTCAGAAAGAAACTGAAACTGAAACGAAGACAGAGGAAGAGACTGAAGAGACTACAGAGGCTGAAAAAGAGACAATTAAGCCTGAGACAGACGAAAGCTCAGTAACGGTCGGTGAGCTTTGCACATCAGTTAAAGTGGGAGATAAGACAGGTACTGCTGATGCAGCCGTTAATCTTACATACGAAGAGGCTTCAGACGTAACAACGGTAACTGATATCATTTCTTACTCTAACCTTGTAGACGGTGCCGTATATACCGTAACAGGTACCATCGTGGAAGTTGATGCCAACGGTAAAATCACCAACCCGTCAGTTGCAACAAACACCATCGAGTGTGCGGCTGAAGGCGTTAACGGCGAGTGGACAATGAACTTTGAAAACGTGACTCTTAAAGCAGGCTCCAAGTATGTTGTATTTGAGTCAGCGTATACTGCAGGTGGGGAAGATCAGAACGCAACAAAAGAAAACCCTATCACACATGAAGACTTAAAAGATCTTGCTCAGACAATTATTGTCGGACCTGAGAATGAGAGAATCAACGATCAGAACGAAGAAGGAATTACTACGATAAATAACGGAGAATCACACAACAACGATTCTTACGGGGAAGTTAATTCATCAGAAAATAACAAATCTTCCAACAATTCTTCAGACAATAACACATCAAACGAAAGAGTTGCATCCGGCCAGTCAACAAGCACTCCTGCAACAGGAGATTCTTCAAATGTAACACTTTACATCGTTGGAGCAGCTGCAGCAGCAGGAATTGCAGCAACAACACTTGCAATTTCAAGAAAGAAAAAAGGATCTGAAAAATAATTAAATTCATATTCTTATTAATTCTTTTCTAAATACTTAAAATCTAATATTTTTTAAAATAAACAACGGACCGCAACGGTTAAAGT
>CAJOLA010000087.1 GCA_905235275.1 uncultured Lachnospiraceae bacterium
TCCATGTTACCCGGAACCGCGCCCGCATATTCCGTAACTATCATAAATGCGGCGCCTTTAATGCTTTTTGCCTTATTTTTATAAAACCCCGTGGACTTTATGTCTTCTTCAAGCTCTGTAAGATCAGCATCCGCAAAATCCTGCACGCTTTTATATTTCTTAAAAAGATCCTTTGTGACTATATTAACCCTTGCATCCGTACATTGAGCGGAGAGTATCGTAGCAAAAAGAAGCTGCCAGTCTGTCTTATAATCCAGACCGCAGCGATCCTCCGTCCCATATGCATCATCAAGTCTTTTTAATATCTCAACCGTACGCTTGGCAGCCATTACTCATTCTCCTCATCCTTACCGCGCATATATTCCTCGTAAAGATCGGGGCGCACCTGTCGGGTAAGCTCCATCGCTTTTTCAAGGCGCCATTTATCAACATTTGCATGATGTCCGGAAAGAAGGACCTCGGGCACTTTCCTGCCGTGGAACTCTTCAGGTCGTGTATACTGCGGATACTCAAGCAGACCGTCGGCAAAGCTGTCGGTGTGCGCTGATGTGTCATTTCCCAAAACCTCGGGTACAAGCCTTGATACGGCATCCATAACGACAACCGCCGCTATCTCACCGCCCGTTATCACATAATCACCTATGGATATATTATCGGTGACAATCTCTTCGAGCACTCTCTCATCAATGCCCTCATAATGTCCGCAAAGAATTATGAGATTATCCTCCTTTGCAAACTCCTGCGCCTTCGCGTGGGAAAATGTCTCACCCCGGGGAGTCATATATACGACTCTCGTTTTATCTGCCGCCTCTTTCCCCGATTGCTTTTCTATAAGGGTTCTGGCGTGCTCGAAAGCCCCGTAAACGCAGTCCGGTCTCATTACAAGACCTGCCCCTCCGCCGTAAGGATAATCATCGACTTTTAAATGTTTATCATTTGAAAAATCCCTGATATTGATATTAGTCAGGGAAATAATGCCTTTTTGTGCGGCACGTCCCGTAATGCTTGTGTTAAAGCATTCGTTTATCATATCAGGGAATAAAGAAAGACTGTAAAAATTCATCGTGTCAGTTCCGCTATATTATTCAATACAAATGGATAATATGTCTCTTTTATATGGTATCCGTCAGGTGTTGCATATTCGTCTGCTATATTCTTTCCGGATTTAAATGCAGTTGCAACATCAATATATGTAACGCCAAGCGCCGATGCCCTCTCCTGCATCTGATCATTAATCGCATCAAGTGCGTCCTGATTTATATCTCCCGGCTCCGAATCAAATTCCTTGGTTACGGGGAGCTCCGAAATAAGATAAATCTGCGTCGTCGGTAAGGCTGTTTTTATGTCGGCAATAAGCTTTTCGTAATTCTTAACCGATTCATCAAACGTAAAAAGCCCCGCATCATCAAATCCGAACATCAGGTATATCTTCTCGGGCTTAAGCTCGGCCGCATCCTTTACATATCCGTCAGCCTTCTGAGTCGAAAAGGAATTGGATGTCCAGATATAATAATCATCTATATAGTCATACTGAGATAAAGTGTTAATGAAGACATCACCCATAAATACGCTTTTTTCAAAGGCGGATTTTGCCGCAAACTCAGTTGCTGCCGGCTTTCCGGACACTGTTTTAACGGATGTCTTTGCGGGTTCGGTGACATCTTCGGACGTAATGGTATTCCCGTTACTGTCGGTAATTACCTCCTCGGAGGTCGCAGTCTCTGACTGAGCCACAGTCTGAGACCCTCCTTTGTTTCCTGTTGCCGCCACAGCGATGCAAATGATAACAATAACCGCTGCTGCCGCAATCGCAAGACCGATAATCAATTTGCCGTATTTATGCCAACGTCTTTGATTTCGATTAATTTTTATCTCGGAACTCATATTTTTCTCCTTGTATAATCATGGTTATTATCATGATATTTTGCATATTTTACCATAATTTTAAGTCAGTGAAAATACTGATAAACGCTTAAAGCCGACTTTTTCGTCATCCCCTCGACTTCCATAATCTCATCTGCGGAAGCCTCTCTGATTCTGTCTATATCCTTAAAATGCATCATGAGAGCCTTCCTTCTCTTCTCGCCGATCCCCGGAATATCATCAAGGATTGACCTGGTCTGGGCCTTACCCCGAAGCTTTCTGTGGTAATCAATCGCAAATCTGTGAGCCTCATCCTGGATTCTTGTTATCAGCTTAAAGCCTTCACTGTGCTTATCAATCTCTATCTCTTCGTTATTGAAATAAAGCCCTCTCGTATTATGAAAATCATCCTTTACCATTCCGGCTACGGGTATCTCAAGCTCCAGCCTCTGTATTACGGAAAGCGCGATATTTACCTGCCCCTTCCCTCCGTCCATAAGAATAAGGTCGGGAGCCTTCCCGAAGGAATCAGGCGACTGCGTAAGCTTCGTAAGTCTTCTGGTAAGAACCTCTTCCATGCTTTTATAATCATCGGGTCCTTTGACCGTTTTTATCTTAAACTTCCTGTAATCATGCTTCCCGGGCTTACCGTCGTTAAAGACCACCATGGATCCGACCGATTCCACACCGCTTGTATTGGAAATGTCATAAGCCTCGATTCTGTGGATATCATCCAGACCGAGCAGCCTTTCTATCTCCTTTAAAGCGCCCGTGGTGCGCGCTTCCTCAAGCTTTATGCGCTGTGCGTCCTTTTTTAATATAAGCGCGGCATTCTCATCGGCAAGGGTGATGAGCTTTTCCTTCGTGCCCTTCTTGGGAGTGATAATATGCACCTTCTGACCCCTAAGACCTGTCAGCCAGTCTTCAATCGCGGCCGCATCATCAGGCTCTTCTCTCATGAGAATATTAGACGGGACATACGGCGTCCCGCCGTAATACTGCTTTACAAACTGTGAAAGTATGTCTTTTTCGGTATCTCCCGTCGCCACGTTCATATGGAAATGGTCACGCCCGAGAAGCTTTCCGTTCCTGATGAAAAATACCTGAACTATGGCGTCCGCATCCTTAACGGCAAGCCCAAGGATATCCCTGTCGGCATCATTATCCTCGGTTATCTTTTGTCCTTCGATGATATGCTTAAGACTGATTATAAGATCCCTGTAGCCTGCCGCATCCTCATATTCCATGTTTTCGGAGGCCGTTTTCATCTTTGATTCCAGCTCTTTTAAGAGATCCTCGTGATTCCCTTTAAGAAACTTAACCGCCGATTCAATTCCTTCCCGATAGTCTTCTTTTGAAATAAGCCCTGCACAGGGTGCAGAGCATTTTCCGATATGATA
>CAJOLA010000088.1 GCA_905235275.1 uncultured Lachnospiraceae bacterium
GATCTTCCTGCCAATGCCACCTATCAGATCTGGGAGGAGACGCCTGACGGCTGGAAGCTGGTGGAGGAGAATAATTCCTCGGGAACCCTTCCGGCAAACGGTTCCGCCGATTCGGACTTTACGAATGAATATGATCCGAACACCGCGCAGATCCAGATCATCGGTACCAAATGGCTGGGCGATAAGCTGGCTGAAGAGGATGCGTTTGAATTCAGCCTGTACGAGATTGGAGAAGGTGGAGCGGAGACGCTTGTTGAAAAAGTAAGCAACGGAACAGCCGGTGTCTTCAAGTTTGATTCGATCGAGTATACAACGGCCGGGACACATACCTATGTCATAAAAGAAGAAGCCGGTACGGATGAAAACATCAATTATGATGAGCATACCGAAACAGTGACTGTTGAAGTCGCTGATAACGGAAAAGGCATTATGGCAGCTGTGGTCGGCTATGATGATGACGGCGTAGTATTTAACAACACTTATAAAGAAGAACCGCCCGAGGAGGATGAACTGACCGGTTCTCTGAAGGTCACTAAACGTGTTACTGCCGGCAGCGCGGACCAGACATTTAACTTTGAGGTCACGCTGACTGATAAATATGGCAGGCCCATGGATGGTGATGTTCTTGCCACAATCGCATCCGGCAGCAGTGGTGTTTCGCTTACGGGCGGAAAGCTGACGGCAACCCTTAAGAAGGATGGATCTGTCACCATCAGCGGCATTCCGAAGGACAGCGTCTACACTGTAGCCGAGGTCAGCCTTCCCGCGGGATGGACGCAGACAGGTTCCTCAGGGAAATATATGGATCACGCAGACCGGTCACTTACTGACGGTTATTGACGAGAGTGACGATTTTGAGTACTTTGTGTTCAAGACCGGAGATAATCAATATATTGAGTTTAATACTAATGTAAATGGAAAACCAACAGACCGCTCTCTTTATCCATTTGGACAGGTACATTTTAATTTATATGAGCCTGTTTCAGATAGTGAAGATGAATATTGGCATATAAAACGTATTAAACATGATGATTCTGCGCAAATGACGATTCATCGTGTGCATGATGATATGATTTCTATGTTTGCGGAAGCAACAGAAAAAAATCAGTTTACTAAACCTTTCTTGGTTGTAGTAGCTTGCCGTTTATATGATGGCTCTCACGCATTTGCCAGTCAACCCATATTAGTTTTTCCAAGAGAATTTACTTATATGGGCAAGAATGCAAAAAGCAGTATATATCGTATAAATGGAACAAGTGTTGATTTAGATTCAATAATTACTGAAGTCAATGATTCAGACATCCAATTTGGGTATATATATAATGAAAAACACATACCAATTCTACCCCGATTAAGTACAGATAATGACGAACGTACAGGTATAGGACAAACGAGAAATTATCCAATACCAGATAATGTTCATTTCCCTGGTAATGGTTCTGGTTTTGTAGTAGTGAATTATAATGCAGATTCACATCCTAATCATGTTTTTGAGTCGAACTCTATTCCTCCAGTATTTTCAAGTGGTCAACTTGATTATCATAAAAGCGGCTCTACTCATGATTTAGTTGATTGGAGTGATTGGATAACATGTGTTGTTGGTTCAGATTTAATTATCTCACTTGAAAATTATGACTTTATAGATAATGATATAATATCTGCTCTTGATGTGTTTATTACAGAACCAGTTGATATATTTGAATCATCGGAGGATGCTTATAAAAAGTCGCCACAATATGACAAAGACAAAACGGATGAAGAAAACAGATATTACGCAGGAGAAAATTATAAAAGTAAGATAATTTACAAAGAAGATCTTATATATGGTGGAGTAGTTTCAATAGCCAACAATGCATGGTCTTATATACCTAAGCTACGATCAAACAAAGAAATTATTTATGATTTGCTACATTCTCCGTTTTTTTTGTTAAAAAGTTACAATAAAAACGAATTGGTACTATTAAAAGATAATCCTGTAGTAGATTTAACATTACCAGAAAGTAAATTTATCCTTAAAGATATTTCGGAGCAAAAAAGGTTAGAGACTGAGTCTCTTTTAAGAACAACCTATTTACCAAAAATATGTTATAATTATAATAGTCGGTTGCATATTGCTAACTATAAGTCTTATCCGTTCTTTGGTTATCCGATAGACCTTTTCCATTTGCATAACCATTCGGTCAAGGTACAGGACGGCGCATGGTTCCCCGCAGATGCAGACGGACAACGTGTGCTGCCTAATCTGGCGGACAATTACGATGAGTATTTACAATACACAAAGGATCGTGTAAATATCGAGGAAAATGTGGATGAAAGTATGCAACAACAAATGATAAGTATAAATGCTCCGTACTTCTTAATTAAAGTAAATATCAATATCGGAGGAAATAACAAACAAACGGTTTGTAGATGGATTCCTGCTTACGATACCTCTACGGCTCCTGAATATACATCTAACTTTATAGAGGCTCTAAATCCATTACTTACATATCCCGATGCGAGAGCCGAAAAGATGGAGATATATTATTTCTATTTTAAAACAACGGACATCGAACAAAGAGAAGTATGGGTTTATCACAGGGGAACGTTTAAGTTAAAACCGCATCCATATCTTAATATCGCATATTACATAGATCCGGACTTAAAACCTATTAGTATGTGGCAAGCGATGACCCATCCAGAGGTCTTTACTGAACCAACAGAAAAAGATATGAAGGAATTCGTAAAGATACAAAACGCGGAGGAGTATTTTCCGAACGGATTGAAGGTGAGCAAGACGGATCAGCCCATGTTCTTCCCGGTGCAGAATACGTATCAAGTAGGCTCTGCGGAGATATTGGCGCTTATATCGAACACTATTGCGGTTGGTACAGGTCAGACCGGTGACGCGCCGTTGTACGTCTTCTGCAAAGATGGCGTGTATGCGCTCTTCGTCGATGCAAGCGGACAGATGACCTATTCCAACTCACGTGTGCTGGCTCGGGACGTTTGTAACAACCCGCGTTCCGTCACGCCGATAGATGCCGGAGTGGTCTTCACAACCGACCGAGGACTGATGATGATTGCCGGAGAGCAAGTGCAGGAGATTGGCGCACCGGCGGAAGGTGATGTCGTGCAGTTTGACTTTGCACCCGACGTTGACGGTCCTCGTGCTCGCCTCATCCTCCACGATGA
>CAJOLA010000089.1 GCA_905235275.1 uncultured Lachnospiraceae bacterium
GGAAGAGATAATGAAAGAGAATTTGTATTTTCCGACAGCTTCGAGCCAAAAAGCGAAGACAGCGTAAAGGATACAAAGGATGATTTTGATTTTTCCAATCACTTCGAGTCAAAAAGCGAAGATAACATAAGTGATACGAAGGATGACTTTGATTTTTCCAATCACTTCGAGCCAAAAAGCGAAGACAGCGTAAAGGATGCAAAGGATGACTTTGATTTTTCCAATCACTTTGAGTCCATAAGCGATGATGACGTAAGAAGTACGGAAAACGATTTTGTATTTTCCAATGCTTCCGAAGATACAGGCAAAGACGATAAAGAACCGAAAGAGAAAAAGAAATCCGGTAAATGGGCAAAGCTCATACCGACTGCCATAGCGTTCGGTGCCATCGCGGGCGGAGTATTTACGGGTGTTTCGTATGCGGGAGGAGTCGCTACGGGAACGATAGGCGGTAACGCTTCGTCACAGACGCAGATTGCAACGGCAATACCTGTTTCCGATTCCGATACCGATAAGGATAAAACTCCGGCACTCGGTAATCCGAACGTTACGACCATTGCAAATGCTATACTTCCTGCAATGGTAGAGATCGTCGGAAAAGCTACGGTTTCCCAGAATACATTCTTCGGACCGCAAAATTATCAGGCCCAGGCCAGCGGAACGGGAATTATCGTGGGCAAGAACGAGGATGAGCTTCTTATTCTTACCAATGCGCATGTCGTTGAAGAGATGGACGATCTCGAATGTAAATTCGTAAACGAAAAGACCGCAGGCGCATCCATTAAAGGATCGTCTTCGGCAGATGACGTTGCGGTCGTTGCCGTTAAATTAAAGGATATGGACGAAGAGACTGCGGGCGCTATCGCCATTGCACAGCTTGACGATTCCAATTCCGAGGTTGTGGGCCAGCCGGTAGTTGCCATCGGAAATGCTCTCGGAGAAGGTCAGTCCGTTACGGTAGGTTATATCAGCGCACTGAATCGTTCAATCGATATCGATTCCGTGAAATATACAGGTCTTATTATGACTGATGCCGCCATTAATTCCGGAAACAGCGGCGGTGCGCTTATCAGTTCGGAAGGAAAGGTTATAGGAATTAACTTTGCAAAAGACGGTTCCTACGGAGTTGAGAACATGGCCTACTCCATACCTATTTCCAAGGTTAAAGACCTTATAGATTCTCTTATGACACAGGAAACAAGAGAAAAGGTATCTGATGCGGAAGCAGGATTCTTAGGCATATCCGGTATAGACATTACGAGTGACATACATGCACAGTACGGATATCCGCAAGGGTTAATGATAAGATCCGTGGAAGAGGGCTCAGCCGCACAAAAAGCCGGTCTTGACGCTTATGACATCATTACCTCATTTGACGGGAAATCCGTTACCACGCTTTCAAGCCTTCAGGGTATCATGAAGTACTATAAGAAGGGCGAAACGGTTGATATTACGTATTATCACATGGAAAACAGCGAATACGTGCAAAAGACCACACAGGCAACCCTGGACGCTGCAAAGTAAGTCCGATTTCCTAAAAATCCATTGACGAAAAAGTTTTTCGTGTTATAATATTCGGAGTGCATCTAAAATACCCAAGAATGTATTATTGGCACAATCCGAAAGAGAAGGGTGGTCAGGAAAAAAGCATGTCAAACGTTATCGTTAAAGAGAACGAGTCTTTAGACAGCGCATTACGCAGATTCAAGAGAAACTGCGCCAAAGCGGGTATTCAGCAGGAGATTCGTAAAAGAGAACATTACGAAAAACCAAGCGTGCGTCGCAAGAAGAAGTCAGAAGCGGCCAGAAAACGCAAATATAACTGATACTTAAGATATACGGACACGGCCCTTTTAGGGTCGTGTTTTTTGTTGGTGTATTTGATATAATGTCTGAAATAAGGTTTAAGGGGTGGCCTATGACAATCATCGAAGCAAATGTGGAGATACCGGCCCAGTTCGGAGGCATGGTATTCGGACCTTTTGATACGAACGTGAAAAAAATTGAAAAAGCCTTTGATGTATCCGTTATATCCAGAGATTCGGGCGTAAAGGTTCTCGGCAACAAAGATGGTACCGGGAAAGCGGTTCAGGTATTAAAGACGCTTCTTGAGCTTGCCGTATCCAACGGATTCGTGACGGATCAAAACGTGGATTACGCCATCGAGATGGCAAATGAAGACGCGGAAGAAGCCGTTCTTGAAGCAGACAGAGATGTGATATGCCGTACCTTTGCGGGCAAGCTGATAAAGCCCAAGACAATGGGGCAAAAGACATATGTCGACATGATGAGAAAGCATATGATTGTATTCGGCATGGGACCTGCGGGAACCGGAAAGACATATCTTGCAATGGCCATGGCCATAAACGCATTCAGAAAGAAAGAAGTGGAGAGAATTATCCTGACAAGACCAGCCATTGAAGCGGGTGAGAAGCTGGGATTTTTGCCCGGTGATTTGCAAAGCAAGGTAGACCCTTATTTAAGACCGCTTTACGATGCTCTTTTTGAGATTATGGGTGCAGAGAGCTTTAATGCAAATATGGAAAAGGGCGTGATAGAGGTGGCGCCTCTTGCTTACATGAGGGGACGTACACTTGATAATGCCTATATCATCCTTGATGAGGCGCAAAATACGACGCCGTCTCAGATGAAGATGTTTCTTACAAGGATAGGATTTGGTTCAAAGGTTGTCGTAACGGGAGATCAGTCGCAAAAGGATCTGCCGGATAACACGAAATCGGGACTTGATGAGGCTGTTAAGGTCCTGGGAAAGCTCGATGACATAGGCTTTGCGAAGCTTTCGGCGCGGGACGTTGTGCGCCATCCGTTAGTGCAAAAGATTGTAAAGGCCTACGACGAATATGAATCCAAGGCAGGCGAGAAGAAGAGGAACGGTAAATGAGCGTAAATATTTCTTATGATACAGACATTTCACTTGATATACCCGACTATGAAGATGTCATTAGGGATGTGATTGAGAAGGCACTTGAGGTTGAAGGGTGTCCTTATGCGACAGAGGTGAACGTAACAATAGCCGATGACGATTACATAAAAGAGATAAATACCGATTTCAGAGGAATTAATAATGCGACTGACGTATTATCGTTTCCCGCGATTGAGTATGATACCCCGGGCGATTTTGAGTCCTTAAAGGATTAT
>CAJOLA010000090.1 GCA_905235275.1 uncultured Lachnospiraceae bacterium
ATGATGCTCTCCTGCTTTTCGGTCTTTATAACCGAAATCCCGATGCTTCCGTCGCCGCTTAGAATATCCTTTACTTCAGACAGAAGGGTTTCCGCACCCGCTCTGTCTTTTACATACGTCGCTTTCGGAATGTCTATGTTTTTAGGCGGGGGTGTATCCCCGAACCGGTTAAGCATGGACTTAAAATTAAATCGTGAAAAGAACTCAAACGACTCATCATTAAACATATTATCAAAACCGGCATTTTCCGCATCAAAGTCAAGCTCCACATCGGTATCGATCTTAGCAAGAAAGAAGCTGAGCTTCATCGACTCAACCCCTTCCTGCATCTTCTTCTTAAGAGAAGCGGAGCTTAAATCATCGATATGAGCGATTATCTCATCGAGAGTGTGATACTGCGCAACGATCGGTGCCGCAGTCTTTGGTCCCACGCCCTTTACCCCCGGGATATTATCTGACGTATCTCCCATGATGGCTTTAAGCACGACAAACTCTTCAGGCGTAACGCCGTACTCATCATATACATCCGAGGGCGTATAATTTACGACCGTGGTCTGTCCCCTGCTTGTTTTGGGATTCTTCATGGTGATATTATCATCAACCAATTGAAGCAAATCCTTGTCCCCCGATACGATGGTTACGACACCGCCGTCTTTTGCGAATCTTTTTGAAAGGGTTCCGATGATGTCATCGGCCTCCCATCCCGCCTTTTCCACTATCGTTATGTTCATGGACTTAAGCACTTCTTTTATGAGAGGAACCTGTACCTTAAGGTCCGGATCCATCGGCTTGCGCGTTCCCTTATATTCTTTGTACTTTTCATGCCTGAAGGTCGGAGCCGACACGTCAAAAGCAACCGCTAACGCATCAGGCTTTTCTTCATCCAAAAACTTAAATAATATGTTAAGAAAGCCGTATATTGCTCCCGTAGGCGTACCGTCCGCACTCGTAAGAGGCGGCAGTCCGTAGTACGCTCTGTTAAGTATGCTGTGCCCGTCAACGAGCATTAATTTTTTTCCCATATCAGTTAACCGACCTTTGTTTTTTTATTTTTTAATTATAGTATTATTCTTATCATATGTCACAAAAAAATTTGATTTTTAAAAACCCCTATGATAAACTATCCGTCGTGCGCAGATGTGGCGGAATTGGCAGACGCAGCAGACTCAAAATCTGCCGGTGGCAACATCGTGTGGGTTCAAGTCCCACCATCTGCATAAAAAAGATCGTCCTTATCGTTAATGATAAGGACGATTTTTTGATTCACTTTTGTTTTTTAATTTAGGGGTATTCCGTTTGGCCAAACCCAGCCTATATAGCCGGTATGACCCTGGCATGTTGCGGTAGCCGAATAGTCAAAACTGTCTATTGATTCTATTCTCAGATATCCCACATTATTGGCTACGAGTCCGTTACCGATATAAATACCGATATGACCGTAGGTTTCTGCAAGAAATCCTGCTCCGGAACTTATAACACATGCCCCCACGGGAATGTTATACTTTCCCGTGCCGCCCGAGTAAGACCATTTATTCCAATAGTCTATGGCGTTTCCGTGAGGAGGCGTAACTCCCGCTTTGGCATAAATACCTGAAACCCACGCAGCGCACCATCCGTATGTGCATGGAAAAGTTCCGTTGTTGGTTCTCGCGTATTCTGCAACAAGCTGAGCTTTTCCGGAAGATGCATTTCCTGAATTATAATTGTTATTTTGATTTGTTTGTCTTTCAGGTTGCGGTTCGGGTTCGGGTTTTCTTGCCGCTGCAGTTGTTGCAGCCTGAGTGGTTCTTGCCACGGTCGTCGCTTGCGTCGTCGCCGCCGTGACGTTTGCCCTCTCTTCCTCCCGCGAACGTTCCGGTGTTCGTGTATCCTGTCTCTGACTCCTGTTATCGGCAACGATTACCTCTTCTTCATCGTCTTCCTGCGAATCGGCATTGTTCTCGAGCGCTCTCTTAGCCTCGGCTTCGATTTCGGCAAGTCTTGCGGCCTGCTCTTCCTCCTGCCTTCGTTGCTCTTCCTGCGCTTCAGCTGCCGCAATGGCCGCAGCCGTTATCTCGGAATCAATCTGCGTGATCTCTTCTCTTTTTTGAGTAACAATATCGGTAATCTCCGCCTGTTTCTCAGCCATCTCTGCTCTTGCGACTTCAACCTCTTCGAGATCAGCCTTAAGACTGGTAGCAATCTTTTGGATTTGCTTCTCAGTCTCTTCTATCTCGTCAAGTTTGTCCCTGTCGTAAGAATAGATATTTTGAAAATAACCTGCTGAGTTAAGAAATTCTCCCATGCTTTTGGAGCTCAGTAAAGATTCCTCAATGCGTTCGGTTCTGTTCTCGTACATGAATTGAATACGAAGCCTCATATCATGATACTGCTGTGTATGCTTTTCCTGTTCAAGTCCAAGCTGCACATCATTCTCATAAATATCAGCTATGATATCCGAAGCACGTACATCGATATCGCTCATCTCTTTAAGGAGAGATGACAACTGTGATTCAACATCACTCAGTTCACTTTCCGCCTGATTTCGCTTTTCATTAAGTTCCTCGACGGAATCGGCATACGATACGCCGACCGTAACTGATACGGCGCAAACCGCAGCCGTTAATCCCGCAAAAAGTTTCCCTTTAAAAAATTTCTTACCCATAACAAACACCTTTAAACTATGATGCATTGTTTTGAGAAACAGGATACGTATTTATTATAACACCAATTATTAAAAATGTATAAAAAATGTCTTTTCGGCAATGATGTTTACCCTCGTTTCCGAACTCCCGGGGAAGCCGGTATTTTAAGATTGTCATTATTGCCGGTGCGACGGTTCTTTGCGGCTGCTTTTTTTGGGGCTGTCACCCGGCAGGTTTTTTGGCAGCTTTTTGTGTCATTGTGTTCCGAATTAACCGATATGAAGATATGGCAGGTGACAGCTCCCCGCCACGTTTAGGCATCCGCGTTCAATTCCCCGAGCTTTAAAGGCGCGGTCTTGTGGGATTTTACGGCCAACCGAATCGTTATATAAACGGAAAGCCTAAGCCCGAAAAGTTCCGTCACGCTTCAGGTACCCGTGCGCGCATTCGGTTCGCGCAAATCCGTGTGCCGATATTTACTTTGCCAAACCGCCTCCGGGTCTAAAGAAT
>CAJOLA010000091.1 GCA_905235275.1 uncultured Lachnospiraceae bacterium
AGTCGTTTCGTTCGCGTTTATAACGATTCGGTCGGTCTTTAAATTCTTTAGACCCGGAGGCCGGTTCAGCAAAGTAAATTATCGGCGTGATGATTTGTGCGAACCGAATGCGCGCACGGGCCCTTTAAGCGTGGCGGATATTTTCGGGCTTAGGTTTTACATCTCATATAACGATTCGGTTGGTCTGTAAATTCTTCATATCCGGAGGCCGGTTCATCTAAGTGAATATCGGCGTGATGATTTGTGCGAACCGAATGCGCGCCCGGGTCCCAAAGAAAAGCGGAATTTTTCTCAAGCACCGGGTCTCCCCGTTCGCATAACAGTTGCGTTCGATTTGATTCGTTGAAGCGATGCGTTAAGCTTGGGGGATTAAATGCGGGGGCGTTTATTATGGATTAAGCGGGATGCTGGGCGAAGGCTTGCGGGACCGTCCCTGATGATTGCGTAATTTCTATGCTTTTTTGGAAGTTTTTAAATTTTTTTTTAAAATCGTGCAATAAAATGAAAACTTGGCGCGTTATATAAGTGAAGAGGTAAAAAAACAATAAAACATGCATCTGAAAGGAGCATTAAAATGAAAATTAAGAATATATTTTCCAAGAAAAGGGTGATAGGTGTTATGTCAGCGTTAGCTGCCGGCACGATAATAACGGCAGGCAGTGTTGCGATGACTCCGGCTGATACATATGCCGCAACCGCGACAACAAACAAAACAACAACAATTACAAGAGCAAGCGCTAAGAATATTGCTTTAAAGCATGCAAATGCGTCTGCAAATAAGATCAGTAACTATGAAATAGAACTAGATTCCAAAAAGGGCGTTTTATATTATGACATAGAATTTGATTACAATAATTACGAATATGACTATCACGTTAATGCTAAGACTGGTAAAATAACAAAAGTTGAAAAGAAAGCCATTAAAAAGGCGACTGCAACTAAGAAAACAACAACAACAGCTAAGAAGACAACGGCAACAGCTAAGATAACGGCTGCAAATGCAAAAAATATTGCCCTTAAGCATGCAAAGGTTTCAGCATCAAATATTACGGGTTATAAAAGCGAGCTTGACAGAGAAGACGGCGTATTGATTTACGAGATCGATTTCAGAGCCGGAAACTATAAGTATGAATATGAGATAAATGCCAATACGGGCAGAATAGTTGATGTTGATAAAGAATTTATCCGAAGATAAATCCTGATTAATTCAGGAAGGCAGGTGATGACATGGCGTACGGCGCGGATGATATAACTGATATAAATGAATGGAAAGATAAAAAAGAAGATAAAGATCTTCTGGTGGAAAAATATATTGTTGAGATTGCCAAAGGCAATACGGATTACATGAAAAATCTTTATGACAGTATCAGCTCATCCGTTTACGGTTACGCATTCTCCCTGTTGAAAAACAGCGACGATGCCGGGGATGTATTGCATGATTGCTTTTTAAAGATATACAATGCGGCACCGGGATATTCTCCATGCGGTAAACCGTTTTCATGGATATTCACAATTACAAAGAATCTTTGTATGCAGAAATTCAGGGAAAACTCAAAACAGGCAGATGCCCCGGATGAAGATATGGAGAATTTCGGCGCGATTAATAATACTTTGTCGGCAGAGGACAGTCTGATTATCAAAGAATGCATGACGATTCTGGCTGATGATGAGAGACAGATTGTTATTCTTCATGCCGTATCAGGGTATAAGCATAGGGAAATAGCGGATTTCCTGGAAATTCCGCTGGCGACGGTTTTATCAAAATATAACCGTGCATTAAAGAAGTTAAATGACAAATTGACGGAGGGAGGAGCTTATGACGAATGAAGAGTTAGAGCAAAAGATATCAGATGCATTCGTAAAAGCTACACCTGATGTCTTTGACGACATAATGAGGGATATCAACAAAGATAAAGAACCTCAAAAACCCAAAAAAGAAAAAGGGTCAAAACGAAAGATTATAACAATCCTGACTTCAATTGCTGTTGCGGCAGCGGTCGTAATAGCCATTGTGGCATTAAGTCTGAGTAACGCTACGTCGGTGCTCGCAGCGACGGTGTCCCTGGATGTCAATCCGGGTCTGGAGATTCGCGTAGACAAGAAACACAAGGTTATGAGTGTTAATCCTACCACAGATGACGCGAAAGAAATTATAGGCACGATGGACTTTAAGGGGACCGACCTGGAAGTGGCGGTTAACGCTTTAGTAGGTTCGATGCTTAGCAAAGGATACTTAAGCGATATATCCAATTCAATTCTTATCAGTGTTGATTCGGATGATTTTAACGAAGCGGAGCAGTTGCAAAACAGCCTCCTCAATGAGATAAACGCATTTCTCAAGAATGACAACTACAACGCGGCCATATTAAGTCAGACAATAGGTGATAATACGGAGCTTATCGAGCTCGCCCAAAAATACGGGATAACGGCGGGAAAAGCTCAGCTTATACAGGATGTAATCGATAAGACGGGAAGATATACATTTGAAGATCTGGTGGCATTGTCCATAAATGAGCTTAATCTTCTCCAAAAATCATCCTCCGATAAGCTTGCCAGTGTGGGGACTGCAAGTGATAAGGCCTATATCGGAGATGATAAGGCAAAAGACATAGCCATAGGAAACGCCCAAGTGTCGGCGGACAGTGTCAGAGACTATGAATCGGAATTGGAATATGAAGACGGTGTCATGATTTATGACATTGAATTCAAATCCGGTGATACGGAATATGATTATGACATTAATGCAATTACCGGTGCCATTATAAAAACCGAAAAAGACAGAACTGATGGCGGCGGAAATAACAACAACGCCAACAACGGTAATAACAA
>CAJOLA010000092.1 GCA_905235275.1 uncultured Lachnospiraceae bacterium
ACTGAATTACGTCAGCCATGTCACCCATGAACTTCCAGGGCTGCACCTTCTCAAGTCCAAGCTCCACACACTCTTTTGTCACGCGCACAAGCTTTTTTCGTTCTTCGCTGACGTCGCCTATCTCAAACATACGTGACGAATCACTGAAATAACCGTCAAGAATCGTTGAACAGTCGACATTTATAATATCACCTTCCATGAGCTTTCTGCTTTCTGACGGAATACCGTGACATACCACTTCATTTATCGAGGTACATACGCTTTTTGGAAATCCGTTATAATTTAGCGGCGCCGGTATACCACCCATCTCGGTCGTGATTTTATAAACCATGTCATCGATTTCCTGAGTGGTTATCCCCGGTCCGATATTTTCCGCCACATAATCAAGCGCCGCAATATTTATCTTGGCGCTTCTTTTTATGGCTTCCACCTGCTCCGGAGTCTTAATCATATTCCTTTTTGGCACCGTCGCGTGCTTGTTCTGATACATCTTCAGTTTTTTATCAAAATCAAGGTGACAATCCTTGTAGCATTTGCCGGATCCGCACCAGCACGGCTCATCAGGTCTTATCCTTTTCATTGTAAAACCCCCATTATTCCGGGAATCATCTGCTTCTTACGGGAAACAACTCCTTCAAGATAAACCGCATCACCCTCGGCATTCTTTCCGAAAGCCTGTTCAATGATGTTTATTCCATCATTACCGCCACATACGACCTTTGAAGATTCTTCCATAATGTCAGTAATCATAAGGAATGCATTATCAAGTCCCTTCTCCGCAAGAACCTCATCCATAACTCCCGATATCTTCTTGTGAATATCATCTATCTCGTCGGAATTAATGGTACTTACCTGACCTACTCCAATATTTTTTCCTTCTATCTCGAACTTTTTAAAGTCCATGAAGAAAATCTCCTTAGGCTCTTTTGAACCCAAGTCGCTTCCCGCCTTAAACATCTCTTTTGCGAAGTCTTCGGCAGTAACTCCCGCAAGCTTTGCAAGCTCCTCTCCCGCCTTCTTATCGGCAGGTGTACAAGTCGGGGATTTAAAGAGCAATGTATCCGAAATAATAGCAGAAAGCATGAGTCCCGCCATCTTCTTATCGGGAGTCACTCCCGCTTCCTTATACATCTCGTAAATTATCGTACAGCAGCAGCCTACGGGCTGAACTCTTGCATAAAGCGGAGACGGAGTTGTCATGCCTCCGAGTCTGTGATGATCTATTATCTCCAATATCTCGGCAGTATCTATACCGTCAACCGCCTGAGTTTTTTCTTCATGGTCCACAAGTATGAGCTTTTTCTTTCCGGCACTGAGGAGATTACCCTTTGATACCATTCCCACATATTTGCCGTTTTCATCTTCAACAGGAAAATATCTGTATCTTACACCGGTTATATGTTCGGTGATATCTTCGACATAATCATTTAACTCAAATGTAATCAGCGCATCTCTTTTTTTGCAAATGCTGCGAATAGGAATACTTTGAGTAATGAGTCTTCCGCAGGTAAAAGGATCGAACCTGGTCCTTAAAACGTTGCAGCCCTTTTCTTTTGCAAGCTTTATAACATCATCATCAACGTCCGCATTATTACACATAATGATACAGGAGGCGCCAAGTTCAATAGCGTTCATCTGAGATTCTTTTACATTCTCAAGAAGAACTATATCATTTTCACCTACGGTCTCAGCCATGGATGCGGATACTCTTGCAGATACCGTTACCTTTCCGTCATCAAAAACCTTTGACTCATCTCCCGAAAGCACCTCTGCGTTCAATACTTCTTTAATGTTTTTGAACGGTGTTGCGGCCTCTGAAATATGTATACCGTCAAATACATTAAATACGGAGCGGGAAATATCTCCAATGGTAACTACTCCTTCAATTTCATCACCGTCAACAATGGGAAGTGTCACTATATCCTCTTCCTTCATTTTCTCCCATGCGGATCGGATGGACATTTCCTTATCTGCGCCTTTTACGTGATGAAAATCAACATCACTGAGCTGAGGACGTACATCCTTAAGCGTATGGGGCTCGGTTAATCCAAAATATTCCAAAACGAAAGCCGTCTCATTACTTATGTCGCCTGCCTTTGCAGGAATATATTCTTTTTCCGAATCAATCGTATTCTTAAGATTGGCATATGCAATTGCGGAACATATTGAATCCGTATCGGGAGATTTGTGACCCGTAACCCAAACTTTGTTTTTATTATCAGACATTTCTTTTTACCTCGTATTTAAATTTTTGTTATTCACTCGCTAAATTATTAATTCGCCTGTGGGCGCCCCTGTAAAAAATGAAACTAAACAACAGGCCCACTGCTTCTGCTATAACCATTGCCCACCAGACATTATCGACGTTACCGGTCTGTGCCAGCAACAGTGCACACGGAATCAGCGCCAATCCCTGTCTTATGATTGTAACTATTAAAGACTTCATGGGATCGCCCGTGGACTGGAACAATGTTGAATTAATTATCTCAAAGCCCGACATGACAAAGCCGAGAGCCATAATCCTTAGGGCAACCACTCCTATGTCCTGAACCTCCTGCGTTGCCGAGAACAGATTAAGAAGCGGTACCGTCGCG
>CAJOLA010000093.1 GCA_905235275.1 uncultured Lachnospiraceae bacterium
CTTTACATACAGAGACATCGCGTCCCCCAAAGCCAAAATACGGTACAGCAAGATCTCTTTGTCAATTTTCCCTTTTTTTTGTGGGTATTCCCAGGTTGTTTCGTATATATATACAAAGATAAAAGAACAGATTAATAAAGTTGAATGTAGTTTTTGTCACAAAGCCATGCGCAGGAAGCCCGCGAATTTATTCGCCGGAAGGAATGCGCTTTCAGAAAAACCAATAATAATTAAAATCAGGAGGTAATGAAATGATGAAGAATACACAAAAAGCAGAAGAAAACCAGAAAATGTTTGCACCGCTCGACGAAGAGACGCTCGAAACCGTCGCAGGCGGCAAAATCAAGGACAGAGAAGGCAAGCAATGGTGGGAATATCTTCTCGATGTCGCACATGGTGTCTCAAAAGGTCTCGGTCATTGCTTCACCGGAGAAAGCACAGTATCTACGCCGGAAGGAACAAAGCTCATAAAAGACATAAAGCCGGGCGATGAAGTCCTCTCTCTTGATAAGGACGGAAACATAAGAACCGGGAAGGTTGTTAAGGTGATTGCGCCTGCCGAAATGCCGGTTGTAGAAGTTACCTTTACCGACGGCCGCAAGTGGAACACCACGGCAACACAATGGTTTTACTCTGTGGCGGCAATGATTATGCCTGTGTTCTGGATGCAGGGGATAAAAAAGCTTTGACGTTGGATGGTAAAAAGATCGGCGTTAAAACCGCAGTTGAGACCCGCCGCAAAGAAATGGTTTATGATTTCATTGTAGATGACCTTAATGTCATGTTTATCAATGGCGTTTGCGCAGAAGGGTTCAGCGTAGACTGAGGGAACACATTAATATTATTATAGTCAGATTAGCGGGAGACTGTAAATAATTAATGTCTCGAGCTTCTTGATCATACTTAAATTTTACAGCAAAACCCGGACTATGCGAAGTCTGGGTTTTGTTTTTTCGTTGTATTATATAGACAAAAATGTCTGTTTATGGTATAATACAACCATTAAATAGACAAAGGTGGCGCATAAATAATGAACAGTTTTAGAACAAGTGAAAACTATATGCAGACCCTTGGCAGCCGAATTAAAGCATATAGAATTATGAAGGGTATGTCACAGCAGGATCTCGCAGATAAGGCCGGGATTTCAGGAAGAAGCATATCCAGGCTGGAGCAGGGGACGTCAGTGCAAACCGAAACCTTATTTAAAATATTGGAGGCATTGGACTTAGGGGACAACATTGACGTGCTCGTCCCGGACCAATCCAAACGACCAAGCTATTATTTGCAAAAGCCTGTCGGGGCACCACAGCGCGTTAGAAAACAAAAAGTGCAAAAACAATTTAAATGGGGTGACGAGAAGTGAATAATACTGCGGAAGTAATTTTATGGGGTACGCGAATAGGAATCATCCATCAAGACCCAGGTATGCCCTACGCGACATTCGAATATGACGAGGACTTCATCGGCAGCGGGATTGAGCTGTCGCCGCTTCGCATGCCATTGAGCAGAAATATTTATGAGTTTCCATATCTTTCCGGAGAGCCCTTTTACGGAATGCCCGGACTTGTAGCAGATTCATTGCCGGACCGGTTCGGCAATACTGTCATCGAACAGTGGCTTTTGTCTCACGGGAGGACATTGTCCGATTTCACCGCCATTGACAGACTTTGCTATACCGGCAAAAGAGGAATGGGCGCACGGGAGTATGCTCCAGCCACGACAGATATTCACGACACGGACGAAAAAATCAACGTTGACGAAATGGTAAAGTTCGCATCTGATATTTTGACCGGCAGAGAGATGGTGGCGTTAAGTGCGGAGGAGAATTTGACATATTCCCAACTGGTGCAGGTTGGCAGTTCTGCCGGAGGGGCCAGGGCAAAAGCACTTATAGCGTGGAATGAAAAAACAAATGTGATCAAATCCGGACAGATACAGCTCGGGGCAGATTATGATTATTGGCTGATGAAGTTTGATAATGTTCAGAAAAACGGCGATCACGGGCTCGAGGATAAGCCTGAATACACGCTTATTGAGTATGCATATTATCTTATGGCCACAGACGCTGGCATCATAATGAACCCATGCCGTATATACGAGTCTGAAGGCAGTCATCACTTTATGACAAAGCGCTTTGACAGAGAGAACGGCAAAAAGCTTCACATGCAGTCGCTTGGGGCCTTGGCACATATCAGTTATCAGGAACCACAAGCATGCGGATACGAATTGGCCGCTGCCTATATGCGAGAGTTGGGGCTATATTATAAGGACATTGAACAATTTTATCGCAGAATGGTGTTTAACTGCCTGGCAGTTAACCAGGACGATCACGTAAAAAATATTTCCTTTATCATGGACAGAACCGGCAAATGGAAGCTTTCACCCGCTTATGACATTACCTTTTCCTACAACCCAACGAACAAATGGCTTCGCGCTCACCAAATGACCGTAAACGGTAAGGCGGTCAACATAGCATTATCTGATCTCCTTGAGGCCGGGAAAAAGATGGGAATAAAGGAGAAACGATGTAAGGATCTCTCTTCGCAGAACGTGTTGGGGTTAAACAAACAACAGTGGAATTCATCAACTCCATACTACGTGCGAACACGGTCCGCCTCTAAAGGAAAAACCTACTGGATCCGCGTCAGAGGAAAACTGATTATGTTATATGTTTATTCCCTGTCCCAATCCGCATAGATTATTACTTTCATTCCACGGACCAATTCATATGCCATGAGATTAAAGACGCACTTATCATAAAGTGTATCACTTAATTTATCGATATATTCTTTGTTCTCTCGGAATTTATCGATATTTTCCCTGGTGTCGTTATTAATATGTAAATACATCGATTGTTTCAAAATTCAAAAATGAAAGGGACGAGCTGTTAACCCGTCCCTTTCCGCACCTGTAAATTTAAGACACGCTTATCATAATTTCTACCCATACGCCCTTTCGGGCGTAATCTTTATCATTTTACGTTTACCTTTGTGATATTGCTGTACTGACTCCACGTCCTTGTTTGTTTTCCCGTTTTACTGTTCGTGTATGTCACATAGGCCCTTATCCGCAGGTAACACGTCTTTCCGCGTGACAGGCTTTTGATCGTTTTGCTTAAGTTCTTTCTTCCTTTTACAGTAACTTCTTTATATGTTCCCTTTCTTGCTGTGAGATCATTTTTGCTCGCGGCATACTGGATCTGATATCCTGAAGCCTTGTTGCTGCCTGCAGCACATTTGTATTTCACGGATACATTTCCTGCGGAAGAAGACTGCGCGGAAGTGATCTCCATAGGGGCAAGACGCTGCAGGGTAAGTCTGCCGCTTGCCGGGCCCGCTACTGTCTTACCATTTTTCTTATACAGGGCTTTTACGTAATAACTGTACACTCTTCCATAATAATTCTTAATTTCAGTATCATAACACTGAAGCGTATTTACGCTGTTGATCGTCGCGACCTTCTTTGTCCCGTCTGCCTGACGGAATCTGTATACAGCATATCCCACTGCACCGTTTGCCTTATTCCAGCGGATATCTCCGCCTTTTGTACTGTTGTACACAGCTTTCATGACCGGTG